>JBPPMB010000092.1:0-36943 GCA_051305855.1 Desulfuromonadales bacterium
ACTCGAAAAAGAAAAGCCCGGAACATCTGCTCCGGGCTTTTCTCCAGTATGTGTTCTTTACTCAACCAAGGAAAATATTATGACTGCGGGCACGATTGGCCAGAATCGTCGGATCTATAACTTCACCACACGAGCAACACTTCCATGCATCAAAAGCACGCACAAAATCGTAATACTTCTCTGCATACATACGGGCTTTACACTTGGGACATCTCACGGTATTACCTCCCTGTTTAATACTGAACAAAAAGCATTGTGTACTTCTTTCATGTGTTAAGCAGTAATACACAAGGCATGCCAACTTGAGATCGATCAGTATTCACGCAGGAAGAACCTTCTGGTAAAAATAATTTATACCGTAAAAACAGCTATTTATGCCTATTAAAAAAACTCTCTCCAGCCTTCAATGCGCTTTTTCCCTATGCCTTTCACTCTCATCAAGGCTTCAAGATGTACGTAATCGCCATTTTCTTGACGATCAGTTTCTATCTGTTCAGCAAGTGCGTCACCGACTCCGGGCAAAACGGTCCAATCCACTCTGCTCATGCAATCCGGGTGCAACGGGATTGTCATCGCCACGCGATGACTCGCCTTCATCCAGCCTTGCTGTATGATCTCAATTCTTGGTTCTTTTCTTACGATCCTTAAACTTTCGCCGCCATGCAACGGCTGAGAACAGACGGGATTGGTCGTCAATAATTGGACCGCCAGAGAGTCCGTCAATTTTATGACGTCGCATAAGGTCAAACCGTCATAAAATTGATACACTCCTGTCACCAAACCATCACCTGCTAGCTCAACATGAACAAAATCACGTTCCAAAGGCGAAAAAACCGGGAGGCCCTCCGCAGTGGAAGCCTCCCGGTTTAAAAGAACACCCAGAAGAATCGCCACCGCCAGCACCATGAGCGCTGGCGGTGGAGTAAAAAAAGGGTTAGTCAGCATGATCGCGCATCAGCTTGAATTGCAATGCGTCAACCAGAGCATGATAGGAAGCATCGATAATGTTATCACTGACACCAACGGTTCCCCAACGGCCAGTTTTATCTCCAGACTCAATCAGCACCCGGGTTACTGAAGCCGTGCCTCTTCCTGCAGGCAGGACTCGCACCTTGTAATCAAAAAGTTTCACCTCTTTTAACTGCGGATAGAATTGTTCAAGAGCCTTGCGAAGGGCATGATCCAGAGCATTGACCGGACCGTTGCCCTCAGCAGCTGTATGCTCTATCCGTCCGCCGACCTTGACCTGGATGGTCGCCTCGGAAGTCGGCATTTCATCTTCATGTCGCTTGGTATCAATGACCCGGAAGCCGATGACAGAGAAGAAGTTGCGCATCTCCCCCATGGCACGCCGCATCAACAGCTCAAAGGAAGCTTCCGCGCCCTCAAACTGGTAACCCTGGTTTTCCAGGGTCTTGATCTCTTCAAGGATTTCCATTGTCACCGGATCCTTGCTGTTCAGATTGACATTGAACTGCTCGGCCTTGGCCAGGATGTTGGCACGTCCGGAAAGGTCGGAGACCAGCACACGGGTAACATTGCCGACCAGTTCCGGCCGTATATGCTCATAAGTCTCAGGATGACGTTGAATAGCTGAGACATGCACACCACCTTTATGGGCAAATGCAGAGTTCCCGACATAAGCCTGGTGCTTGGCCGGTACCAGATTGGCGAGTTCGTAGATATAGCGTGAGGTGACCCGCAGGCTCTTTAATTGCTGGTCGGAGACACACTCGCGACCCATCTTCAATTTGAGGGCGGGGATGATTGAGCAGAGGTCGGCATTGCCGCATCGTTCACCGAAGCCGTTGATCGTTCCCTGAACATGCACCACACCCTGTTCGATTGCCACCAGAGAATTGGCCACAGCACACTCGCTGTCATTGTGAGCATGAATACCCAGAGGTGTCTGGATGCTTTTCTTGACCTTCTTGATGATATCGGCAACTTCGTACGGCATTGATCCGCCGTTAGTATCACAAAGGACGATACAGGCGACCCCGGCTTGTTGCGCAGCTTCCAGTGTTTTAATGGCATAGGCGGGATTGGCCTTGTAACCATCGAAGAAATGCTCGGCATCATAAACAACCTCAGGCACATTTTCTTTCAGGTAGGCCAGCGAGTCATAGATCAATTCGAGGTTTTCCTCCAGACTGATCCGCAGTGCCTCGCGAACATGAAAATCCCAGGTTTTGCCGAAGATCGTAACCGTATCCGGTTCAGCCTGAATCAGGGTCTGAATGTTATTGTCCTTGGCTGGGGTCGACTTTGCCCGGCGGGTCGAACCAAAAGCTGCAACCTTGGCATGACTCAGGGTAATCTTCTTAACGTCTTTGAAAAAAGCAATGTCCTTGGGATTTGATCCGGGCCAACCACCCTCGATATAGTCAATGCCAAGCTCATCGAGCTTTTGCGCAATGCGAATTTTATCCGCAACCAGAAAGGAAACATCCTCGGCCTGAGTGCCGTCACGTAAGGTTGTGTCATATAGAAAAACTCTACTCATCCATCCTCTCCCAATCCTCTATCCAGAGATTAAAAATTACCGTTCCTCGGTAACCTGTCCCTTATCCAACTCAAAAGCGGCATGCAGGACACGAACAGCAAGCTCAGTGTACTTGTCATCGATGACACAGGACACCTTGATCTCGCTGGTTGAAATCATCTGGATATTGATCCCCTCTGCGGAAAGGGTCTCAAACATCTTGCTGGCAATACCTGAGTGAGAACGCATCCCCACACCGACGATCGACACCTTGGCTATAGACACATTACTTTCTACGCCGGCAGCACCTATTTTAACCGCGGTTTCCTCGACAATCTTGAGTGCTTTTTTGAAATCGGCACGTGGCACAGTAAAGGTCAGATCGGTAGAGCCCGCATGCGAGACATTCTGGATAATCATATCCACAGTAATATTCGCAGTCGAGAGCGGCGAGAAAATCTGCGCGGCAATCCCCGGCATGTCTGGAACACGCAGTACAGAAATTTTTGCTTCATCCTTATTGTAAGTAACTCCTGAAACCAGGACTGTTTCCATTTCAGCATCCTCCTTCATCACCAGTGTCCCTGGATTGTCATTTAGGCTGGAACGTACGTGAACGACTACGTCGTACTTCTTGGCAAACTCGACTGATCTGAGCTGCAATACCTTGGACCCGAGTGAGGCCATTTCAAGCATTTCATCATAGGAGATCTTTTCCATCTTGGAGGCATCGGCCACAATACGCGGGTCTGTGGTATAGACGCCGTCGACGTCAGTCAGGATTTCACAAACGTCCGCTTGCAAGGCTGCAGCAACGGCCACCGCTGAGGTATCGGAACCACCTCGGCCTAAGGTGGTGATATTGTTGTCGCGATCTATGCCTTGGAATCCGGCGACGACAACAATCGTGCCATTTTGCAGATCTTCTCGAATATTGGCATCCTGAATCTCTTCAATGCGCGCTTTCGAAAAAGCATTGTCGGTGTAGATCGGGATCTGCCAGCCAAGGTAACTCTTGGCCTTATATCCCATCGACTGCAGTGCCATCGACAGCAAAGCGATGGAGACCTGTTCACCCGCAGCGACCAGAACGTCATACTCACGCTCGCTGGGGAACTCGCACATCTGCTCGGCGAGGGCAACCAACTTGTTGGTCTCGCCAGCCATGGCCGAGACGACAACCACCATGTCGTTGCCCTCATCATAGGTACGTGCAACCCGCCGGGCGACATTCTGTATCTTTTCGACGGTCCCTACTGAGGTGCCGCCATACTTCTGAACCACCAGTGCCATCTGTGGTCAACCCTTCCTGGTGTGGCTCCCTTTGGAAACCAACCAACAGTGAGATGTGCTCCTATGGAGCCAAGTGCTCTTAATAGCAGTATTTCTGCCAGCCGTCAAAGGTTTTCACGGGACATTGTGCGGCTTTCGCTGCAAACCGGCCAGTTTCTCGCGAGTTGCTCCAGGAGTTCCCGGCCGCGCTTATCCAGTGCGTCAAAACGGAGTTTACGTTGCTGAGCTGCGCGAGTTTCTATACAGACAGAAACTGAAGCGGCCAGTGCATCCTTCATACGATCTGCCCATTCAATCAAAGTCAAACCATCGGCTTCGGCAAACTCGTCATAACCAAGATCTTCAAGGTCATGAACTTGTGAGAGTCGAAAGAGGTCAAAATGATAAAGAGGAAGGCGACCATGGTGGATATTCAGCAAGGTATAGCTTGGGCTGGTGACCGGTGAGGCCGAAGAGACCGCCAACCCGTTGGCCACTCCCTGGGCAAAACAGGTCTTCCCTGCACCCAAATCACCATTTAAAAGGACAACCAGCCCGGCGAAGGCACATTCACCGAGCAGTCGTCCCAGTTCGCGTGTCTCCTCCGGAGCTTCAGTTAGCGCCTGCCAGGACTCCAAGGTTACTCACCCATACTACGGATAATATCAAGGCGGGCAACCACTCCGACCATCCGGTCTTCAGAAACGACTGGTACCAGATGCAGCTTGTTGTCCACCATCAGACTGGCGACTGTCGCAACCGGGGTATCCGGTGTGCAGGTAATCACGTCTCTCGAACAGATTTCACTCACTTTGCGCGCCGTAACCTTACGCACCTCTTCCAAGAATTTTTTCGGACTCTCCAGATAAATAACCCAGTCAAAGAGAGAGATCACGGTGGGGATATGCAGTGGCTTGTCCTGTTCGACAAGATCTGTCTGAGTGACCATACCGACCAGCAGACCATCATCATCTACGACCGGCATGGCGTTGACATTGTGTTCGACAAACGTTTTCGCCAGGGCTTTGATCTCAGTATCCAGATGAACGGTGTGGATTTTCGTCGTCATGATATCGCCTGCTGTCAGCATTTAACCCTCCTTCGATAAAGCCTGCCGTGCGGCAGGGATCTCAGACATAACGTCAGTGGCCAACAATCCAGCATCGCCGAAGGTTGCCAAGAGTCGATCGGCAGCCAGGCCATGGAGATATACTCCAAGGGTCGCCGCATCCAGTGCGCTAAGTCCCTGGGCAAGCAAACCAGCGATCAGGCCGGTTAGAACATCACCCATTCCTCCACTGGCCAGGCCTGCGTGGCCTGTGCTATTGATGTGAACCTGTCCCTCAGGCGATACAGTTAAAGTTCGGGCCCCCTTGAGAACCAGCACCACACGGTGACGTACAGCAAAGTTTCTCGCCACGGTAAAACGGTCGGCTTGGATCTCGGCAGTCGATAACCCGGCCAAGCGTGCCATTTCACCGGGATGTGGAGTCAGGATGATCTGACGATCCGTTTGACGGTCAAGAATCCGCGTGTGTCCGCACAGCGCAGTCAAGCCATCGGCATCAATAACCATCGGCAGAGCTGAAGCCTGCACCAGCCGGCGAATCAAAGCTCTTGGTTCTTCGCCAAGCCCTACCCCCGGTCCGATAGCCAGAGCCTGTTTTCCTTCGGCCAAGGCCAGAAGATCATCCAGGGCCTGCACACTGGCCTCACCGTTTACATCGACAATGGGTACCGTCATAACTTCGGTAAGCCGGGAGGCAATGATCGGCTGGAGGCTCTGTGGACAAGCCAGCGTTACCAGTCCGGCACCAGCTCGCAAGCCAGCCTCGGAAGCCATGACTGCAGCGCCACATTTTCCCGGGGAGCCGGCCACCACCAGGAGATGTCCAAAGGTCCCCTTGTGTCCATCCCGATTGCGCAGCGGGAGCAAGCGGCGAGCCTCTGTGGCGTCGATCAGCAGGCAGTTTGTCGATGCCCTCGAGGCAACCGGCTCCGGAATGCCAATATCTACAGTCACCAGTTCACCGACCAGGCCGGCACCTGGATAACTAACCTGACCAACTTTAGGGAAAGCCAAAGAGACCGTCAAGGTTGCGTTTACAGCCGGGCCGGGAACCCGGCCGGTAGAAGCATCTATACCTGAAGGGATGTCCACGGCAACCACCGCAGACGGTTGTTTATTAAGCCACTCGATAGCCTGCAGATAGAGGCCCTGTACTGGTTTGGTGAGACCGGTTCCGAACAGAGCATCAACAATCAGGGCGGGGGATTCGGCAACCGACATCAGGAATGTCTCCACACCCGCGGCATCGGAAGCGAAGCAGACCTGCCCACCGCAATGCTCAAGGGATGCCAGGGTCACTGCAGCATCTCCCTTGATGGCCTCTCGCGCTGCCAGAACCAGAGTTTGGACATCCCAACCGAGGTTTAGAAGGTGTCGGGCAACCACATAACCGTCACCACCGTTATTGCCCTTGCCGGCCATGACCAGTGCCCGCAGATGACCTGCAGCGGAGAATCTCTGAACGGCTTCTTCTGCAACACGTCGGCCTGCATTCTCCATCAGCACGATCCCGGGGATCCCGATCTCGTCGATTGTCTGTCGATCAATCACCTGCATTTGCGCAGCCGTCAGGACTTTCATAGACGTTCCAGGATTACCGTGGCAACGGCATAGTCGCCATCGTGACTATAGGACAAGTGTACCACTTTCACCTGCTTTACGGCGGCAACCACTGCAGCACGCCCGGAAAGATGCAAATCAGGACGGCCCAGTTCATCGGGCACGACTTCCATATCATGCCAACCTATCCCTTCACGCCAACCTATCCCGAACGCTTTCAGGCAGGACTCTTTGGCCGCGAAACGAGCCGCCAGGTGAGGCGCAGGGTCTTTTTTGGCAAAAGCATATTCACGTTCGCCAAGGGTAAAAAGCCGCCCCAGCAGAGCGGTCTTTGTGTTTACAACAAACGCCCGGAAACGCTCGATCCTGGCCAGATCCGTCCCGATACCGACGATCGGCATAATCAGTACCCGTGCACCAGTTGAGCCATCTCCCGGACTGCCCGGTCTAGTCCGACCAGAATTGCCCGCGCAATGATGCTGTGGCCAATATTGTACTCCTCGATGCCGCTCAGGGCGAGAACCGGACGGATGTTCTGGTAGTTGAGTCCGTGTCCGGCATTCACGCCCAAACCGAGCTTCTTGCCAGCTCTGATTGCCTCTTCGATTTTCGTCAATTCTGCAGCCTGCCCCTTACCCTTGGCACCACAATAGGCCCCAGTGTGAATCTCCACATAATCCGCCTTAACCCTGGCACAGGCCTTCAGCTGCGCAAGGTCAGGATCAACGAAGAGACTGACTGTGATACCGGCCTGATGCAGCAGGTCGATCTGCCCGCTCAGCTTCTCCTTGTATCTGGCGACATCAAGGCCACCTTCGGTGGTTAGTTCCTGGCGCTTTTCCGGCACGAGGGTCACGTACTCGGGAACGATCTTCATGGCAATTGCGATCATTTCATCAGTAGCCGCCATTTCAAGGTTCAGGTGGGTCTGCACGGTACGCCGCAGCAGCATGACATCGCGGTCCTGGATGTGCCTGCGGTCTTCTCGAAGATGGACCGTAATGCCATCGGCGCCTGCAAGTTCCGCCATTGCAGCTGCAGTAACAGGGTCAGGCTCGGTTCCGCCCCTTGCCTGGCGCACTGTTGCGACATGATCGACATTAACGCCCAACTTGGCCATGCTCACTCTCCAGATGTTTCTTCGCCGATCAAGCTTTTTACAAGCTGGGCAATTTCATTGGCCATATCAGTAATCTCAACCTGATCCTGGCCCTCAAGCATGATCCTCATCAGAGGTTCTGTACCAGAATAACGGATCAGTACCCGGCCCGCATCACCCAGGCGGCTTTCAACCTCTCCGATAAGATTGCCGACCTGAGGTAACTCCTCAAGGTTGCGCCGTTCGCGAACCCGGACATTAACAAGGACCTGTGGCAGCGCCGTCATAACCGAGGCGAGTTCTGAAAGAGGTTTGCCGGTTTTTTGCAGAATCGCCAGGACCTGAAGCGCCGAGATCATGCCATCCCCCGTCGTATTATGATCGAAAAAAATCATATGACCGGATTGTTCACCACCAAACCGGTAACCGCTGCGGCGCATCTCCTCAACCACATAACGATCTCCGACATCAGTTTTAACCACCCGCCCATCGGCCTTGCGCAAAGCAATATCGAGCCCCATATTTGACATCACTGTGCCAACTACAGTGTTCTGCGGCAGAGCATTTCTCTTGATCAGGTCGATGCCACAGATTGCCATGATATGGTCGCCATCAACCTCATTACCGTGTTCGTCGACAAAGATACAGCGATCAGCATCACCATCAAGGGCGATCCCCAGATCAGCGCCATGTTCACGAACCGCCGCAGAAATCACTTCGGGATGAGTAGACCCGCAACCGGCGTTGATGTTGGTGCCGTCAGGCTTGACACCGTAGGTAAATACTTTGGCTCCCAGTTCTTCAAGAACAGCCGGAGCCACGCGATACGCGGCCCCGTGCGCACAGTCCAGAACGATTTTCAAACCAGTGAGATCAAGTTCTCTGGGGAAGGTATGTTTGAGAAAAACGATGTAGCGGCCGATGGCGTCATCAACACGAAAGGCTTTTCCCACATGTTCAGCTGTTGGTCGTAACGTTTCAATCCGGTCAGAAAAAATCAGTTCTTCAATCTGCAGTTCCAATTCATCGGGCAATTTAAAACCGTCACGGGCAAAAAACTTAATACCGTTATCCTGGTAAGGGTTATGCGAAGCGGAGATCACTACCCCGGCATCAGCACGCATGGAGGCCGTAATAAACGCAATGCCAGGCGTCGGCAAAGGGCCGACCAGCAGGACATCGACACCCATCGAACAGATCCCCGCAGCCAGAGCATTCTCAATCATATAGCCAGACAAGCGCGTATCTTTACCAATCACGATTCGACTGCGTCGGTTATCATGTTTAAAGACATAAGCAGCAGCACGTCCCAACTGCATGGCCATTTCTGTTGTCATGGGGTGCATATTGGCAATACCGCGCACCCCGTCGGTTCCAAAGAGTTGCTTGGCCATTATTGAGTCTTCTCTCCCTCTATTTCAACTGCTTCAGCTTGCTTTTCTGTCGTCTGTGGTGGGACATAATCTGGGTCCGGCTTCACCTCGACCTGGGCTTCAACAGTCTTGGTTTCTTTCAACACGGTGTAGTTGCCTATGTAGCTGATCGCTACAGTCTGGGAAAAACTTTCCTGGACATGGGTCACATCGATCCCCTCGGTAACGACCTCGGAAACCCCCTTCAGTTCGCTCTCTGCACCGGAAATGGTTATCTTCTCCGGAAGAGCCTTTGATGACTTGACGATGAAACCGGGGGCAGGCTCACCGACCAGAATAACACGGACCGGAACATCCCGGTCGCGGACCCTCTCCAACTTGACATCGACATAGGAAGGCGATATCCGGGTAATTTTCAGGCCAGTAGGGATATTAAGACTCTCCTCGAGACGTTTGAATGAGGTTACTCCTGCCGAGAGTCCTTTCAGATCAACACTAAGGCTGATATCACTTGGGCTGAGGTTGACCTGCAGGGCGCGTGGTCCACTGATCATAATCGCAACGGATGTCGGCACTTCACTGGCAATCATCAATCCTACCGGGAGATTTTTATATTCCAGTGGTGCGACATGAGTAACTTCCATTCGGCTTTCACCCATGACAAAAAACCAGAGAACCACAGCAAAGGCCAAGGATATGAATTTCAACAACCAGTTATCGAAAATTTTATCGATCATGATCAGCTCTTCTTACCGCGTAGGCGGCGTGGCTCAAGCAAGCGGTTAAGAACTTTTTTCAGCGTTGCCACTTCCAGCTCTCGCGTTATTTTACCGCCGACCACCACGGAGATCCTGCCGGTCTCCTCGGAAACCACGATAACGACAGCATCGACCAGTTCGGTCAGACCTATTGCTGCACGGTGGCGGGTGCCAAATTGCGGGTTGACATCGGGATTCTGGGTCAGTGGCAAGAAGCAACCGGCCCGGGTAATCCTGCCGCCTTGAATGATGACCGCCCCATCGTGCATGGGCGAAGCGTGGTGGAAAATAGCCTGAAGCAGGTCACCGGAGGGCTTAGCGTCCAGTTCAGCGCCCACCTCAAGGAAGTCGTTGATTCCGGTTTCTCTCTCAATAACAATCAGAGCACCAAGGTTCTTCTGGGAGAGGGCAACACACCCTTTACAGAGCTCATCAATGACTCGGGTTTCTTCACGGAAAGAGAGATCGGCAAAAAACGGGTTACGACCAACATGAATCAGGGCCCGGCGGATATCATGTTGAAAAAGGACGACTATCACCAAGATGATCGAGGAGAGGAAGTTATTGAGAATCCAGTTAAGGGTATAAAGACCGCCAATCTGGGAGGCCACATAGATGATCAGGAGGACTGCCAGGCCAACCAGCATCTGCACAGCCCGGGTACCCTTGATAAGAAGGATGATCCGGTAAATGATAAAGGCGACAAGCAGGATGTCGAGCAGATCCAGAAACCAGCGGAAATTTGTCAGCATCTCGAGCATCCGGAATATCCCCAAAATGAAAAGTCAGGTCAGTTGGCTGACCACTCTGCTCCACAGCACACGGCATGGGCCATCTTGGCCGCCTGATGTGCAGCAGCAACGTCATGAACGCGGAACAGACGTGCTCCCCCGGCATAACCGAGGGCAATGGTTGCCAGAGTTCCGGCTAGCCGCTCATCAGGGTCACTCTGGGCAAGGACCTGACCGATAAAACTCTTGCGCGACGTACCCAACATGATTGGCCGCCCCAGATCAGTCAGAGCAGAGATCCGCCGCAGCAGCTCTAGATTTCCAGGGACATCCTTACCGAAGCCTATCCCAGGATCGATGGCGATTTTATCGCCGGGAATCCCAGCCGTCTCAGCGTTGGCGATGCTCCTGCGAAGTGCAGCAATAACGTCTTCGACGACATCATTATAATGCGTGCGCTGCTGCATGGTATCGGGTTTGCCCCGGGTATGCATAACGAAAAGACCTGCTCCCGAAGTGGCAACAATTGCAGCCATCTGCGCATCAAACGTCAGACCGCTGATGTCGTTGACAAATTCAACTCCGGCAGACAGGGCTGCAGCCGCAACAACGCTTTTGCTGGTATCAATGGAAAGAGGCAGTGCCACGTCACGCTGTAAGGCTTCAATGACCGGGATGACCCGTTCCAGTTCCTCTTCCACCGTGACCGAGGGAGCTCCGGGCCTGGTGCTTTCTCCGCCGACATCAATCAGGGCGGCCCCTTCACCTGCCATGCGCCGACCTTGCTTGAGAGCTGCGTCAATCTTCAGGTAACAACCACCGTCGGAGAATGAATCAGGTGTGACATTCAGGATGCCTACGATACACGGAGCTTGCAGATTCAGACGGACTGTCCTGCCAGCGAGGTATTCCGGTAACGGACCGTGATGTGTGTCAAGCCCTTTGATTATTCCTCCGCAGCAGAAGGTTCTGCAGTAGCGGAACTGTTCTCAGCAACGTCAACGACTTCTTCTGCAGTCGCCTCTTCAGAACCAAAAATAATGGCCTTGATTTCACTTCCATCCATATTCTCACGTTCCAACAAGGTCTCGGAGACTTTGATCAAGGCCTCTTTGTTTTTACTAAGGACCTCGCGGGTAAGAACATAGTTTTCTTCTACAATCTGTCGAATCTCTTCATCGATAGAGTATGCGGTTGCTTCACTGTAATTCTTGACATGACCGAAATCACGGCCAAGGAAGACCTCACCCTCTTTTTCGCCGTAAGAAAGAGGTCCAAGTTTATCGCTCATGCCCCATTCACAAACCATTTTGCGAGCGATGGCCGTAGCTCGCTCCAGATCGTTTGAAGCTCCGGTGGTGACACTTTCGAAGATCAGCTCCTCTGCAACCCGCCCACCCATGAGGGTGCGTATCTTAATATTCAGACCAACCTTGGTTTCATTGTACTTTTCCTCTTCGGGCAGGTACATGGTGACACCCATTGCCCGGCCACGCGGGATGATCGAAACCTTGTGAACCGGATCAGCACCTGGAGTGTACATCGCCACCAGAGCATGCCCGGCTTCATGATAGGCAGTCACTTTCTTTTCTTCTTCGGTAATCACCATGGAGCGTCGCTCTGCACCCATCATGACCTTATCTTTGGCGCTATCAAGATCCTGCCGATTAACTTCATTCTTATTGGCCCTTGCCGCCAGAAGTGCCGCTTCATTGACCAGATTTTCCAGATCCGCCCCTGAGAAACCGGGCGTACCCTTGGCGATAACGTTGAGGTCTACATCCTCTCCCAAAGGAACCTTGCGGGCGTGAACCTGGAGTATTTTGAACCGGCCACGGACATCAGGACGAGGTACAACAACCTGGCGGTCGAAACGACCCGGACGCAGTAGCGCTGGGTCGAGGACATCCGGGCGGTTGGTGGCAGCAATCAGGATGACCCCTTCGTTCGACTCAAAACCATCCATTTCAACCAGCAACTGGTTGAGGGTCTGTTCGCGCTCGTCGTGACCGCCCCCCATACCGGCACCGCGATGGCGGCCGACAGCATCGATCTCATCAATGAAGATAATGCAGGGTGCGTTTTTCTTCCCCTGCACAAAAAGATCACGAACACGGCTGGCACCAACCCCGACAAACATCTCGACAAAATCAGAACCGGATATGGAGAAAAACGGCACGCCGGCTTCACCGGCGATCGCCCTTCCCAGCAAGGTTTTCCCGGTTCCCGGGGCGCCAACTAACAGCACGCCTTTCGGGATGCGCCCACCGAGCCGGGAGAATTTTTTCGGATCTTTCAGAAATGAGACAACTTCTTCAAGCTCATCTTTGGCTTCGTCGATTCCAGCCACGTCGTTGAAGGTAACTTTGGCCGATGACTCACTGAGCAATTTTGCGCGGCTTTTGCCGAAACTCATCGCCTTGCCACCGCCGGACTGCATCTGCCGCATAAAAAAGATCCAGACGGCGATCAGCAGCAGAATAGGACCCCAGGAGACCATCATGGTCATCCAGAAGCTGTTGGTCTCGTCTGGTTCCGCCACGATAGCGACCCCCTGCTCTCGCAGCATACTGATCAGGTCCGGATCATTCGGGGCATAAGTCTTGAAGGACGAACCATCGGAATATTTCCCTTCCAGGTTCGAGCCCTGAATCGTCACGTCGATAACTTTCCCTTCTTCTACAGCAGTCAGAAAGGTTGTATACGGCACCGGTTTGAGGTCGCGGCCCTGCTGGGTCATCATATTGAACAGCATGATCATCACCAACGAGATAACCAGCCAGAGTGCCAAATTTTTATAAAACTGATTCACATTACCCCCTAAGGCTGAAAACACCTGAAAAATACGGTGCTTGGAGTTGAAAAAACAGAGGAAACTCTACCATAAAGGTCACGTTATCACAAGTTGAATATGCCCAGTTTTCAAGGTTCAATTGCGATCCTCAGAACAGGCTCACCAACCTTGGGAAGACGGCCATCGGATCGACGTAAACCGACCACCCAGACGACTTCGTCATCCTTGAGCAGCAGCAAAACCTTCTGCCGCTCCTCGCTGGTCAATTTAAGGTCAACAAAAAAGTCCTGAAGCTTTTTCGATCCGCTCATTCCAGACGGGCGAAGTCGATCACCCGGCTTGCAATGTCGCAACTGCAACGGGAAAGTTAAGCCTGTCGCAGCAAACTCGACAGCCTCTAGCCGCTCACCAAGAGGCTGCTCCTCCAAGGACAAGTGCAAGACTCGAGCATCTGGCAACGGATAAATGCCCGGACCGCCCAACTCTACCTCAAACAGTTCAACACAATCCGGCTTTTGTTTGCGAAACAATAGCTTCTCGTAACGACGTGCAATCCAGACTCCTGGAAGGCTCAATTCTTTTTGTGGCCCATCTGCACGAACCATTTTCAGAATATCAGCGATGTGGCTTGCCGTAATACTACGCAGGTTACCACGAACCTGCTGTACAGCTGCCCTGACCAGACGACTTGCCAGGCCCGGCTGCAGCTTAAGCACAAGGAGCCGATCCAGGGTGAACTCGTTATCTTGCCAACTGCCACAACGGCCCAGTTCCTTATGGACTAAATCTGTCCAGAAATCTTCATCCTGACGTATCTGCTCACAGAGCCCGGCAAGCTGGGCGCTGATCTTCGGGTTAAAACTTTCCATAATTGGCAGAAGGTTATGACGAATGCGGTTACGTGTGAGACCCTGGTCAAGATTGCTCTCATCCTCCCGCCAAGAGATCCCGGCCTCTTTCAGATAAGCAAGGAGATCCGCACGATGGAAGGGTAAAAGAGGGCGCACCACGGGCGCACTGATCATGCACATGCTCGCCAGGCCTGCCGGACCAGCACCGCGCAGCAGGCGCATCAGAAATGTTTCAGCCTGATCGTCGGCATGATGTCCAAGAGCGATCAGATGGCAGTTGCGAACCTGTGCTGTGGTTAACAGAAAATCTCGACGGACTTGCCGGGCAACTTCTTCGAGATTGCCTTTGCGCTGCCGGGCAATTTCTGCAACATCCCGGCGCTCCACCGTCAACGTGACACCCAAATCAGCACACAAATTCTCGACAAACAGCGCATCCTCTCTGCTTGTGTCGCGTAAAGCATGATCAAGATGGGCCACCTCCAGAGAAAAATCCATGCTATCTGCTGCATGACGCAAGAGATGGAGCAGTGCAACTGAGTCGGCACCGCCGGAAACCGCAACAAGGACTCGGCATCCTGTCGGAATGCAGCCTGACGTGATCAGGGACTTATGAAAGCGGCTCAACAGATGCATTAGTCGATGGCCTGAAACGCAGAACCCCCTTCCGGTGCTGGAAGGGGGTTCTGTCAGAGTGGTGGCGGTGCAGAGATTCGAACTCCGGACACTGCGGATATGAGCCGCATGCTCTAACCAACTGAGCTACACCGCCGAAAACCAGCAGACCGCCGAAAAGGCGGCCATTTATTGTTTGGTAGCGGGGACAGGATTTGAACCTGTGACCTTCGGGTTATGAGCCCGACGAGCTACCTGACTGCTCCACCCCGCAACAGGGATTTTGGAATCTACCCGTACACCTTACCTTGTGTCAAGAAAAAACTACCCATCAGCGCTTCCTGACAAGGGCTGACAAGCGCTCCTTTTCCTTCAACAAGCCTGCGGCCTGATCAGCGCTTTCGCGATTGTCGTAGGGCCCGGCCAGAACGCGGTACCAGACACCTTTTTCGCCGAGATCTGCTGACTCGACATAGGTCGTCATTTTATAGGTTTTCAGGCGACTAGCCAGTTTTCCAGCATCCTCCCAAGTACGGAAAGAAGCGACCTGCACCACAAAGGCACCATCGGAAGAAGCTACCGGTGCGGCTACCGGTGCAACTGCCGGTTTCGTCATCGGTATCGGCTCGGGCGGCAAACTTGCCGGTTTGGCTGAATCTATCTTTTTTGCTTCTATTTCTGGTTTCTTTTGCTCGGGTGGCAGATTGATTCCGCTGCCAAGGGGGGCTTGGTTCCCCTTGGGCAGATTGTCATAAAAGGTTAATCTCTCCGGCTTCTCCTCTGCTACCTCTGCTACCTCTGCTAACTCTGGCGCTGGTGGCGGCGATGGCGCGATCGTTGTCACAGTAGACAGGCTTGGTTTTTCAACATGAGAAGAAAAATCCGACAAGGGGCCGCCTCTCTGGCCGAACAGGACACCAACAAAAAAACTGACGCCAGCCACAGCGAGGATCAAGAGGACGACAAGGACGACCTGCTTGCGCTCTATTCGTCGCTGTGAACGTGACACCATCGGTTGCACCATAATTTTTTTCTCCCACAATTTGCGATCACATGCGCTCAGGGGCGTCAACCCCAAGTAGATTCAATGCATTTGCCAGAACGGTACGGACACCATCAATCAGGTAAAGCCGCGCCTGGGTGGTTGCTGTGTCCTCAACCAGAACACGCTGCCGGTTGTAGTAACTATGGAATTGGCCGGCAAGCTCCTGAAGATAGTAGACAATCCGGTGCGGCTCACAATTCTGTGCGGCACCGACGACCGTTTCAGGGTAGCGAGCCAGGGTTTTAGCCAGCAGAAGTTCTTCTGGCAGAATCAGGCTGGAAAGATCTACAGTAGCGTGCTTTGGCGAGACGATGCCCTGTTCTTCTGCGTTACGTTTGATACTGCAGACACGGGCATGGGCATATTGTACGTAGTAAACCGGGTTATCGCTGCTCTGCCGCTTGGCCAATTCCAGGTCAAAATCAAGCTGACTGTCGGAACGACGCATCAGGAAATAAAACCGGCAGGCGTCACTGCCGACTTCGTCAACCACCTCGCGCAGGGTAATAAAATTCCCGGATCGCTTGCCCATGGTGTACGGCTTGCCATCACGCAGCAGATTGACCATCTGGATCAGCAGGACTTCAAGATCATCAGAAGAGTGGCCTAGACCGGCTACAACCGCTTTCATGCGCTGCACGTAGCCGTGATGGTCGGCACCCCAGACGTCGATCACCCGGTCGAAACCACGATCAAATTTTTCCATATGATAGGCAACATCTGAAGCAAAATAGGTCGGGCTGCCATCCGACTTAATAAGCACCCGATCCTTGTCGTCACCGTAATCGGTGGTGCGCAGCCAGAGCGCACCATCATGCTCGTAGGAAAGCCCCCTGGCGGCCAGCTTGCCAAGCTCGACTTCAACCATGTTGCGATCGTAAAGACTCTGTTCACTAAACCAGTTGTCGAACGTGATGCCGAAATCCTTAAGATCTGCAGCAATCACGTCAAGAACCTTGCTTATGCCAAATGCCGTGCAACGTTTGACGGCTTCATCCTCCTCGAGTTCTGCAATTGAACGATCCGCTTCACGCAGCTGTGCGGCCAGATCTCGGATGTACTCGCCCTGATAGCCATCCTCTGGAAATACGAGCGTTTCACCGTTTTGCTCACGCAGACGCATCCAGATGGAACGGCCGAGGGTCGCTACCTGGTTGCCAGCGTCGTTGACATAGTATTCTCGCTGTACGTCAAAGCCAACGGCCTGCAAGATTGCAGCGACAGCATCCCCGACGGCCGCCCCCCGACCATGACCGATGTGCAGCGGACCGGTAGGATTGGCGCTCACAAATTCGACTTGTACCTTGTGACCCTGACCGACCTGTGAAGTACCGTATGTTTCTCCCTTGGCGGTAATGTCATCAAGCACTTCGTACCAGCAGGTCGGCGTCAGTGTGAAGTTGATAAAGCCTGGGCCGGCGATCTCCACCTTACTCAGGAAATCGCAGTTGCCAAGCGCCTCAACCAGAGCTTCTGCAATCTGACGAGGAGGCTTCTTCTCAGCCCGGGACATATTCATCGCCAGATTGGAAGCAAAGTCACCATGTTCCGGATTCCCCGGCACCTCGATCTGCACGTCTGGGATAACACCGGAGTGCAACGTATTCTTATCAAAGCAGGCTTGAAGAGCGTCGCCAATCTGTTGACGCAGACGATCCTTCATAGAAAATCAATCCTTCTTTGCATCAGGGTCATCCTGCCCGGGCTTAATGTTACAGAGGGTGTCAGAGTTACCAGGGCAATACAGGGTGGCACCGCAATCCACGGAGAAGCGTTTGATGCATTGGCGCGCCAGGCACAGTTCAGGTAGAGCTTACGTTTATCTTCAGCCATCTCAACATTCACGAAAGGGTTAAAAGCAGTTTATGTTAACGCTGCCCAAGAGAAGTGTCAAGCACACACGACCTTGTAAATCTACTGCAATTCATTGATGGCGCCAGGGTATAATCTGGCACTGTAAAGGCCCATTCCGCAACCGCGGAATGGGCCAGGTTTCTCGTTAACCTATGAAGCATTACTTGCGGTCGTTGAACTGGAAAACCAGCTCGTCATCGCGAACCATTCCCAGTTCAGTGCGCGCGATCCTCTCTATATAGCGGCGATCGCTGCGCAGGGCCGTGATTTCAGCTCGCAACTCTTCGTTTTGAGTCTCAAACTCGGCAAGCTTTTGCGATAAGTCCGCTTTCTGCCCGGAAAGCTTCAACATGTGCAAAATCCCTCTATCGCCAAACAATGCGAAGCCGAGGAGGAGTGCAACCAGCGCCAGTGGCCAAAGATTGAGTCGCCCCCCAAAAGGGCGTGAAGCTTGAGCAGGGCTCCCCGCCATGACCAACCCCTACATAGAAAACCTGCCGATTTGCAAAAACCCCCATTTAGCTTGTAGATTGTTTCATCAAATCACATTAAAAATCAAGGTTTTTTGCAAACCTGGCCAAGCTTACTCTGGACAGCTCAGGCAAGAGCGGGTAGAACCAGCCATGAGAACGAAAAAAGGCCTGCCAGATGGCAGGCCTTTCGTGACTGGTTAATCAACAGTCAACAGGTTTCTCAATTTCGCGAGTTTAGCTTGACCGACTCCGTTAACTTCAGTCAACTGATCCACGCTAGTGAATGGACCGTGTTCCGTTCGATAAAGTACAATTCGCTCTGACAACGCCGGCCCGACACCAGGCAGAGCCTGCAACTCTTCAGCAGTAGCCTGATTGAGATGAATGGTTTCAACAGTTGCGCTTGCGACAGGATTTTCAGCGGCTACAAGGTAAACGGGTGATACCCCGGCCATGCCGACAAACGCCAGCAGGGCCATCATTAGCAGATAATGTTTCATTGCATTTCCCTCCATAGTTAAAACATAAAAGAACCCGATGTAGGCATTTCATCCTGCAATCCCTCCTGAATAGCACCTCCCCTCCGGATCAGTATCGCCGCCCAACCCGGCTCGCTGTGAGCCCCATCGGATGGCTGGCAAAGTTAAATCAAGATAACAAATTTTCCGGATATGTCAACTTTTCTGCGGTTATTGCTTTTCCGCTCAGAAGCCAGTATTGAAGCCAGGGGCTGCGCCGAGACCGGCCAGGACGAAAGTTAGTAAAAGCTCCTGGTCATCCTTCTGGTCCTCCAGGTAACGATTGCTGTATGTCAGAAGAATACTCCAGCATTTTGAGCGATACTCAAGACCAAGGTTTCTTTCAAGGAAGCGATCTTTCAGATGATCGTAACGTCCATCGAATCTGGCATAAACCGGTTTCAAAACTGGGGTCTCCAAGGTAACCGCGAGATAGTCCGTGGCGACTCCGGAATAGTCTATATCATTGTAGGTGTAGTTGATTGACGCGGCATTCCCCGCATCATCCCTAACGGACGAGCCGACGTTCAGACTGTGCAAGAGGCTATTGCCGTAAACAGGGATCAGGCTGTTCACATTCAGGGAAATCTTTCGGGTCGGCCAGAAGTCAAGTTCTGCACGTACATCGGAGAATGGCTGATTCTTCCCTGACCGGTCATTTCTGGCGTCATCGATGTCGTAATTCTGGGACAGTCGCAAGTACAAGAGGTCACGGTACACCCGCGAACCGTCCGCAGCCGTACTGCGAGCGATGAAGCGGTTAATCAGGGCATAGCTGACATCATTACGTTGTGAAACCCTGTCGTAGCGGTCAAACAAAGGCAGGTCGTCCTGGGCTTTTTCGGGCACATAGGTATAAGCGACCCTCGGTTCGAAACTATGTTGAATACGATCAATGCCCCCCAGGTTGTTTACATCGGAGCTCTTCGCAAGTCGTGTCGCAAACGCCAGGGAGAATTCGGGGACGGGCTTTCCGTGATCTTTTTCGTCAACAGCATAGAGTCGCTCATAAAGGGCGACTTGCGGAACAATTTCAAGCCATGAACCGGGTCTAAATACGCCGGCCAATGAAGGTTTCAAGTAAAGCCGCTCACCATCCTCACCTTCTTCGCGCTCAAAATTGGTAGCATAACTCTCCAATTCTGCATAAAAAGGCGTGGAACCAAGACGGTAACGGGCCATGCCGAGTCCAACTTCCGGGAGACGCTGCAGAGTCGTGTCATTGTCAGTTTCCAGGTCATTGATATAGCGCGCATAGCCCACCAGGTTGAGCTTTTGCCAATTGCGACGAAGCGTCAAGGTTGAGACTGTCTTATCGCGATTATAGTCTTCTCCGACAAACGCACCAAACTCTTCAAAAAACAACTGTTTCTCAGTGTACTCAATGTCTGCCGCAACGCGCCAACCGCCGGGCGCATTGCCACTATGCTCCCATTTAACATAAGAGAGGTCAGGTACTTCTTGCGTGTCTGCAGAAGTTTCAATCTCACCTGAGCCAGTGACGTGATAATAAAGTGCCTGGCCGTTGTTCTGGTTGGCCAGGGCATACCGATATTCCAATCCCTTGCCAAGGCCGCGGTCAGCGAGGTAATCAAGATAGAGAGTTGCATCCATGCTGCGATCAATAACCTGATACCAGGCAAGAGAAGCCATCAACCCCTTATTCTTCGAAAAGCCTAATGAGAACGGCAGAAACCCTGACTCCCGCTCTGTCTTCACCGGGAACATCATGTAGGGCGTATAGAGAACCGGGACGTCTTTGATGTGAAACCAGACATTACTGGCCCGGGCATAGCCTCCCAGAGTGACATCGACTTCACTGGCCGTGAATTTCCAGTCAGGGATTTCACCGTCACAAGTCGTGAAGCTGCCGTGCTTGGCGAAATATTCCGTCTGACCATGCTTTTCGATCTCTTCACCGGCCAGATGAAAATTGCCTTCACGGACGAAAACCCGACCATCGCTGAGCTGACCCTGGCCTGTTGCCATATTGTACTGCAAGCGCTCTCCAGTGATTTCAGTGCCGGTATCGACAAGAAAGACCGACCCTTGCGCAACAGCATCCTGAGTTGCGGCCTGCCAGAGCAATTCCTCTGTTTTCAACTCGACGTCACCTTGCTGGAGGACCACGTCACCTTTTGCCTCGTAGCTGTCTTCCTCGGAATTATAGGCAAGGTAATCAGCGACCAGAGCAATCGGCCTCTTCTGATCATTGCCAGGGAGTGCAATTGGGGATGGTCCCCTGCTTGCCTTAACGTCCGTAGGCGAAGGCAGTTTCTCTGCCATATCGACTTGCTCTACAGGGGCCGAGGCTAGTTCCGCTTCAGTCTCATCCTGAGCCTGTGACGGCTTCTGTGCTTGCTGCTCAGCCATGTCCACGATGACGGCGGCTTCTCCTTCTGGAGAGGCAAAACGGCTTATGCCTAATTGAGACAACAGAGCTTTTCCGTCAGAGGTCTTATGCATGTTCAGGAAAGCGCTAAGCACCAGTTGACGCATACTGGCATCCATAGCTTGTCGGACAACGATTTTGCCACGCAGAAGACCTGGAGAATCGTCGTGAATTCTGGTCAGAGGATACAGTAGACCTGCAGGCACCCCATCGAGAGAATCGTCACTGAGCCAGGCGACGTCAATTTCATGCAAGTTGGTCAACTTGTTGAGGAGCTGGCCTTCGTCAGAAACACAGAGCGTTCTGACCGGAAGGGATAACTGCCTTTCCAGGTAGCGGCCGATATCCTCCCCCAGCGCGGAAGAAGCGGCCAGCCCTGAACCATCGACTGCAAAACCAATCGAGAGCCCGGTTTGAGCAATTGCAGGCTTGCTCAAAGACACCCAGAAAAGTCCGGCAACGACAAGCAACATATAGAGCATTGCCCTGGCAGAGAAACCTCGCATTACATTACCCGTCATGAAGAATCAAAAAGATCTACAGCTTGATACTCTGTGGGGGGTTTTCCCCAAGAAATCCCTGCCTTAACTCAGCGACCAGATAAAGAGAGCCACAAACCACTACCGGTTCCGCGCTTCTGGCAGCTTTAAGTGCTGCTGCCAAACCTTCCCCGGCGGTGACATATTCAGTAACCGGCAGCGATTGCTTCTCGGCCCACGCAGCGACTTTACTCGTCGAGACAGATGGCCGGTAAGAAACGGGAACCGCATAGACTGCTGCAGCATATTTTGCCAGTGGCATCAGGACAGCTGTCGGGTCGCGCTCACCACTCAATCCGGCCACCAGGTGTATCTGTGTCACCTTCTGCTCAGCAAGATATTTGGCTAAACAGGTTATACCTGCCAGATTATGCGACACATCCAGAAGGACCTGTCGAGCGTTGCCACACCATTCCAAACGACCAGGCCAGACAACGGTTCTGCCGGCCAGATGAATGGCAGCATCAGTAATCGCAACGCCCTGCTTGCGCAGTTGCATAGCCCCGGCAACAGCCTGTGCCAAGTTATCGAGCTGGTGTTTCCCGGCCAAAGCACAGGTCAATCCGTCAAGACGTTTATCGCCTACGGTAACCGACAGATCATCATGGTCGCCCTGCCAGTAAAAATCACGTTCGGCGAGACAAACGGCAACATCGTATTTTAAAGCCGCAGACAGGAGCACTTCGGCAGCTGCCGGGTCCTGTTTACCTACGACCAGCGGTACGCCGGGCTTTATGATACCGGCTTTTTCTTCTGCGATCGATGCGAGACTTTCGCCGAGATATTCACAGTGATCCATGCTGATCGGGGTAATTAAACACAGTTGCGGTTCGACAATATTGGTGGCATCGAGGCGCCCGCCGAGGCCGGTTTCAATAACAGCGAAATCAACCTGGTGTACTTTGAAAGCAAGCAGAGCGATTGCCGTTGTCGCCTCAAAAAAGGTCACCGGAAGACCACCGGCAGCCTGACGCACGGTCTCGGCAAGCAGCGCTATCTCATCACACCCCACCGGTACACCGTCAATACGAATACGTTCTGTGAAGCAGTGCAGGTGGGGAGAGGTATAAAGCCCCACTCGCAATCCGGAATGCCTGAGCATGTCTGCCAGCAAGACACTGACCGAGCCTTTGCCGTTGGTTCCAGCTACATGAATACAGGGCAAAGGTTCCTGCAGGAGCTGCAAACGGGCTTTCAGCTCCTGCATGTTCTTCAGGCCGAGCTTGACACCGAAGCGCTGCAGCCCATAAAGGTAATCGAGGCTTGCTGAGAAATCCACGGTCTACTGTCTGGTAAATATGCGCAAAGCTTGCGACAGTTTTGCCTTCATCTCCTGGCGAGAGACAATTATATCAACCATTCCATGCTCCAAAAGATATTCCGAGCGTTGGAAACCTTCCGGAAGTTTCTGGCGGATGGTCTGTTCGATAACGCGGGGACCGGCAAAACCGATAAGGGCTTTCGGCTCTGCGACATTGAGGTCACCAAGCATGGCGAAACTGGCTGTCACGCCACCGGTGGTCGGGTCAGTGAGCACCGAGATAAAGGGAATTCCGGCTTTTTTCAGCTTGGCCAGTGCAGCGCTGCTTTTGGCCATTTGCATCAGTGAAAGGATGCTTTCCTGCATGCGCGCGCCGCCCGAGGAAGAGAAAATCATAACAGGGGCTTTTTTTTCAAGGCCCAGTTCGATCGCGCGCGTCACCTTTTCACCGACAACCGACCCCATGCTGCCACCAAGGAAACCAAAATCAAAGACAGCAACGACAACTTCCTGGGCATTCATCATACCGGAACCGGTAATGATGGCATCGCCGCCACCATTTTTTTTAACTGCCGCCTTGATCCGGTCGCTGTATTTCTTTGCATCCTTGAACTTCAAAAAATCCACTGAAGACATCTCAGCGTCAGTCTCAATGAAGGTTCCGTCATCAATGATCAGAGCAATCCTTTCTCGTGCGCTGATACGAAAATGGTAGTCGCATTTGGGACAGACATTCAGATTACGTTCGATCTCCTTGGAATAGATGATCTCCTCACAATTTTTACACTTTGTCCAGAGACCCGCAGGCATCTGCACGTTTTTGGTTTCCACCAGCGCAATTGGCGCCTTTGACTTTTTAAACCAGGCCATGATTTACCTCGCGATTCAGACGGCTCCAGTGATAGCAAACGAACCGTTCGTTGCCGTTCAATACCCGACAGTGTTTCTGACAGAATGCCAGTTCCGCACTGATTTCTTCAAGATATTGTGGCTTCATATGAAATAGTTTGACCGGTGCTCCATCTTTGTCCAGCTGTCAAGTTCACTGGTTAAAGAGGGCAGAGCATAAGTTTGTTCAAGAGGAGCATGGCAACAGAAGGTATCAAGAGCTGTCTGTTCACCTTCGATCAATTTTGCGTGATCGCCGACAATAATAAACGTGCATGCTGTGGATCAGATTGCCGCCTTAAGTTGCCGGGCAAAGGTCCTTACTTCATCCAGAAGATGCGGCGAGCCACTGAACTCTGCGATCAGCCTGACCAGCGCGCTGCCGACGACAACAGCATCGGCGATCTTGGCAACGGCCCTGGCATCTTCTGGCGTGGAGACGCCGAAGCCTACCGCCACAGGGACCAGACTCTGCCCTTTGAGATCATTGACTGCAATAGAGATAGCATCAGCGTCTACCTGCTGGCTGCCGGTTACACCGGTCATGGATACATAGTACAGGAACCCTTCACCGCCTGCGGCAAGTTGCGAACTTCGTACCGCGCCAGTCGTTGGCGCCAAAAGCGTTATAAGGTCGATCCCGACATTCTTAAGAAACGGATGCAGCTCCTCCGCCTCCTCTGGAGGCAGGTCAACCAACAGCAAACCATCAACACCGGCGGTTGCCGCCTCGCGGGCAAATCGTTCGGGGCCATAGCAGAAGATCGGGTTGTAATATCCCATCAACACAATTGGCACCTTGCTGTGCTGACGAACGCTTGCAACCATCTCAAGCACACCACACAGCGTGGTTCCAGACTCCAGTGCCCGCTCAGAAGCAAGTTGAATCGTCGGACCGTCGGCCATTGGGTCGGAGAATGGAAAGCCGAGCTCTATCAGGTCGACGCCGGAATCAATCAGCGCGTGAACGATCTGCTCGCTGGTTGCAAGATCCGGATCACCCGCAGTAATAAAAGTGATGAGCGCTTTTGTGCCACGCTCTTTCAGAGCGTTCAAGGTAGCGGTTATATTTGACATGGATTCTATAACTTCCCGAAGAGATTAATTTATCGGAACGAACTGAACGATATCAACCGTTTTCTTCCGGCACCAACGTTTTGACCAGCTCCAGAAGGTCAAGAAACATCGTCTCATTCATCCGACCGGTCTGAACATTATAACGACTGGTATGGTAGCAACCGACCAACCAGAGCCCATTCGGCAGGAGAACACGGCTCGCATGGCCGAAAGGGGCATCTGCCAGGCGCTTGATCACCCCCTGAGCCTGGAAGAGCCGCAACAGGCTGCCATGAGCACCATGTCCGAGGGCAATAATCACACGCAAACGCTTCAACGCTGACAATTCTGCTTCAAGGTAAGGCCGACACTCGGCAAACTCCTCAGCACTCGGACGATTCTCAGGAGGCAGGCATTTGACCGCGTTGGTGATATAAAGGTCCCGTAGTGCCAGGCCATCATCTGCAGACAAGGCCTCCAACTGGTTGGAAAAGCCAGCCCGGTGCAGCAGCGGATACATGAAATGGCCCGCGCCATCTCCGGTAAAGGGTCGGCCGGTCCGATTCGCGCCGTGGGCACCTGGAGCCAGGCCGACCAGACAGATGCGTGCTTGCAGATCACCGAAGCCATTGACCGGAGCATTGTGATAATCGCCACGCAGGCGCCCCCTGGCTGGCGCAAGCCGGGCCAAAAAGGCGACCAGTCGAGCACACCTTGTACAGCCATCAAGGCTATCCAGACTCATTCCGGACACGCTGTTCTTACCTCCTGGGGCTCGGTTTCCGCCGCCGTGGTGGTACCGACTTGCCTCCACCGCTTCTTTTTTCCGGTACATGAGGCTTTTTATGGGGCACGCCACGCTTGTAATCGTGAAAAAGGTCTTCATCGCGCGGGACAGTGCTCGGGATTTTCTGGCCGATATACTCCTCAATATCTGGTAGGAAATAGGCCAGGTCTTCATCAGCAAAGCTGATTGACTTGCCGCCTGCTCCCGCTCGCGCCGTGCGACCGATGCGATGGACGTAGTCCTCAGCATCCTGGGGCAGATCGTAGTTGACCACGTGGGTGACGCCTTCAATATGCAGGCCGCGCGAGGCGACATCGGTAGCCACCAGAAAGTTCAGTTTGCCGGCCTTGAAATCATCAAGGATGCGCAGTCGACGGTTCTGGGGGATATCCCCGGAAAGAACGGCCACCTTGAAGTTGTTCTGCTGCAGACGTCCGGAAAGGTGTTCGCATTCCCTCTTGGTGTTAGCAAAGACCAGGACCCTGACTGCCTCCTCTTCTTTCTTGAGCAGCCCGAGCAGCAGTGGGAATTTTTCCCGCCGTGACACATGATAGACAATCTGTTCAACGCGTTCGGCCGTCACCTGCCCGGGTTCGATACGCACTTTCTCGGCTAGATTCATAAATTCGTAGGCCAGCTCCATGACACGTTGTGACAGGGTGGCCGAAAAGAGCATCGTCTGGCGTTTTTCGAAGGGCGGCAGTTTGCGCAAAATATAGCGCAGGTCGCGGATAAATCCCATATCGAACATCCGGTCCGCTTCGTCGATGACCAGAGATTCGACATGTTGCAGGGTGAAGACATTCTGCTTGGCATAATCGATCAGACGTCCTGGAGTGGCGACGATAATATCCACGCCATCCTGCAAGGCGCGCCGCTGTTTTTCATAGTCAACGCCACCGAAGATAGCCTGCACCTTGAAGGGACAGCAGGCACCCAAAGCGTTGGCGTCGGCACAGATCTGCACCACCAGCTCACGGGTCGGAGCGAGTATCAGGGCCCGCGGACCACGTGTTGATAGTGGCGTATTTTTCTGCAGCCGGGTAAACAGAGCAATAAGAAACGCTGCGGTTTTACCTGTGCCGGTCTGGGCCTGTGCAGCGACATCATGTCCTTGCAGTGCCAGGGGAATGGCTTCCTCCTGGACCGGAGTCAGGTCGACAAAGCCAACCTGCTCGATGCCTCGCATGACTTCCGGGGAAAGATTGAGTTCAGTAAATTTCATGCAAAATGACGACAGTCCAGGAATGTGGACGTTGAAAGCGTATTCTTTCCACGTAGTTGTTCCGCGTACCGTGTCCCTCGTTTAGAGTTCAACACCCATTGCTTCGGCAACGGTGTGAATATCCTTGTCGCCGCGACCGGAAAGACAGACAACGATCACCGCGTCCGGGGCTAGCTCCGGGGCAAGCTTGAGAAGATGGGCAACAGCATGGGCACTCTCCAGGGCCGGCATAATCCCTTCCATTTCCGTCAACATGCGGAAGGCTGCCAGGGCCTCATTATCGGTGACAGAGACATATTCGGCACGGCCGAGATCGTTGAGAAGGGCATGTTCAGGTCCGACACCCGGGTAGTCAAGCCCGGCTGAAATCGAATGGGCATGCTGGATCTGGCCATCATCGTTTTGCAAAAGGTATGTCTTGTTACCGTGCAGAACGCCGACCCGACCCGCACAGATGCTTGCGGCGTGCTTGCCGGATGCTATGCCGAGGCCCGCTGCCTCGACCCCGACCAGGCGAACTGATGAATCATTAATGAACGGGTAAAAGAGCCCCATGGCATTAGAGCCTCCACCGATACAGGCAACGGCGACATCAGGCAGGCGTCCCTCTGCTTCCAGTATCTGTCCTTTGGTTTCATTGCCGATTACAGACTGGAAATCACGAACCATCTGCGGATAAGGGTGTGGTCCGGCCACCGTGCCGATTACGTAAAATGTGTCACGCACATGACTCACCCAAAAACGCAGAGCTTCGTTCATGGCATCCTTCAGTGTTGCGGTGCCACTGGTGACTTCGTGGATACGGGCACCGAGCAGTTTCATGCGAAAGACATTCAGAGACTGGCGCCTGATATCCTCGGTCCCCATGAAAATATCGCACTCCATGTCAAAGAGCGCTGCAACGGTCGCGGTCGCAACCCCATGTTGGCCGGCACCGGTTTCGGCAATCACCTTGCGCTTGCCCATGCGACGGGCCAGGAGAATCTGCCCGACAGTATTGTTGACCTTATGGGCGCCGGTATGATTCAGGTCCTCACGCTTCAGATAAATTCTAGCTCCACCCAGGTGCTCTGTGAACCTGCGGGCGAAATACAGCGGGCTTGGCCGACCGACGTAGTCTTTAAGGTAATGTTCATACTCAGACTGGAACAATGGGTCAACCTGACATTTGTTGTAGCTCTCCTCCAATTCCAGCAGCGCCGGCATCAGGGTCTCGGCAACATAGCGGCCGCCAAACTGGCCGAAATGCCCTCGGAGATCAGGCTGTTTATAGATCACTTAACGTGCCTCCTTGGCCATGCGGATAAACCGGGCCACCTTTTCCGGGTCTTTCTGTCCGGGCTTATTTTCAACCCCGCTTGACACATCAACCCCATAGGGGTGTACCTGGCGCACAGCCCCGGCAACATTCTCCGGATTAAGCCCGCCGGCAAGAATGACCCGATATTGCACTGCAATCAGCGCCGCCTGTGCCCAATCGCAGTGGCGGCCTGTGCCACCGAACTGGCCTGGAACAAACGCATCGAGTAGCAGGGCAGAGACCTGATATGCAGCGAAAGACGAGCTGTTCGCCATCTGTTTGTTCAAGCGCACGGCCTTGATCACCCGGCAGGGGGAATAGCTGCACTGGTCAGGTTGTTCATCTCCGTGTAATTGTACCGTATCCAGCCCACAGAAATCGACTATCTCGCGTATCCGGGCCGGTACTTCATTTACAAACAGGCCGACTGCCGTCACCAGGGGAGGGAGATCAGCGATAATCTGCCTGGCCAGGTCGGGGCCGACGCAACGGGGGCTGCCTGGATAAAAAACGAAGCCGAGGGCGTCCGCGCCGCAAAAAGTCGCATGACGCGCATCAGCATGATTGGTGATGCCGCAGATTTTCACCCGCGGCACAGGGTAACGAATCATCAATCAGACAACCTTGGGTAAATGAGACAGCGATTCTTTAATCGCCGCTTCCGGATATTCATAATCCTGCAATTCGTTGCTGAAATATGCATCGTAGGCCGCCATATCGACATGCCCGTGTCCGGACAGGTTAAAGAGGATGACTTTCTCCTTGCCTTCCTCCTTGGCCAGCAAAGCCTCGTCAATCGCGCCACGAATAGCGTGGGACGATTCCGGAGCGGGGATAATCGACTCAGTACGGGCAAACAACACGGCTGCTTCGAAACAGGCGATTTGATGAACGGCCTTGGTCTCCACGACACCTTCATGCACCAGCTGCGATACCAGCGGAGCGGCACCATGGTAGCGCAGACCGCCGGCATGAATACCAGGCGGCATAAAATCATGGCCGAGGGTGTACATCATGGAAATAGGCGCCATTTTTGCTGTATCGCCATAGTCGAAAGCGTACACGCCCTTGGTCAGGGTCGGGCAGCTGGCCGGCTCTACCGCCAGGAGGCGGACATTTTTACCGTTTGCCTTGTCCGAAACGAAGGGGAAGGCAATTCCTGCGAAATTGGAGCCTCCGCCATGACAGCCGATAACCACGTCAGGGTAGTCACCGGCAATCTTGAGTTGTTCCTTGGCTTCGAGGCCGATAATGGTCTGATGCATACAGACATGATTGAGCACACTGCCAAGACAGTAACGGGTATCCTCGTGGGTGGCCGCATCTTCTACCGCTTCGCTGATGGCAATCCCCAGAGAGCCCTGGTTGTCAGGATCTACGGCGAGAATCGCGCGACCGGCATTGGTCTGATCTGATGGTGAAGAAAAGACCTCTGCGCCCCACAACTGCATCATGCTTTTGCGATAGGGTTTCTGGCCATAGGAGACCTTGACCATGTAAACCGTGCACTCCAGACCGAAGAGCTGGCAGGCCATAGCGATGGATGAGCCCCACTGCCCGGCACCGGTTTCCGATGCTATCCGCTTGGTGCCGGCAATCTTGTTGTAATAGGCCTGTGGTACTGCGGTATTCGGCTTATGAGATCCGGCCGGGGACACGCCCTCATACTTGTAATAAATCTTCGCCGGCGTTCCGAGGGCTTTTTCCAGTTTATGCGCGCGAAACAGGGGCGACGGGCGCCACGTCTTGTAAATCTCCCTGACCTCTTCGGGGATATCGATCCAGCGCTGCTGAGAAACCTCCTGCTCGATGAGGCCCATGGGGAAGAGGGGCAGGAGGTCATCCGGAGTGACCGGCTGCATGGTTCCGGGATGAATGACAGGCGACATCTGCCCGGGCATATCCGGAATGATATTGTACCACTGCTTGGGAAGCTGATCTTCACTGAGAAGAATCTTGGTCCGCATGAGAAATCTCCTTGAGTTAGTAGTTAGTTTTCGTCCGGAAACGGCCCTTTTCCGCAATCTCTGCATCAATCTGCGGATGTTCTTGTGCGGCGTTAAGTGCTACACCTCCGCTCAAACCCTTGATTTTCTTGACCTTGCGAAAAATTACTCGTTTCCAGATCGAAAACTGCAGTTGTGCAATCCGGAGTCCCGAATAGAAACTAGTTATGTAAAAAAGTGACTTTCAATCAGTTCACAGCACCTTGCAGTTCGCGCAGCTTGGCACCGATATCATCTTCACGCATGAGCGACTCCCCTACCAGGAAACCTCTCGCGCCGGCGTGCTGAAGCCGCAGGACATCGGATCGACAGGTGATACCACTCTCCGCAACAACGAAATGACCGGTTGGAATCATCGGCAGCAACCGCTCAGTTGTCGACAGGTCGATCTCAAATGTCTGCAGGTTGCGATTGTTAATACCAATTAATTCGCATCCTGTGCCCAACGCCATCTCCAGTTCCGGCTCATCATGTACTTCCAGCAAAACATCGAGGTGAAGTTCGCTGGCCAGCGCGTTGTACTCTGCCAGCTGTGCAGCATCAAGCATGGCGGCAATCAACAGTATGGCGTCAGCGCCGGCAACCCGTGCCTCGTAAATCTGGTAAGCATCGCAGATGAAATCCTTGCGCAGCAACGGCAAGTTGACAACTTCCCTGATTTTACCGAGGTACAGCAGATGTCCCATGAAGAAGCGCTCGTCAGTTAGCACCGAGAGACAGGCGGCACCATTATCCTGGTAAATTTCTGCGATCGTCAGGGGATCGAAGTCCTCGCGAATCACACCCTTGCTGGGAGAGCCTTTTTTGACCTCTGCAATCACAGCCGTCCAGCCAGAATCGGCCGTGGCGCGCAGAGCCCGCAAAAACCCTCTCGGCTGATCTTCAAGGTCAGCAACACCGCTCTGCAAGGATGCAAGAGAGCGGCGGCCCTTGGCCAGTGCGACTTCCAGGCGTTTATGTTCGGCAATCTTATCGAGAATCATCGCTATTGACCGGTTCCCTACGATAACAGCAAAAAGTGTGAGTCAGGTGTTCGTCAAAGTGACCAGGCCTTCGAGTTTACTCAGGGCCAGTCCGTCATCGATGGCGCCACGAGCTTTTTCAAGACCGGCCTCGACATCTCTGACCAACCCGGCGGCGACCAGAGCATAGGCGGCATTCAACAAGACAACCTCTCTTTTTGGCCCGGGTTTACCCGTCAGCACATCCCTGACAATCATGGCATTTGTTTCTGCATCTCCACCCTGAAGATCAGCCAGACTGCAACGTCGTAAGCCGAAATCTTCCGGCTCGATCGTAGCGAGGGTCACCGCACCGTCAGAGATTTCACCGATACGCGTCGGACCGGTCAGGGTCACTTCATCCATGCCGTCCAGTCCATGAACGACAAATCCACGCCGGCAGCCGAGCTTGACCAGGACCCGGGCCATTACTTCGACCAGATTCTCAGCATAGACGCCGAGCACCTGTCGGTCCGCACCGGCAGGGTTGGTTAAAGGCCCCAGAATATTGAATATCGTCCGAATGCCGATTTCCCGGCGCGGCCCGATTGCATGTTTCATGGCCCCGTGCAGAGCCGGTGCAAACAGGAAGCCGACACCGATCTCGTTGATGCAGGCCTCAACCTGCTGAGGGGTCACGTTCAGGTTAACGCCCAGCGCTTCCAGCACATCGGCACTGCCACATGCTGAAGAGATGCTGCGGTTACCGTGTTTGGCAACCTTGACGCCACAGGCAGACACGACAAAAGCGACGGTTGTCGAGATATTGAAGCTTTTCGTACCGCTCCCGCCTGTGCCGCATGTGTCCAGGATCGTTTCCCGATCAAGGTTGATCTCATCACGATCGATATCAAGCACCTTGCCCACCCGGATTGGCGTAGCATGCTCACGCATGACCCGGGCAGCACCGGTAATCTCATCGATTGTTTCGCCCTTCATGCGCAATGCGGTTATGAATGCTCCGACCTGGGCCGGGGTCGCCTCACCACCCATTACCTGGTTCATCACATCGATCATTTCGGGCTCAGACAAATCCTGATGAAGAACAATTTTGCCAATCGCTGTTCTGATCATTCACAACTCCAGATTTTCAACAGTACAGATCGATTACACCACTCGCGAGGAGTAGCGCTTCCACTCATGAGGTCATTTCCAGGAAATTGCGCAACATCGCCAGACCGTTTACTGTCAGGATCGACTCCGGGTGGAACTGAACCCCCCAGACGGGCAGCTCTCGATGCCTTAGGCCCATGATCTCTTCTTCCAGGGTCCACGCAGTCACTTCCAGGCATTCCGGCACTGACGCCCGCTCAACCAACAGGGAGTGGTAACGGGTCGCATCGAAAGGATCAGGAAGCCCGGTAAAGAGGTCGCGCCCATCGTGAAAAACCGGGCTGGTCTTGCCGTGCATCAGACGTTCGGCACGAACGATCCGACCATCATAAGCCTGGCCGATTGACTGATGGCCGAGGCAGACGCCAAGGATTGGCAGTCGTCCGGCAAAGTGTTTTATGGCCGGCACCGAGATGCCAGCTTCATTCGGCGTACATGGCCCTGGAGAGATCACCATCCTCACAGGTTTAAGCTTTTCGATTTCAGCCAAGGTAATCTGATCATTTCGGTAAACAACAACCTCTTCACCCAACTCACGCAGGTATTGGACGAGGTTATAAGTAAACGAGTCGTAGTTGTCGATCATCAGCAGCATTTCAGTCCAGCCCCTGCCGCGCCAGTTCGATGGCCAGCTTAACACCCATCGCCTTATTTACAGTCTCCTCGTATTCAGCCGCGGGATCCGAATCGGCAACGATGCCGGCTCCGGCCTGAAGGTGAATCCGATTCTGATGGGCGACCAGGGTCCTGATGGCAATTGCCAGATCCATATTGCCGTCAAAAGAAATATAGCCGACAGCCCCGCCATAGATTTCACGGCGCACCGTCTCAAGCTCTTCAATAATCTCCATGGCTCGGATCTTCGGCGCTCCACTCAAGGTCCCTGCCGGAAAGGTCGCGGAAAAAACATCCAGCGCATCATGCCCGGGCAGGAGTTGGCCACTGACGTTGGAGACGATGTGCATGACATGTGAGTAGCGCTCAATCACCATCAGTTCGTCAACCTTGACAGAACCTGTTGCGCAGACCCGGCCGAGGTCATTGCGGCCGAGGTCGACAAGCATGATATGTTCAGCCCGTTCTTTTGGGTCGGCCAGCAGTTCCTGTTCGAGGCGCTGATCTTCCTCGAACGTTGCACCACGTGGGCGGGTCCCGGCAATCGGGCGGACCTCAACGTGATCCCCTACCTTGCGCACCAGGACCTCGGGAGAAGCACCAATGACACGGGTCTCGTTGAACTGCAGGTAGAACATATAGGGTGACGGGTTGATGGTACGCAGGGCACGGTAGACATCAAAGGGGTCAGCGTCGAGGTCGCCGGAAAACCTTTGCGAAAGAACCACCTGGATGACATCACCGGAGCGGATGTAATCCTTGCACCGCTCTACGGCTGATTCAAAATCAGAACGACTGAAATTGGATTGCAGCTCTGTTGACGTTGGAGCTGCCTTGCCAACCCAAGCCGAACGCTCCGACAAAGGCGCGCGCAACCGTGCAACCATGCCGTCTATGCGTTTTACCGCCTGGTCGTATAACGTCGAAGGATCATCTCCATCACGCAAATGAACATTACTGACGACCTTGATCTTTTGCTGCATGTTGTCAAAAATAAGCAGCGTTTCAGTCACCAGGAACCAACAGTCATAGCTGCCAATCGCTGCATCATTGAGTGCGGGAAGAACTTCAATGTGGCGGACCATGTCATAGCCAAGATAACCAACAGCGCCTCCAAAAAAACGTGGCAGGTCCGGCACGACCACCGGTTGATAGGGGGAGAGGAAGTCTTTCAATTCAACCAATGGGTCAGCTGTCTCTCCCGACTCTATCAACGTGCCGTCTTCGAGAATCTCAAAACAGTTACCACGACACCTGAACGCTCGACCGGAACCAAGGCCAAGGAAGGAATAACGCGCCCACTTCTCACCGCCGGCAATACTTTCAAGCAGGAATGCACTTTTCCGGTCGTCTATCTTACAGAATGCAGAAACAGGGGTTTCCATGTCTGCGAGGACTTCTCGATAGACCGGGATCAGATTGCCTTGGCAAGCAAGATTTAGAAACTCTTCACGAGAGGGTGAATACATGCTGTTTCCTTATGGGATTAACGGCGTCAAGGTAGCATGATGGTTTGGAAATGGCAAGGGAACCGAATCGGTGTTGACCACGAGATGATTGACCGGAAACCGCCTGATTGATACAGTTGGGGAGATGACCGCAGACATTGGCAACCCTTGAAGCACCCCCCGTTGGCCGACAAAGACCTCACTTTTGCAATCACGTTGCTTGATGTAAAAAAGGGGCAGAACAGATAAAGTGTACACACACGTTGGCCTGGAATAAAAGAAGGACGGGATGAGTCATCCCGCCCTTCTTGATGCATTTTTTGCCTGCATTGAAGCTACTTCTCTTCTGCGACGACTTCTTCTACAGGTGCTTCTTCAACAGAAGTTGTTTGAATCGGCACCTCTTCAGCAGGCGCAGGCGCAACCGCCTTGACGGCCACTTTTGCGGGAGCCTTTTTCTTCTTCGGCTTTGCAGTAAACTCTTCTTCGACCAGTTCGATCATCGAGAGAGAAGCGTTATCACCGGCACGGTGTCCCAGCTTGATGATCCTTGTGTAACCACCAGGACGATCGGTGTAGCGCGGTGCAATCGTTTCAAACAGCTTGGCAACTGTTTTCGTGTCTCGCACAAATTGCATAGCCAAACGGCGTGAATGGAGATCACCGCGTCTTGCCATGGTGATCAGTTTCTCGACCAATATACGTAGCTCCTTGGCACGAGCATCAGTTGTGGTGATTTTTTCACTATTGAAGAATGAAGTCACCATGTTACGCATCATGGCTTTACGGTGACTGGTGTTGCGGCCCAGCCGCTTACCGGATTTTCTATGGCGCATTGATATCAGGTCCTTTCACTAGTTAGTGTCCATCCGGAATCTCCGGATGTCACAACCGCTGTTTTCGGTCTGGAAACGAGCAATTTTTCGCAAGACCAAGGAAATCAAGGATTTGCACAGAGGCGTAGTCATTTACGCCGCACAATCAAATCCGCCGATTGACGCAGAGATTGCGGAAAGGGGCGTTTCCGGACGAAAACGAGTTAACATTCCGGCAGGGGCAGCAAACCCTAGAGTTCTTCCTCGCTCTTTTCGATCATCTTCAGATATTCTGGGTCCGGGAAGCCGTCAAACGACAAACCGAGAGTCAGGCCCATTTCGGAGAGAATATCCTTGATTTCGTTAAGTGACTTGCGACCGAAATTCTGTGTTTTCAACATTTCCGCCTCGGATTTCTGTACAAGCTCACCGATCAGGCGAATGTTAGCATTCTTCAGGCAATTAGCACTGCGTACGGACAATTCGAGCTCATCAACGCGACGATAGAGATTCTCATTGATAGGCTGTTTGGTGCTTTCAATTTCGTCAGTAGCTTCAGGCACCAGAGCCTCATCAAAGTTGATGAATAACTGAACCTGTTCCTTGAGAATCTTGGCCGCATAGGCGAGTGCATCATCAGGTTTGACGCTGCCATTGGTGTAGATTTCAAGAACCAGCTTGTCGTAATCGGTTACCTGACCGACACGGGCATTGCTTACCGTAAAATTAACCTTTTTGATCGGTGAAAACAGTGCATCAATAGGTATTGTGCCCACCGGAGCTTTTTCATCACGGTTACGCTCTGCCGGGCCGTAGCCCTTGCCCATGGCAACCACCATGTCCATTTCGAGATCAGTCTCCTTGCCACAGGAAGCAATGAAGTGGTCAGGGTTCAGTATCTCGACATTGGGATCGGTAACAAAATCACCTGCCTTGATAACCCCTGCGCCCTTCTTGACGATACGGATATTGCGAGTTTCATGACCGTGCAGCTTGATCAGGACACCCTTCAAGTTGAGGATAATGTCCGTCACGTCTTGCGTCACACCGGGAACGGTGGAAAATTCATGCAAAACACCCTTGATGCGAACCGAGGTGATTGCCGCTCCCTGAAGCGAGGAGAGCAAAACCCGGCGCAGGCCATTACCCATGGTTGTACCGAAGCCGCGTTCGAACGGTTCCGCTGTGAATTTGCCGTATGTGGCGGTCAGCGTTTCGGCATCAACCTGGAGACGCTTGGGTTTGATCAGTTCTCTCCAGTTTTTAAACATGCGAATCCTCCGTTATGAGGTTGCTCTATAAAGTTACAAATCCCTGGACGTCTGTGGTGCTTACTTCGAGTAAAGCTCGACGATCAGATGCTCCTGGAAGCTTGGTGTCGTCATTTCAGCACGCACAGGCAACGTTTTGACAGTACCCTGGAACGCTTCACGGGTCAGTTCTACCCAAGACGGAACACCACGGCGCATGACACCGTCAAGGGCTTCATTGATACGAGCGATCTTGCGACTTTTCTCGCGCAACTCGACAACATCACCGGGGCGAACAAGGTAAGACGGGATGTTGACCTTCCGTCCGTTGACCATAAAATGGTTATGGCGAACCAAAAGGCGGGCTTCGTTACGTGACGTTGCAAATCCCATCCGGTAGACCATGCTGTCAAGGCGGCGCTCAAGCATAACCAGAAGATTTTCGCCGGTCACACCTTTCATGCGGTCAGCACGCTTGAAAAAGTCGCGGAATTGTTTTTCAAGTAGACCGTAAGTCCGCTTGACTCTTTGCTTCTCACGTAACTGAGTGCCGTAATCGGATACTTTTATGCGACCTTGTCCATGCTGCCCGGGTGCGTAGTTGCGACGCTCCAGGGAACATTTGTCTGTATAGCAACGGTCGCCCTTGAGGAACAGCTTCATATTTTCCCGCCGGCACATGCGGCAAACGGGTCCAGTGTATCTCGCCAACGTTCGTCCTCCTTATGTCTGGTTAGACTCTTCTACGCT
>JBPPMB010000084.1:0-5554 GCA_051305855.1 Desulfuromonadales bacterium
ATGGTTGCAAGGGGTAAAGAGGGCTTGTGCAGCTCGCGTGTTGACAGGCGGCGGTGCCTGGGATGGATGTTTCGGGTATTTTACTTTGCGAGGGTTTGATGTGTTAAAAGTGAAAAGTGAAAAGTGAAAAGTGAAAAGAGAAACCAACCTTAACACCGCCGGTCCCGGCCGGCAGCCGGGAAGCAGCGTGGAGGCAGGACGTAATCTGCGTTACAAACTCCAATACCCCAAGCCAAGCAACTCAACCTCTTCCCTCTGCAGCACGCCCTTCACATCCATCACCACACCAGATCCATTACCACTACCGCAAAGGATCTTGAGCCGCTGCGGTGTAATCGCCGCAAAGGCGCTGTGAGCAACGGCCCAGACCACCCCGTCCACTGCAGCCAGACCCTCGAGATCCACCAGGGCGAGGCCGTATTCACGCTGTGCTTCAGCCTGATCGGCCATGGGATCGTGAACCAGCACCTCGATGCCATACTCCCTGAGTTCATTAACGATACCGATCACCTTGGTATTGCGGATGTCAGGGCAGTTTTCCTTGAAGGTCAAGCCAAGAACCAGCACCCGGGCGCCCTTGACCGCCTTGTCATGCATGATCAGTTTCTTGACCGTCTGCTCGGCGACATGCTTGCCCATGCCATCGTTGATGCGCCGGCCGGCGAGAATCACCTGGGGATGATAGCCGATACTCTCGGCCTTGTAGGTCAGATAGTAGGGATCGACGCCGATGCAGTGACCGCCGACCAGGCCGGGGATGAACGGCAGGAAATTCCACTTGGTGCCGGCGGCTGCGAGCACGTCGCGGGTGGAGATACCCATGCGGCCGAAAATCAGCGCCAGCTCGTTCATCAGCGCAATATTCAGATCGCGCTGGGTGTTTTCGATAACCTTGGCGGCCTCGGCAACCTTGATGCTGGAAGCGCGATGCACGCCGACGGTGACCACCATTTCATAAACCCGTGCGACCGTCTCCAGCGTCTCGGCATCCTGACCGGAGACGACCTTGATAATCTTGTCTACGGTGTGCACCTTGTCACCCGGGTTGATGCGCTCGGGAGAGTAGCCGACCTTGAAATCGACGCCGCACTTCAGCCCCGAGAGCTGCTCAAGGATCGGCACGGCAATTTCTTCGGTGACTCCGGGATAGACGGTCGACTCGTAGACGACGATACTGCCCTTTGCCAGGTTCGCGGCGATGGTACGGCTGGCTGACTCGATCGGCCGCAGGTCGGGCTTGTTATTGTCGTCGATCGGTGTTGGCACGGTGACGATGAAAAACCGCGCCTCTGTCAGCCGCGCCGGATCGGCGGTGTAATCAATCTGCGTCGCTGCCAATTGCTCTTCCGACAGTTCGCCGGTGGCATCAAAGCCGTCGCGCAGCTGTGCCAGCTTGCGCTCATCGATATCAAAACCTATAACCTCGGCCTTGTGACCAAAAGCGGCCGCCAGCGGCAGACCGACGTAGCCGAGACCAACCACGGCAATTTTTGCCTTGCGCTTGAGAATGTCTTTAATGGTAACCATGATGTTCCTGACCTTGGGATAGAAAGTTTGTCATGGATAAAGCCTGATCATTTCTGACAGGTCAAGAACAAACGACATGATGATTTAAAAATCATGATTTTCAGATTTGACTGCCTCAGGACACCGACTTTTGGCAGCGTCCCGGCAAGCCTCAGCCGGCTTCCTTTAAATACTTGTCAAAGTAGCCGATGGTCTTGACCAGACCCTGGCGCAGCTCAATGTGCGGACTCCAGTCAAGGGTTTCTTTGGCAAAAGAGATATCCGGCTGACGCTGCCTGGGATCGTCACTCGGCAGCGGCTTGAAGATCAGCTGCGATTCTGCACCGACCAGCTCGATGACGATCTCGGCGAGCTGCCTGATGGTGAATTCCACGGGATTGCCCAGATTCATGGGTCCGGTGACCTCATCGCCGGTCGCCATCAGGCGGATGAAACCTTCTATCAGGTCGTCGCAGTAGCAGAAGGAGCGGGTCTGGGAACCGTCGCCGTAGAGGGTGATGTCTTCGCCGCGCAACGCCTGAACGACGAAGTTGGAGACCACCCGGCCGTCGTTGACGTGCATGCGCGGGCCGTAGGTGTTGAAGATGCGCGCCACCTTGATGCGCACGCCATTCTGACGGTGGTAATCGAAGAACAGGGTCTCGGCGCAGCGTTTGCCTTCGTCGTAGCAGGAGCGGATGCCGATGGGATTGACGTTCCCCCAGTAGCTCTCCTTCTGCGGATGCACGTGTGGGTCGCCATAAACCTCGCTGGTGGAGGCCTGGAAAACTTTCGCCTTGGTGCGCTTGGCCAGGCCGAGCACGTTGATGGCGCCGTGCACGCTGACCTTGGTGGTCTGCACCGGATCGTACTGGTAGTGGATCGGCGCGGCCGGGCAGGCCAGGTTGTAGATCTCGTCGACTTCGACATAGAGCGGGAAAGTGATGTCGTGGCGCATCACCTCGAAGTTGGGGTTGTCGAGCAGGTGGGCGATGTTGGCCCGCCTGCCGGTGAAGTAGTTATCGACGCAGAGCACGTCGTGGCCTTCTGCCAGCAGCCGCTCACAGAGGTGCGAGCCGAGGAAGCCCGCGCCTCCGGTGACCAGCACTCTTTTTATACTGTCGTAATGGCGCATGAAAATCTCCTTACGTCTCCGCACCTGCTCTCATTCAGACAACGTTTCGAACCATCGAACTCTGCGAGTTTTTTTATCAGCGGATTGGTCTCGATCTTGTCGTAGATCAGAACCTTTTCCGCCGAGCAGCCGTCGTGCAGGTCGCTGGCGAGGGCGGAGTAAACGCCCAGCTTGAGGAGTTCATAAGCGCGGCGCTGAACGGTTTCGCCATAGAATCCGGAAAAGCTGCCGAAATTTGCCTGGAATAATATCCCTTCGGGAAGTCCTTTCGCCAAAACAGTTGACCAATTATCCCTTTGCGGTGCGAAACGTGAAGAGCGAGGTGCGAACAGTCTCCTTAACAATGTTTTTGCCTTTACCCCTTCGCTCTTCTCACTGTGCACTGTGCGTTTTTCTTCCAGACCTTCGCGCTTCGTCAAGCTTGTATAGAAATATTGAGTCCGCTCCGGATGCGCAATCAACGGCACGTACCCCCTGGCGATGATCAGTTCCAGGCTTTCCAGAACAACTCCGGGATGGGCCTGCTGCGGCGCTTCACAGAGAACCAGGCGGGTGTCGCCAAGCGGCTGCAGATCATCGGCAAATTCCGCAAAACACTCATCGAGCATGTATTCCATGCCCGGCCAGAGTTCGAGGCGGATGTCAGCGTTGTCGAGATCGGCCTGCAACATCAGCGTCGCTTCACGAACCTTTTTCGGGGTAATGTCGTAGTAGCCCTTGATGCAGTGCGGTGTACAGCAGACGGTTGTGTAACCGAAAGCCGCCAGGGCATTCGCCATGGCGATTGCATCGTCAACGGTGACGGCACCATCGTCCAGGGCGGGCAGTATATGACAGTGAAAGTCGATCATATGTTGGAGCTTCGATAGATGAAGCAGCGTAAAACGGCCATTGGTATATGGAAACCTTCCGGTTTCCCCCTTGAGTGTGCAGAACACTCTGTGTCCGCTTATAGCAGAAATGCGGTATTGATGGAATCGTTAATGCCAACCGGCAGCCGGCCGGGATCAGCGGCCTTAAGCTTTGTGCCTGTCAGAGAGTGTAAGAGCAACATCAGACATTCTGAGTATTTTTTATGAAATGTACAGACCCCTGTGCAAAAAAAATCGGCCCGCCGTTTCGGGCGGGCCATAACAGAGACCTCATCAGAGTGAGACCACATAAAATGGGGTAGAAAGATCCCGTGTCCCTCCATCACATAACATTGCATCCCCTCCAGTGCCATCGCCCCCCCTCCTGGCCACGGAGTGGCATCACCGCCTGAGCGGCCATTGCATTGCATCTGCGGGAATCTTTCTTAGCGGTACTGTACAGGTACAACCCTGCCTTTCCCCCGAATAGCAGTCATGCATATCCCTGACTGCACAAGTGACTTCACATAGCCGGGAAGGCTCCCCTAGTGAAGACTTTCCACATTGAATTCATAGCCTGCGTCGGCATCACCGATCACTTTGATGCTGGCGACCGCTTCCGGATTAGAGTTTCCAGCACTGCCCTCAGGGCTTGGCAGGCCGATTGAATAGTCCCTGACAATATCCCCGGCCTTGATTTGCACGTGAGCCGTTTCCGGGGCACGACCCCAGAAATAATTGACGCCGACGCGATAAGTCCCGGCGGCCAGGGTTTCACAATCCACCACATAGTAGTGCTCCGGTCCGAAGGCGCTGATGTCATCACGGTCCAGATAGCCCGAGCTTCCTAGTCGGTTGCCATAGTAAACATGGGTCCCGTCGGGCTCATAGACATGCAAATCCACATCCGGCTCGGCCCCCCAGGTCAGGGTGACGCTGATCGGTCCATTGCCGACCTGCGGTTCCGGCCAGGACAGGGCATTGGCGTTATTGAGGGCACTGTTGACGATCAGCGGGCCGGTCTGGTCACCAGAAAGATAAGAGTCGATAAAGCTGTGGTGTGCCCAATCGCGATCGGATACGGTATTGACAACATTGCCAGGCAGCGTACCAGGCAGCGCCATCTGAACTGCGGAGATAACCAGATCGTAGTTGAGTGTGTAGTATGGCCCGTTGCCGGCGACATGAGTTGCGGGGGTGGCCACGGAGACAATGCCAAAAGCATCCATCGATGTCCGTCCGCCGGCAGCCAGGTTGGCATACGCCGAATTCGCATAGAGATTGCCCTGTGAGTGGGCAACAACGAGAATGCGATTGCCCTCCATGAGCAGGCTCTCGTATCGCTGGACATGCCGGCGCAGATCGGCGTCGATGAGCGACTCGGCAAGATCATAAGAGGTTGCGATTTCCCGGGCGGCAGACTGGAACCAGTCAGGAGCGACCTCGCTGCTGCCGAGCCATCTCCAGAAAGCAGCCGCCTGATCACCCATGCTCTGGCGATAAACCTCAAAGAGGGAATAGAGCCCCTCATCATGGTTGTAAGAGAGCTCGAAGGCCCATTCATCGTCGGAGAGGTTGCCGGCGATCCTCACCTTGTCATCCAATTCAACAAGGCTTTTGTCAGCAACATTTTGATTGTTAAACATGCCATTGCCATAGAAGACATAGGTTTTGAGGTCGCAAATCGTAGCGTGACCATCTTCTACATGCAAACCAGTCAACAGAAACAAAATTAAGCTCATAACATAGAATTTCATTTTTATACCCCCCTAGTTCGCCAAGTCATCAGGATTGAATGTGCAACTCTTTTTCCACCTCGATCTAGGAACCCGTGGAAATGACCCACCACCTAACATACGACTTGACTCAAGGTAGGCATAAACCCGTTTAGTTGTGTTAACAACTTGGGCATGCAATTCATTTCCTATCAAATAGGCATCATCAGGCACAACATATTTGAGACATTCATTGGCCCGTTGCAACGCCGTCATGTCGTTGTAAACCGCATCACGATCCCCTGCCTCAGCATGGATCATGAAATTCTGCAGGGGATAGTAAGCCT
>JBPPMB010000114.1:0-11823 GCA_051305855.1 Desulfuromonadales bacterium
ACTTCGGCAAGCAGGCTTACCAAAACACCGTGCAGGTTCTCCTGCGTCGCTTCAAGATTTGCCTGGGCGGCTTCCACCGAGCGCCGCACTCCACCGAAAATATCCACTTCCCAGCCAGCATCAAAGCCGGCTGCATATCGGTTTGTTTCGGTTCCTGTTCCGCCACTTGCACTGCTGCGTGACTTGTCGGCAGCAGCAGTGGCATCCAGGGCAGGAAAAAGCCCGGCATAGGTGAGTCCGCGCATGGCTCGTGCTTCATTGATTCTTGCCTGGGCTTCCTTCAGCCCCAGGTTCCCATTGACGGCACGCTCTTCAAGGCTGGAGAGTTGTGCATCTTGCAGCACATCCCACCAGCGTGCAAGCGCCTTTGGATCCGTCGGGTCGGGCGAGAGGCCTCCCTGTAACTCGGTGTGCCATGTTTCAGGCGCATCGAGTTCAACCGGTTGGTAGTCAGGGCCCACCGGCAGACAGCTGGTCAGCAAAAGAACGACGGCCAGCAGTTGGGCTGCCGAACGGAGATTACTGTGATGCCGCAGCGTGTGGCCGCGTTTGAAGAGTTTAGTCATTGCCATGCTATGCCTTGTCTTGCTGATTGCTTCAGCCAGCAGCGTCATCGTGTTTCCTTGTCTGCCTCCGGGTGCGCCATGCATTGCCTTTTTCTCGAGCCGACTGAAAAATATAATAGAGTGCCGGAATCAGAAATATTCCGAACAAGGTTGTGCTTAACATGCCGCTGAAAACCGTGATACCGATTGCTTGGCGACTGCCCGCGCCGGCACCGGTGGCGATGACCATCGGGACCAGACCGAAAATAAAAGTGAATGAGGTCATCAGTACCGGGCGAAAACGGATCCGCCCGCCATCCACCGCCGCATCGGCGATCGACAGACCGTCTTTACGTCGTGATTGAGCAAACTCGACGATCAGGATAGCATTCTTGCACGCCAACCCGACCAGCAGCACCAGCCCGATCTGCGCGTAGATACTGAGACTCCCCCCTGTCAACCAGAGACCAGCCAGCGCCCCCAATGTTGCGACCGGCACAGAGATGATGATCGACATGGGGATATTCCAGCTTTCATACTGGCCAACCAGAAACAGGTAGGCAAAGAGCAAGGCCAGCGCGAAGAGGACGACCACCTGGCCGCCACTCTTGCGTTCCTGATAGGACATCCCGGACCAGTCGAAGCTGTAACCTTCAGGGAGCGTTTTGACCGCAATCCGTTCCATTGCCGCCATCGCCTCACCGGAGCTGTAGCCTGCTGCTGCACCGCCATTCACCTTGATACTGTTGAGCTGGTTGTAACGATCGACGGTCTGGGGGCCCAACTCGGTTGATAGGGTCGCCAGGCTGGTCATCGGCACCATCTTCGCTTCACTGCTGCGTACATAGAGCCGGCTGATGTCATCAATCGCATCGCGCTGCTCAGTAGCGGCCTGAATTTTGACCTGGTAGCCACGGTTCGCCAGGTTGAAGTCGTTGACATAGCGTCCACCAAGCTGGGCTTGCAAGGTCGAAAAGATCGCACTGACTGGGACCTTGAGGGTCTCGGCCCGATTGCGGTCAATCTCCAGCGCAATTTGCGGATTGTTTGCGGTATAGGTGCTGAACACCTGACTCAATGCCGGATCCTGATTGGCGGCTACGACCAGCGCCTGTGCTGCAGCGACAAATTCCTGGGGAGACTTTTTGGTCAACGACTGCAATTGGAAGTCGAAGCCGCCGGTTCGGCCTAAGCCGCGAATCGGCGGCGGGGTAAAGACCAGAATGTTGGCCGATGAGATCGCCGCCAGTTTTTCCTGGGCTTTTTTCAGGATGGCATCGACATGCAGGCCGGCACCGGGACGTTCATCCCAGGGAGCCAGAATCACCAGACCGAAACCGACATTGTCCCCGCGGCCGCTGAGCAAACTGAAGCCGCTGACGCCGAGCACGCTGTTAACCCCTTCGATCTTGCGCAGCTCCTCGGTTACCTGTAGCATCACCAGGTCGGTGCGACTCATGGCGGCCGCTTCAGGGAGTTGCAGATTCAGGTAGATGAGTCCCTGATCCTCTTGCGGCAGAAAGCTGGTCGGACGGTTAAGGAATAGCAAATAACTGCCGGCCAAGACCAGAACCAATGCCAGCAACGCAACCGATTTCCACCGGATTAGCCAGGCCGAGCCAGTGACATAGCCCTTACGCGATTTATAAAGCGCCTTGTTGAACCAGACCAGTGGCCAGAAACGAGTAGGGAGCGGTTTTTTCAACATGACGGCGCAGAGTGCGGGACTCAGCGACAAAGCGCAGATCGCCGAAATGACCACGGCAGTACAAATGGTCACGGCAAACTGTTTGTAGAGTTGGCCGGTAATGCCGGGGAGAAAGGCGACCGGGATAAAGACTGAGAGCAGTACCAGAGTTGTGGCGATGATCGGGCCAGTGACCTGCCCCATCGCTTTTATCGCCGCTTCCTTGGAGCTGAGTCCTTCATCGTGCATGACCCGGTAAACGTTCTCGACCACGACGATGGCATCATCGACCACCAGGCCGATCGACATGATCAGTGCAAACAGGGAAATGGTGTTGGCGTTATAGCCGAGGGCCAGCAGCACCGCAAAGGTACCGATCAAAGAGACCGGAATCGTCACCGTCGGCACCATGGTTGAGCGCCAATCCTGCAGGAAAACAAAGGTCACACCGACCACCAGCAGAAAGGTCAAAAACAGGGTCCAGACCATTTCATGAATCGCTGCGGCGATATATTTCGTCGAGTCATAAATGGTCTGATACTCGACGCCACTGGGCTGAATCTTGGCAAGCTGCGCCAATTCAGTGCTAACGGCCTGCATCGTCGCCAGTGCGTTGGCGGTCGGTGAGCCATAAATGGCCAGAGTGACTGCAGGTCCGCCGTTGAGGACCGATCGGGTACTGTAGGACTTGGCCCCCAGCTCCACCCTGGCGACATCCTTGATCCGTACCAAACCGCCCTGGTCATTGGAGCGCAGTACAATATCCTGAAACTCTTCGACGTTTTGCAGCCGGCCCTGGGCGGTCAGGGTGTACTGCAGCTGCTGCCCGGTATTGACCGGCTCGGCACCGACGGAACCGACCGCCGCCTGAATATTCTGCTGGCGGATGGCGCTGATCAGATCATCCGATGTCAAGCCCAGAGCGGTCATCCGTGCAGGGTTCATCCAGATGCGCATGCTGTACTCAAGCTCGCCGAAGATATTGATATCGCTGACCCCGTCCAGGCGTACCACCGCATCTTTAATGCTGCTGCTGACGTAGTTACTCAAGAACAACTTATCCCGCGTTTCATCCGGCGAGAAGAAGCTGATCGCGCCGAGCATATCTGCCGAGCCCTTGCGTACCGTGACTCCTTGGTCGACCACTTCCTGTGGCAGCTTGGCGATGGCTGCCTGGACTCGATTCTGCAGATTAACCTGGGCGATATCGGTATCGGTGCCGACCTCAAAGGTCACGCTCAGGCTGTATTGGCCGCTATTCGAGGAGGAAGATGACATGTAGAGCATGTTCTCCACGCCGTTGACTTCGGCCTCAATCGTCGTGGCAACGCTGTTTGCCAACACTTCGGCATTGGCTCCAGGATAAGTGGCAGAGACCCGGATCTCTGGTGGGGTGATCTTGGGGTATTGGGCAACCGGAATGTTCAGCATGGCGATCAGGCCGGCCAGGGTGATAAACACCGACACCACCACGGCCAGACGTGGCCGATTAATAAAAATACGCGAGATCATGGTTTAGTTCCCATGCGCTGCGTCGGCAATGGTGGTCTTGACGGTTTGTCCAGGACGAACTTTTTGTACCCCTTGTACAATCACCAACTCTCCGGCCGTCAGGCCTGATTCGATCGCCCATAGCGGTCCGCTTATAATCCCCGTTTTCACGCGGCGTTGTTCCACCTGGCTCTGCGCATCCACCACCAGCACATAGCGTCCCTCGCTATCCTCAAGAACCGCTGCTTGCGGAATCATCGGCATCACTCTGGCCTGCTTCTGACTGAGCAGCGCCGTTACATACTGCCCTGGCAAAAGCAGGCCCTCGGGATTGTCAAAAATAAGTCGTACACTGATCGTGCCGGTGCTTGCATCCACCGCATTATCTACGAAATCAACCTTCCCCGTGAGGGCGAGAGGCTTTCCTCCCGGAAGCCTGATTTGTGGCTGCAACAGGGTTTTTTTCTGCTTGGATGAGGAATCATCAAGAGCCATCTTGATTGCAGCAAGGTCGTTTTCGCTCACAGAGTACTGAACGCGAATCGGGTCAAGTTGAACTATGCGGGCCAAGGGACCAGAAGCCGGGCCACAGAGATTTCCCTTGGTAAGCGCAGTAGCGCCGATTCGGCCACTGATAGGGGCCGAAATCCGGGTGTATCCCAGGTCGAGTTCGGCCAGCGACAGCTCGGCGTTCGTCACCTGAAGCTCTGCTTCTGCTGCCATCACGTCGGCTTCAGCTGATTCAATGTCGGTCGCTGAGACGCCTCCGCTACGGACATTCTGAAGACGCCTCAGGTAATCTCTGGCTCGAGTAAGAGCCACCTGTGCCTTGTTCATACTCGCTTGAGCAGCATTTACTCTCACCTGGTAAGGAGCCTGCTCGATGACATAAAGGAGGTCGCCGACGCGGACGTCACTCCCCTCCTTGAAATTGACCTGCTCCAGAAAGCCGCTAACCCGCGCTTGCAGATCGACTTCCTGTACAGCTTCTACATGGCCCACGTATTCCACCACCGGGTTAACATCCTGCTCGGCAACAGCTGTGACCACGACCAAGGGCGGAAGAGGCTCCTGCTTCGCCGGGGCCGCACTGGCCAGCACTGCCGACAGTGTCAAAAGAAGTAAGCAAAAGCTGGTGATAAAGCCGATCCTGGTGCGCTTTGAATTGTCTCCGCACCGGTGTGCTCGGGACTCTCTTGTGGCGGTTCTTTGTTTCATTGGTTTGAAGCTCCCAATTGCTTGTATCTTTTGCTGCTGATTGCTTGCCGCCCGGCCATCCCCTTGCGTCGAGCAGGAAAATTGCGTACAGGTGAGTTTTTTCTTTGGTGAAAAACAGAAAAGCCCCGTTTTCTTCGAGAAAAGAAGCGGCGAGGCTGAAAGTTCTTCGAAGGTTTGTCTCCTCTCTAAAGGGAGAACTCTGGCCCATCCTCTGGCTTGTCTTAAGAGGCGCTCTCGCTGCCGGTTGTTTTGCTGATCGGTTCCTTTTCTTCTTCAAGGAAGTCAAAACCAAAGTCAATAGTGCCGTCAGCTGATGGCGGCTCTTCCTTATGGCGTTCGGTTCCGACTGAGTCTGGCTCTGCTGCCTTTTTATGCCCAGTGGTAAAAAAGCGGCGAAAGTTAAATTTCTCTTTGTGCTCTACCAGGCCTTTGCCGCACTTCTTGCAGCGGTCCAGATGGTCAAAGCTGTGGTAGCCGCATTTTGGGCACTTCATAGGTCCTCCCCGTGCTGATGTGAATTGCTGCTGACAGGGGCATACTGCCAGTCGCCATAAAGGTACTGCAAGACAGGGGTTACTGCCAAGCCTGCTGTTTCGGTACGCAAGATGCGCGGTCCAAGGTGCACAGCCTGGAATCCGGCCTCAGTAATGGCCGTGATTTCAGCTGTTGAGAACCCCCCCTCTGGACCAATGAGCAATCTGACGCCTTTGGGAGGTTGTTCCGGTAAAATTGCTGCAAGCGGCATTGAGGCGGCTTCCCAAAGCACCAACTTGAGATCGCTGGAAGCTTCTACGAGCGCTGTTGTCAGCGTTTGCATCGGCTTGAGCTCCGGAAGAAAGTTGCGGCGACTCTGGCGGGCAGCTTCACTGACGATGCGCTGCCAGCGCTGTTCACGTTTATGTCGCCGCGCCATGGCCAGGTTCGGAATGGCATGGTCGGTCTCGAGGGGTTGAAAGCAGCTCACGCCCAGCTCTGTTCCTTTTTGCAGTACCAGCTCAAACTTGTCCCCTTTGGGGATTGCCTGTAGCAGGGTAATCGGCAGAGTCAGGTTCGTTTCCTGCCAACGGCGTAACACCCGTGTTGTCGCCTGTTTTGATTGCAGTTGCTCGAGCTGGACTTCACAGCATTGACCGTAGCCGTCAAGCAGCAGGAGAACGGCGCCTGCCTTAATGCGCAGGACGTTGCGCAGATGGTGATAAGGTTCGTCGGTAATCACGACATGATCACCTTGCAGGCTTTCGGAAGGGACAAAAAAACGCAAAGGGTCACTCATGATGCTGGTAGACGATGCAGGTCCACTCGTCTCTGTGAAGTGTGGAGAGAAGGATCAACGGGAAGTTGGCGAAGCCGGTAATAACCCGCTGCTCTTGTTCGATAAGAATGCCGGATAAAACCAGGCGACCCTGCGGTGCAAGATGTTCTACAAGCGAGGCTGCAAGTCGAATGTTCTCACCGGCCAGGATGTTGGCCAGCACCAGATCATATCGTCCCGGAATTGCATCCAGAGGTTTGTCCGTGATCGATATCTGCAGGGAGAGCTGGTTCTTCTCAACGTTATCGGCGGCAACCCGACAGGCGTCACTGTCGATATCGCAAGCAACCACTTCTTGTGCACCGAGCGCTGCGCCGGCCATGGCCAGAATCCCGGAGCCGGTACCAACATCCAGGATTCGTTGTGGTGGACGGGTGCTTTCGAAGTGGTCAGACAGCGCTTCCAGGCAGAGCCCGGTGGTTGCGTGGGTGCCGGTGCCAAACGCCTGTCCAGGGTCAAGGGTGATGACTGCTTCATTGCCCGTGGCCGGCCAATCGATCCACGAAGGATGGATGACAAGGCGGTTGCCGACCCTGAAGGGCGGAAAGTGCTGTTGCCAGTTGCTTGCCCAATCGAGGTCAGCAAGTTCCCGATAATCCAGGCGGGTTTTAGTCAATTCCGGATAGATGTCGGTCAGTGCGGACAAAGCCTGCTGCACGGTCAGGCAGAGCGTACTCACGTTTTCCGGGTAGACAAAATAGGCACGCAGAACCGGATCGTTGGCGAGGGACTCTGGTCGTGGCACGACAAAAGTGTCCAGGACTTTTTCCGCGGCAGTGATGCCGGTGCAACCAAGATCCATCAGAGCCTGGGAAACCAGATCGACGGCCTGATCCGGGACATTAATGCGCATTTCCAGCCATTTATTCGTCATGCTGGTTGTTTAGCGAAGTTTATGGGGTATTGCAATAGAAAATCTTGACCTGAGAAGGCGGGCTCTGAAATAATAAATGATAGTCTAATGAGAATAAAAACAAATATATGACAAAATATCCTATTTAGCATCTGATGGCTCCTTGGAAGTTGCTGATTTATCATTATAAGGCCAGCAAGGCTGGATTGCTTGGTATTTGCATTTTCATTAGATCCTGTTAGAATTTTTCGACGTTTCATGAGGAAGTATAATGTCAACCTCCCAGGTAATTTATCTGCTTTCTGATGCAACCGGCGAGACCGCCGAAAAAATGGTCTTGGCAGCCCTGACTCAGTTTCGCGACAAGCCGGTTCGCTTGACGCGCATTAACAACGTTCGGACCAAGAACCAGGTCTACGAGGCCCTGGATGAAGCCCTGAGACATTGTGGTCTGGTCGTGTACACTATTGTCAATCGAGAGCTTGCTCAATTGGTTCACGATGAGTGTGATGGCCTGGGCCTGGGCAGCATTGATTTGCTGACGCCTCTTTTGCTGAAGGTTGCTCACTACCTTGGTCGTTCGCCGAAAGAAACACCCGGGCTGCTGCATGGGGTTGATGAGGCTTATTTTCGACGCATCGAAGCGGTCGAGTTTACCGTTAAACACGACGACGGTCAGGAACCGCGCAACCTTTACCTGGCCGATATCGTTCTGGTTGGGATTTCGCGAACCAGCAAAACACCACTTTCCATCTACCTGGCGCATAGAGGCTGGAAAGTTGCCAATGTGCCCCTGATCAATGGGATTGATCCGCCGTCACAGCTTTTTGAAGTTGATCCGAAGAAAATTGCAGCACTTGTCATTGACCCACAGCGACTGGTGGAAGTGCGCGCAGCGCGGTTGCGCAATCTGGGGCAAGACCCCAGGGCAGCTTATGCCGATTATGAACAGATTGAAGAGGAGCTGAAACATGCCAAAAAGCTCTTTCGGCGCCACCCCTGGGTAGTTATCGATGTCTCGAGCAAGGCCGTCGAGGAAACTGCCAATGAAGTCCTGGTTCGTCTCGGCTTGCAATAACTTGCTGTCGATTTGCAGATTGTTCATTTTGTCAATCAACAGATAATACAAGGAAGCTAAAGGAGAAATGATCATGCGAATTCTTGTGGTAGAGGATGAGAAAAAAGTTGCAAGTTTTATCCAGCGTGGACTGGAAGGTGAGGGGTTTACTGTTGATGTCGCCTACGATGGCGAGTCGGGCGTCGAACTCGGGACACAGAACAGTTACGACCTGATTCTCATGGATATTATGCTGCCCAAGATGGATGGCTTGACGGCTATTAAAGCCCTGCGAGAAAAAAGCGTAGATAGCCCGGTCCTCTGCTTGACCGCTAAGGACACGGTCGATGATATCGTCGCCGGACTCGATTCTGGTAGTGACGACTATTTGACCAAACCGTTTGCTTTTGCCGAGTTATTGGCACGTGTGCGGGCCCTGGCTCGACGCGGCACCCATGAGCGCGGTGCGGAAATAACCTACGCGGATTTGCGTCTTGATCCAGTAGCGCACAAAGTCTGGCGCGGCGAAGAAGAGATTGACCTGACGGCCAAGGAATATGCCCTGCTCGAATTCTTCATGCGCAACCCGGAGACGACTCTGACACGGACCATGATCGCCGAACATGTCTGGGATTACACTTTTGATTCGTTCACTAACATCATCGATGTTTACGTCAACTATCTGCGTAAAAAGGTTGACCGCGACTTCTCCAAGAAGTTGATTCATACCGTTCGTGGGATTGGTTACGTTCTCAAGGAGGAGTAACTTTGGCCGTCTCACCACTACGGTCGATCAAGGTTCGCCTGACTTTTTGGTACGCAATGACGCTGGCTGTCATCCTGGCAGTGAGTGCTCTGTTTTCGTATCACTATTTTTCCCACAGCCTGGGCAAGCAGGTGGATCGCCAGGTCAGGGAAATCGCGCGTACTCTGGAACAACACCGTATCGAAGAACACCGGGGTTCCAACATCCTCGAGAGCTGCGAACATCTTCAGGAGATGGCGCACAAATATAACTGGATCGCCTTCCTGGTGTTGCGTGATGCCAGTTTGCAGGTAGTCTGCGCCACTGACAACCTGGGTGGGCGTGAGCTGCCTTTCGGGCCAATCGCCCGCCAGCAGGTGCGCTGGCTGAATGAGCACATGGAAACCCTTGAGCTCGAGGCTGGAGGGGGACTGCGACTGTTTTCTTTCCCCTTGGTTTCCAGTGAACGGTTGGCGGGAGTAATTCAGGTAGCACAGGAACTCGGCCCTCTGCAGGAGACCATTGAGGAACTGCGTCTGATCTATCTGGTGGTCGGGCCCTTTGCCATTTTCTGGCTGTGCCTGGGTTGCTGGCTGCTGGCTGAACGCACCATTGCTCCGATCATCGAAGTCACCGAAGCTGCCCGGGGGATTACGGCAGACAATCTTTCCCGTCGCCTGCCTCTGGGTAACTACCAGAATGAACTCGCGCAGATGGTGGCCTGCCTGAACCAGATGCTCGACCGCCTCGACAAGTCGTTCCGCCGCGTCCGGCAGTTCTCCGGAGACGCCTCCCATGAACTGCGCACGCCGCTCACCATCCTGCGTGGCGAAACCGAAGTCACATTGCGCTGGGCCAAGACTCCGGAAGAATTCCGTGACATGCTGCGTTCCAACATGGAAGAAATCGATCGCATGGAACGGATCATCGAGAGCTTGCTGACTTTGGCCAAGAGCGAGGTCGGTGAGCTGACGCTGGAAATGAAGGAGCTCAGCCTGAGCGACCTGGTTCAGGAACTCTATCTGCAGAGCAGTCTTTTGTGTGAGGCAAAGAATATCGAGGTTCAGTTGCTTCTTGAGGTTGACGAAGAGATCCGTCTCCGCGGTGATGAACTGCGGCTGCGACAGATGTTCCTCAACCTGATATCCAACGGCATAAAATATACACCTGAAAATGGTCACATGGAGATTACTCTGGCGATGGACAATGGTTTTGCGCGTGTTGATATCAGTGACTCGGGCATAGGCCTCCCTGCCGAACATCTGCCCCATATCTTTGATCGTTTTTACCGGGTCGATAAAGCCCGCAACCGCATGGATGGCGGCACCGGACTCGGCCTGGCAATCGTCAAGTGGATTGCCGATGCTCACGGTGGCAGTATCGAGGTAACATCTGAAGTCAACAAAGGGAGCTGCTTCTCAGTACGTCTGCCAATCAAAGGTCCGGAAGAAGGCAAGTATCCCACAACGACGATTCTGGAATAGCTCTCTGAAACGGCTCAAATCGACCTTTTTTCGGTGACGCTGGCAATTGACAGTTCGTCCAACGGTTATTACATTTGTGAAAATAACCCCAATGGAGGAAATAATGAGCATGTTGTTGCGTCTTAAAGTTCCCTTTCTGATTGTGTTGCTGGTCTGCTGCTGGATTGCTCCGGCAAGTGCCCAACCCCCTGATTTCGTGGCCCTGGCCGAGCAGCTCAAGCCTGCAGTTGTTAATATCAGCACCTCCAAAACGGTCCAGCCCCAGACTCCACTTTTCCGCGGCCCGAAAACTCCTGGCGGGGGCGATCCTTTCGATGAATTCTTCGAGCGTTTTTTCCGCGATGCACCGCAGTCAAGGCGCAAGGAACGCTCGCTCGGGTCAGGCTTTATCATCTCCGCAGACGGGTACATCCTGACCAATGATCACGTGGTTGATGGCGCAGATGAAATCAAGGTCAAGCTCTCCGATGGCCGGGAGTTTAATGGTGAGATCCGTGGTCTTGATCCCAAGCTTGATCTGGCTCTGATCAAGATTGAAACCGGAGAGGATCTGCCGATTGCCAGGCTGGGCGAGAGCGACGGTATCAAGGTCGGCGAGTGGGTCATGGCGATCGGCAACCCTTTTGGCTTGGAGCAGACGGTTACCGTCGGAATCGTTTCCGCCAAGGGACGTGTGATCGGTGCCGGGCCTTATGATGATTTCATCCAGACCGATGCGTCCATCAATCCCGGCAATTCCGGAGGCCCCCTCTTCAACGTCAAGGGTGAGGTAGTCGGCATCAATACCGCAATCGTTGCCGGGGGGCAGGGCATCGGTTTTGCTATCCCGGTCAATATGGCCAAGCAGATTCTCCCCCAGCTGCGTGACGAAGGGCATGTCACGCGGGGCTGGTTGGGTGTGACCGTGCAGGCTTTGAATAAAGAGTTGGCTGATACTTTCGGGCTCGAGACCACCCATGGAGCACTGGTCAACGAGGTCATCAAGGATTCTCCAGCTGATAAGGCCGGCCTGCAGCGCGGTGATATTCTCCTTGCTTTCGATGGCCAGATGATCGCTGAGCTTAATGATCTGCCGCGGCTGGTGGCGGCTACTCCCGTCGACAAAGCCGTCAAGGTTAAAATATTCCGTGATGGTAAGGAGCGTGTGGTCGAAGTCACAATCGGCAAAATGGCCGAGGCTGGCCAGGAACTTGCTGCGGGCGACAAAGAAAGCGGCGGGGCCCTTGGTATCACTGCTGTAAATGTGACGCCTGAATTGGCTGAGCGTTTTGCTCTGCAGGGGACCGCGGGCATCCTGATTACCAGGATTGCTCCCGACGGCCCGGCCGCCGAAGCCAATCTGCGGGTCGGTGACTTGATCGTTGAGGCTGATGGTAAAGAGGTCAAGTCAGTCAAGGACTTCGAAACAATAATTGGCAAGTTCTCGTCCGG
>JBPPMB010000127.1:0-10131 GCA_051305855.1 Desulfuromonadales bacterium
GAAGAGATCAAACACGCCCAGGAAGAAGGCATAGAGTTTTTAAATTTGAACAGCCCGGTTGAATATTTCGCAGATAAAAACGGGCGCGTCAACCGGATCAGGCTGCAAAAAATGGAACTCGGCGAACCGGACGCTTCCGGTCGTAAAAAGCCGGTTCCCGTTGCAGGCTCGGAGTATGAGCTGGAAGCCGATCTGGTGATCGTCAGCGTCGGTGTTTCGCCCAACCCGCTTATCCCGCAGAGTATGCCAGGACTGAAAGTCAGTCGATGGGGAACCATTGTGGTTGAGGAGAAGGAAATGCAGTCGAGCGTTCCCGAACTTTTTGCCGGAGGCGATATCGTCCGTGGCGGCGCCACAGTCATTTTAGCCATGGGCGATGGCAGAAATGCCGCCGCCGGTATCGACCGTTATCTGCAAAAGAAGAATCTCTCTGCGTTTTGAAGAGTCGCGGGAGCAAAGAGAAAACCGTTTTTTCTTTGAGGGTGGTGAATCCCCACGGGGCACAGGACAAAAAAACGATTGAAGCATTATAGAAGCAGGGGAATCTATGGATTTAACAACTAAATACTTAGGGCTCAGCCTGAAGAATCCAATTGTCGTTGGAAGCTGTGGTCTGTCCTCAAGCGTAAGCGAAATCAAAAATTTAGAAAAACAGGGTGCCGCCGCCGTTGTGTTGAAATCCATTTTTGAAGAGGAGATCCTAATGGATGTTGAAAACCAGCTGCGCGAGGCCAGAGAAAATAGATTTATCTACGATAAATATTCCGAAACCCTGGATTACATTGATGTGCATGTGAAGAAAGAGTGCTTAAACGAATACATTCAACTGATCAAGGCTGCTAAAAAAGAAGTGCTTATTCCGATTATCGCCAGCATTAACTGCGTCTCCCCATCGGAGTGGACTCACTTTGCCAAGCACATTGAAGAAGCCGGGGTTGATGCCCTGGAACTAAACATCAGTCTCAATCCATCGGACCTGGTCATCCGCGACTTTGAACAGAGCATCAAAGTCATCATCCACAAAGTACTGACACAGGTTACTATGCCTGTGTCGATAAAGATCAACAACAGTTTTACCCATATGGCAAAAACCATTCTGGATTTGTCCCAGACAGGCGTTAGAGGGCTGGTGTTGTTTAATCGTGCCCATACGCCAGATATCGATATCAATACATTGGAAGCCGTGCAGGGTAGAAGTTTCAGCTCTCCGGACGATTTTTTGGAGTCTATGCGCTGGATCGCGCTACTCTCTGACAAAGTAAGCTGCAGCTTGGCCGCCTCTTCGGGAATTCACACGCATGAGGCCGTTATAAAACAAATTCTAGCGGGCGCCGATGCCGTTCAAGTCGTCTCTGTTTTGTACGAGAACGGGATTGAATCTATCAATGGGCTCTTAAGCGGTCTCGAAAAGTGGATGCAGGAGAAAGGGTTCTCTTCTTTAGAGAAATTCAAGGGCAAGGCAAGCAGTAAAAACGTGGAGAATCCTGCCGTGTTTGAGCGTATTCAGTTTATGAAGCATTTTTCGGGGATCCAATAAACCGGGGCACGGGGCTTGGAAGACGGAGATCGGTGATCAGGAGACGAGAGACCACAGCCTCTTAAAGCGTCTTGCCACTGCCTCGGCGATCCGCGAGTATGGGTAATCTGCAGTGGACATTTGACAGAAATGGGAGACAGGCGATTGCCTGTCTCCTATTTTCACCGAATAATTCCTGATCTAATAAACAACCCTACTTCTTTTTCCCTCTGGCAGCACGCGCCTTAGCCAACCCACCTGCCAGGTTCTTATCTATAGCCATCTGGCGTCTGCTTTCAGAATAGTCCTTGGCAGCTAAAGTCGTCCCTGCCGGGATGCCGAACTGATTGCGGTATTCTTTAGGCGTGAGATCGTGTGCTGCACCCAGGTGACGTTTCAGGGTAGTGAATCCCTTGCCGCAGATCATGCAGAAGATCTGTTTTTTACCTAAAGCTTTACGCATGGTGATTGCCGGAACAGCGGATCCTTGTTCTTCTTCTGCTGCTCCTGGAGCAGGAACTGCTTCACCCATCTCCAAAGCAGTGAGCACAGCATGAACCTCTTTCAGTTCAGCGATAAGCTCATCTTTGGTCATTGAAGTGTTCGATGCGTGGGAGAGGACAATTTCTGATGCGAGCTCTGTAATGGTAGCCATGATTATGTCTCTTTCGTTGTGAAGGTTAACTATTGTTTGAGTTTATACCTTATCCCTGCAATATTTTGCAATACATCTGACATTAGAATAAAAATTAGTTGTCACGATACGATCTTACTGTTATTCGAGTCAAACACTGGCCACCAGTAAGGACGAAGAAGAGCCCTTGCAAACGTGCAAACGGCCATGTCTGTTTAAAGTTACATTATAAACGGCGGTGACGCGAACTTGCGTGACACACCGACAATTTAGATTTTGCTTTTAAATTTGCAAAAACGTCTTTTTCTTCGGGTCCATTGGATTGTTATATGGCTTTTATTGGAATCACGGTTGATCAATTATTTTTTTAACGTTGCTTGTAATTCTTCGGCAATAGACTGAACCTCTTTGCTTTGAGTCGCTTGCTTTGTCATTTTGTATTCGTTCAATGAATGAAGCACTTTTTTTGAAAAGTTGTCTGCCTTTCTCTACAAAGCTATTGAAAAGCTCGACGCACGTTGTAGAGATTGATCCAATAATTGATGGCGACGTATTCAATCGAAAAGCGTTAGACGTCAAGCTTCTCGTGTCCAAGTGTCATTTCTTTTCGATCCCGACAGCGATCCCGATTTGGATTTGGATTTGCATTGTTCCAACGTTTATAGCTGAGCTGCGGGGCACCGCCGATGCAGCAGGTAGAATGCTTTACGAGAAGCAAAACCGTATCATCCCCGTCATCATTGGGGACAGGTCCATTAACTGCACGTCAATGACTTTGCGGTCCACAAGAGCGGTAAACCTTTCTCCCAGCTCGTACGTCCAAGAAAACAACAGTTATGTGGCGATGTGGAGTATCACTGCTCTGGTTAGTGCTACAATGTACTATGGGTTGCACAATCTGCATTGCATCAGCTAGCGGTTGTGCAACCGCCCCCAGAGCAATAGCGACCATCCTGTCACCGACTTATGCAGAAACTGTCATGTCGGTCACCCCGTCAGTCAGGAGGTAGCCATGAAAGCAACAACCATCCTCAAGCTTACCCTCATCATCCCCTTGATGGTTTCCAGCTTTGCCCTGCCGTTGCAAGCCCAGGAACAGGAGAGCACCTATGCGGAGCCGTATGATCAGTACAGTCGAGAGGAACTTGCCCAGATGCTGGCGCCGATCGCGCTCTATCCCGACACGCTCCTGTCCCAGGTCCTGATGGCCTCGACCTACCCTATCGAGTTGATCGAAGCCGACCGATGGGTCAAGCAAAGTCCGGAGCTCAAGGACGATGAGCTGGATAATGCACTGCTGAGCAAGAGCTGGGATACCAGCGTCAAGGCGCTCTGTCATTTCCCGTCAATCCTGGCATTGATGAGCGAAAGAATCAGCGAAACAACCGATCTCGGCAACGCTTTCCTGGCCCAGGAGGAGGAAGTCCTGGACATGGTCCAGGAGCTGCGCACCAGCGCCCGTGCCGAGGGTAATCTTGCCAGCTCTAACCAACAGAAGGTCATAGTTGAGAAAGAAGCGATCATCATCGAACCGGCAAGTTCCCAGGTCATTTACGTGCCCTACTACGACCCCTACTCCGTTTATGGCTCCTGGTGGTATCCGGCCTATCCGCCCTACTTCTGGGGCCCCCCTGGAGTCAGTTACGGTATTGGCTTCTCCTACTGGCCTGGCTATTACTTCGGTTTTTCTTACACCAACTGGAGCTACTTCGACTGGCAATACCGTTATGTCTACATCGATGCTTACAAGCGACCGAGATATGTTCGGCATGATCACTGGGCAGCAAACCCCGGGCGCTGGCATCATTCACCCGCCCACCGGCGAGGTGTTGCCTATGGCGACAAGTATACTGCGCGGGAATTCGGCCAACGGCCATACCCCAAAAGGGAGTTCCGCGAAGAGACTCGCGGCTTCTCGGAGCGCAAGGGACGGACCTTCAAATCGACTGACCGGAACCGTACACGGAAGGAAAGCGCAGAGACGTTCCGTGCACCGGCAGCTTCGTCGACGGATAACCGCACTCGACAAGTCAGGGAGAACGTCATCCCTGACAGGCAAGACCAACGGTTTACAAAGGATAAGCGGTCACAGCAACAGGTCATCAAACGGCAAACTACGCGGCAGACCTCCTCTAACAAACGTGCGCGGGAGGAGACTGAGCTTAAGCTCCGGCAAAAGTCCGAAAGGGATAAGCAGCGGTCAGCTGTTTCTACAGAACCGCAGAGGCAAACGCCGGCGGTCGAGGCGGTTCGTCGGAGCCGTGAGCAGCGCAAGGCCACGCAGCCACAACGGGTCGAGCAGCGCAAGGTTACGCAGCCACAACAGGTCGAGCAGAGCAATCCATTTCGCAAGCAGACCAGAAACAAGGTCCAGGAACGGGTGAATGTCTTCAACCGGGTAGAGGATGGCGGGCAGGCGCGCACATCAGGCGAGCGCGGCCGCATCAGCCGTCAAGGGAGCAGCTACGGGTCAGTGAACTCAAAGGGCTCGTGGAGCAGGACCAGTAAAAACAGGGGAAGCAACCAGCAGGTCGGCAACAGGCAGTGAGACAGAAAGCAAAACCATGAAGCATCTGAAACATAATATCCGCCAACGGGGGGAGGGTCAATCAAAAACGGGTGCCTCCTCCAGCTGTCCCCATCTCTGACGGTTCTCAACCTTCTGGCAGGAAGCGTTCCTCATAGACATCCTCGAGGGACTGCAGATGCCTGGTCTGGCCGTCGCCGAGAATGGTGAAGAGCTTGGCCATAGGCGCGCCGCTGCATTGCTCAGCCATGTTGCGGTAGAACTGCAGAGCGTCTTTCGAGAGTTCGATCGCATAGGCGAGCGCCTTGCGGTTGTCGGCCTTGGCGCTGATCTGATGGCCGTCGCAGCAGCGGATCTTGAGATGCATGGTCGGCACCGGCCCGTTTGCCGTCTCGCCCTCGAAGCCCCCCCTGAGCGCGGCGAGCTCAAGCTGTTGCTTGATGTCGAGGCGGAGCATCGCGGCATCGATGAGAATCTCGTTCGCCGCGCGGTCCTTGACGAGGCGGATCGCGTTCAGGAAGCTGCGGTAAATCTGGGCCTCCATGTCGATGGCAGCATCACAGGCGACTTCAAACGTGAAGCAGACGCTGGCTTGGTTGTCCATGGTGGATATCCCTTCTTCTAGACGTAGTTGACAGTCTTAGTTCTGACAACTTTAGCACGTGCAAGAAAGCTGTCTAGCAACCTGTCGGACTATCCATGAGCCGGCTGTAGATGAAAAACGGGGATGGCTCCGAAACCCACTTCGGAAACCACCAGGTCGGTTTTGTCAAGCTTCATCGTATTGACCCTGTTAATGCTCTAATGCTCGGGGCTTGTGCCAGCTTTGAGTGAAATCATGGGATCTTTAACGGGCACCCTTAGCAACCAGGTCTGTCAAAGCTCGTTCTGGTTGAGCAAGTATTCTGTGGTAATCTCGATTGAACCCGATAACGAACGGTAAACCGGGCAGACATTGTGATGCATCTGGTGGACGCGCTCGATGGTTTCCCGCAGGCTGTCCGCTGCCCTGAGGGCGTAGGTTACATGTATGCGCCTGATGACCAGAACCTTGTCTTCGACAACAATATCACCACGAACTTCGGCAGAAAGATCCCCCCTGCCGACAGGGACTTGACGCGCTTCCAGCGCGCCGGCAAAAGTGCCGATCAGTCAGCCACCGGCGGCGGCGACGACATAATCGAGGGTGGTGGCATGAGGCTCCTTGATATCCTCGCTCTTGCGCCCGTAGTGCTCGGCGACTGGACCGTGGGTACCAAAATGCACCGGATCTGTCTCTGCGGGCAGAAAAGCGAGCCGATCAAACTTTTCCACGCCACGCTCAATGTGCACGCGGGAGATGTAGGCGGGTGTCTTTTCGTTCATCGTCAATCTTTCTGCCAGGGATGGTCCTGCTGCCCTGGCCACTGCTCACTAATTATTATGATACGACACCTTGCAGGGCCAGGGAAGCTCTAGGCAAGGTTTAAGGGCCTGGTGGTGAATTTTAAGTCCCCTATCGTGAGGGCATTCCAACCTGCGTCTAAAAACGCATCAGCGCGGCGGCCCAGGTAAAGCCCCCGCCAAAGGTGACCAGCCCGGCCAGTGAACCCTCTTTGAGGTCACCGCTGCGTCGCAGTTCGTCAAGGGCGATGGGGATGGAGGCTGCTGAAGTGTTGCCGTAGCGATCAACATTGATGAAGACTTTTTCCATCGGTATTTTGCAGCGCTTGGCTACCGCCTCAATGATGCGCAGGTTGGCCTGGTGGGGGATCAGCAGGTCGAGATCGTCGCCGGTGAGCCCTGCCTGCGCCAGCACCTGGTGCATGGCATCGGTCATGGCGCTTACGGCATGGCGGAAGACCTCTTTCCCTTCCATGCGGATGGAGTGCAGCCGGGTGGCGACATTCTCGGCGCTCGGTGGATGGACGCTGCCGCCGCCGGGGTTATATAGCAGGCCGCTGTAGGTTCCATCGCTGCCCATGCAGGCCTGCAGCAGACCATGCACGCCATCGGAAGGGCCAAGGACCACAGCGCCGGCCCCATCGCCGAAGAGCACGCAGGTGTCGCGATCCTGCCAGTTGACCATCGAGGTGAGCACCTCGCCACCGATGACCAGCACCCGCCGGTAGCCGGCAGTGGCCATCATCCCCTCGGCCACCTGCAGCCCGTAGAGAAAACCGGAGCAGGCGGCGGAGATATCGAAAGCCGCAGCATTTTTTGCCCCGATCTTGGCCTGGACCAGGCAGGCCGTGGCAGGGAATTTCATATCCCCGGTCACCGTACCGAGCACGATCAGGTCGATCTCCTCGGCGGTGACTCCGGCATCCTGCATGGCTTTGCGGGCGGCTTCGGTCGCCAGGTCGGAGAGTGCGGTTCCCGGAGCTGCGACATGGCGCTGCTTGATCCCGGTGCGCGAGACAATCCAGTCATCGGAGGTCTCAACCATCTTTGCCAGATCGGCATTGGTGAGGATCTGTTCCGGGACGGCGCGACCGGTTCCGAGTATCATGGAGTAAGGTGTTCTCTTCATCGGCTCATCTCTGGTCAGGATATAGCAGTTACCTGCAAAATAGCATACCCCCACTCCGCCCTCAAGGAAGAGCTGCCATGAAAGGTGTGTTTACCATAAGCGATGGCGTCGCAAAAAGTCCGCCCTACGGCGTTACGGCGTTTTTTTAAGGACCTCGACATACCTGATGTATGCCTTCGCCCCTGAAAAACCACCAGGCCTTGTAGGACGAAATTTTTGCTTAGCCATCCTCTTTGTTTTTGCGAGTGCATCAAAAGCGGTGCGGAAAAGGTTCTGGCCGAGCACACTGTTGACTCTTTCCTGGTAAAAGAATGTCTCAAGAAACGTGACCCGCTGTTGTGCTAAAAATCTTGCATAGTAGCAAAAGCTGAAGACCGCCGGCTCCAGACAAAATGTTGACATTCAATTTCTTCAGCCCCTTTTGAGTACCCCAAACCACGACATCTGCTAAAGTAGAGACCCTCGACCTTCAACCTGAAAAAATCATAAAAAGACAGGTTTTCCTCTATGACAAGCGTCCTTCACCCCCTCTTGAGAACATGGCCGCGCTGTTCGGCAAAGCCGGTAAAACTACAGGTGACCAACTCCGCCATGGCGACCCTGCACCGCGGGCACCCCTGGCTCTACGCCGAGCGCATCAAGAGCGAGAGCCATCAGGGGCAACCGGGCGACCTGGCGCTGGTCTTCGACGGCAAGCGGCGCTTCGTGGCGGTGGGGCTCTACGATCCACTGTCCGCCATCCGCATGCGCGCTCTGCGCACCAGCAAGCCAGGCCCGATCGACCGAGCCTTCTTCGCCGAGCGAATCGCCTTGGCCCTGACCCGCCGCCTGCCGCTGCTCACAACCGGAACGGACGGCTATCGCATGATCCATGGCGAGAGCGACGGCATGCCGGGAATGGCCGTTGACCGCTACGGCGAGACGGCCGTGGTGAAGCTCTACACCCACGCCTGGCTCCCTCATCTCCGTAACTTCCTCGAGATACTGCTTGAGCAGCAACCGCTCACCCGCATCGTGCTGCGCTTAAGCCGGGGAATGAAACAGTACCCCGAGGAACTGCGCGGTCTCGCAGACGGCCATCTTCTCTACGGCGAGCCGATCACCGCACCCCTCACCTTTCGCGAAAACGGGCTGCGCTTCGAGTTCGACCCGGTGCACGGCCAGAAGACCGGCTTCTTCCTTGATCAGCGCGACAACCGCGCCCGGGTGGAACAGCTCGCCGCGGGGAAACGGGTACTCAACGCCTTCTCCTACAACGGCGGCTTCTCTCTCGCCGCCGCCCGCGGCGGCGCTCTGGAAGTCACCAGCCTCGACCAGAGCGGCCCCGCGCTGGCCTCGTCGCGGCGCAACTTCGCCCTCAACGCCAGGACCCCGGCGGTCGCTGCGGCGCGCCACCTGACCATCGAGGATGACGCCTTCAACGCCATGGCGGAACTGCTCAAGCAGGGACAGCAGTACGGCCTGGTGATCATCGATCCGCCGGCTTTCGCCGTGCGCCGCACCCAGGTCAAGGAAGCGCTGGCCTCCTACGGTCGCCTCGCCCACCTCGGCGTCAGCCTGCTTGCTGCCGGCGGTGACATTGTGCTTGCTTCCTGCTCAAGCCCGGTGAGCCCCGGGGCTTTTCGCCAGACCATGTGCGACGCAGCCACCCGCGCCGGCCGCCCGCTGTCGCGGATCCTGGAGACCGACCACGCCCTTGACCACCCCCTCGACTTCGCCGAAAGCCGCTATCTCAAGTGCCTGTTCGCCAAGGCCTAGCAACCCATAAACTATCGAGTCGTTGCAAGACTTGCCGTCTTACGGCAACGGCGTATGGCAATCGTGCAGTGAGCTTGCAGGCGCTGGCGGAGTAGACGCTTGTGCCCTCTGGTCCCGGTTTTGTTAAAGCTCTCGCCACATCATTGTGAATTCTGGCGGCAGTAAGTCTCCCTGGTAAAGAGCAGGCAGATAAAAGCCAGCACCCCCCATCCGAGCATGAGCGAGAAACCGGCGCGATAAGCGGTCCACTCATAAACTCTCACACCACCGGCGATCCCGCCCTTGTAGCCGAGATCGAGAAACCACCCCACGAGGGGCTGAAGGATCATCGGCCCCACCATGACACCCATGTTGATCATTCCCGAGACGGTCCCTGCCAGGTGCATGGGAACCGATTCCTTGCCGTAGGCAAAACCGATAATCATTCCGCCGGAGGCTGCGCCCGCGCCTACCAGGGCACCAATAAGTACCGGTATCGGCAACCCGGGGATGAGGATGATCACTCCCCAGCAAAGCGCGACGAAGAAGGTGCCGATGAGATACAAGGGCTTGCGCTTGCCGAAACGGTCGGACAGAGCGCCGAAGATGGGACTGCTCACCGCCCAAGCCACAAGCGGGGTCGAGGTGAGTGTCGCTGCGCTGGTAGTGGTCATGCCGTAGTGGGTGGTAAGGAAGGGTATCCCCCAGAGGCCGGAGAAGGTAAGAATGCAACCGACGATCCCCCCCGGCGCCAGAATCAAGAGCCAGGTGTTCCGGTATTTGAGGACCTCTTTCATCCCTGCGACAATACCCATTCCGGGTGCGCTGACCTCCCCTTCGGCATGGCCGTAACCGTAGCTTTTGAAGCCCTTCTCGCGGGGATCGTCGCGGACGACGATCCAGATGGCGACGCCGATGCATAAGGTCAGCGCCGCAGAGACCGCCATGACGGAACGCCAGCCGAAGGCGGCAACCAAGAGGCGCAAGGGCACTCCGGCAAAGACTGCTCCGGATACGCCGACAAACAGGGCCAGCCCGGTGGCAAGGGCGAACTGCCGCGGTGCGAACCAGACGCTGGCGATCTTGAGCATGCCGACAAAGGCCACCGCGACGGAGCCGCCGATAAGGAGCCTGCCGAGCCCGGCCAGTGTCATATCGCCGGAGAGGGAGAAGATGAGTGAGCCGAGGGCGGCTACGAAGGCCCC
>JBPPMB010000136.1:0-62388 GCA_051305855.1 Desulfuromonadales bacterium
GCTTCGGCAACGGTGTCATAGGGGCCGGGCGCGCTCCCGCTATTGAGAACCAGAAAAAGTTGCGAAAAATCGACGTTGCCCAGCAGCATACCGATCGGAGGCATGATCACATCTCCGACCAATGATTTGACAATCGTGCCAAACGCGCCACCGATAATGATACCTACCGCCATATCGACAACATTCCCCTTCACAGCGAACTCTTTGAACTCCTTGATCATCGACATAACCCAAACCTCCCTTCAATCAGGTGAACACAACCAGCCACCATCGAAACAGACGCAAGCATAAAGGCCTGATCTGATTTCGGCAGTTATATCATATTTGTGCCTCCTTTGTTACAGAGACGTCGGCTGCACTATCCGCCTCTCCGCTTCGTCAACCCAACCGCCACCCATGGTTCGGTAAACGTCGATCAGGCTGGTCAACACCGCGGCCTGAGTTTGTAAGTAGTCAAGCTGGCCGGCGAACAGGCTCCGATTGGCATCGAGGACCTGCAGGTAGCTGGTGGTCCCGGCGTCATACTGGTGACCGGCAAGACGAGCGTAGGTTTGCAGAGCCTTGACCCTGCGCCCTTTGGCCGCTTGCACTTCACGCCCTTTGGTGGTTGCCACCAGGGCATCTTCTACATCACGGAAGCCGCTAATGATCGACTGCTGATAAAGATACAGGGCTTCACGTTGGACGGCCTCGCTGGTCATCACCTGGCCTTCGATCGCCCCGAAGGTGAAGATTGGTGCCAAAACGTTGCCCCCGAGTTGCCAGATTGCCGACGACCCCTCGAACAGACGGTCGGAGTGGATACTCGCCGTACCATAAGCTCCAGTCAGTGCGACACGTGGGAAGTAAAGCGCACGGGCCACGCCGATGCGGGCGTTGACGGCAATCAATGCCTGCTCGGCCCGGATGATGTCTGGGCGCTGCTCGAGCAGTTCCGATGGGAGACCGGCCGGAATGCCGGGGATGGTCAGCTCATCAATGCTTTTGCCGCGCGCGATAATTTGTGGATTGCGCCCGAGCAGCAGGGCGAGCAGGTGTTCCTGCTGAGAGATCTGGCCTTCCAGTTGCGGGACGGCCTGACGGGCATTTTCGTATTCCGATTCGACCTGGCTGACCTCGACCAGGGAAACGGTGCCATGATCGTGACGCAGACGGAAGATGCGCAGTGATTCGGCATAGGCCTGTTCAGTCTCGCGGGCAATCTCCAGTTGACGATCGAGGCCGCGCAGAGTCAGGTAGCTGCTGGCGACATTGCTCACCAGCGTCAGCAGGACAGTACGCCGGCCCGCTTCGCTGGCGAGAAGTTCGGCTTGAGCCGCTTCGTTGGACCGGCGGATGCTCCCCCACAGGTCGATCTCCCAAGTCGCATTGAGAGCCCCCTGGTAAGCGCTGTAATCGTCACTGTTGCCTGGGAAAAGACCTGTTTCCGTATCCTTCTGCCGGAAGGCTCCGGCCGAAGCACCGATCTGCGGGAAGTACGCAGATCTGGTGGTGCGCCACTGGCCGAGAAACTGATCGACCCGGGCCGTAGCGGCCTTGATATCAAGATTCTCGTTCAGCGCCGAAGTGATCAATTCGTCAAGAACCGGATCGTTGAATTGCTGCCACCAGGCCGTGTTGACCAGGTCGGCCGCGTCATCATAGGGAACGATCCAGGTTGCCGGAGATTCGACGGTTGGCCGCGCGTAATCAGGTCCGACGGTGCAGGCGGGCAGCAGCAGGATGAAACCGGCAAGCAGCAGGTTACCCATGATGGTCACCTCCGGCTTTGCAGAGGGCTGGGACCTTGGCCGTCTTGCGTTTGAACAAGCCGGTGCGCCCCTCCAGTAGCACGAAGAAGAGTGGCACGAAGAACGAAGCGATGCACGTCGAAGCGAGCATGCCACCGATCACCCCGGTGCCGATGGCGCGCAAGCTATTGGCGCCGGCGCCAGTGGCGATCGCCATGGGTACACAGCCGAGGATGAAGGCCAGAGACGTCATAACGATCGGCCGCAGACGCAGGCGGGCCGCCTCGATGGCCGCTTCCTCCACAGCCATGCCGTTGCGCAGGTTTTCGGCGGCGAACTCGATGATCAGGATGGCGTTCTTGGCGGCCAGGCCGACCAGAGTGACCAGGCCGACCTGGAAGTAGACGTCGTTCTCCAAGCCGGTGAGCCAGGTGAGCAGCAGGGCGCCACAGACCGCGAAGGGGACTGACAGGATAACGCCGAAAGGGAGAGTCCACTTCTCATACTGGGCGGCGAGGATCAGAAAGACCATGATCAGGCCGAAGATGAACGCCGATGACGAAGTGCCGCCGGATTTCTTTTCCTCGAAGGCCTGACCGGCCCAGGCGAAGCCGTAGCCGTCTGGCAGGACTTCGCCGGAAACCGCTTCCATGCTGGTGATCGCTTGGCCGGTGCTGAAACCGGCGGCCTGGCTGCCGGTGACTTTGCCGGCCGGAAAGCCGTTGAAGCGGGTCAACAGGTTCGGCCCCGGAACATAGCTCACCGTCATCAGCGCCGAAAGCGGCACCATGGCGCCGCTGTTCGAAGGAATGTAAATCTGGTCAAAATCCTCGGGCTGGTCGCGGTATTCAGGACGAGCCTGGATGATCACCTGCCAGATGCGGCCGAACTGAGTGAACTGGGAAATGTAGGCGGAGCCGAAGTAGGCCTGCAGCGTCTCGTAGACGGTCGAGACCGGCACGCCGAGGATCTCGGCGCGGGCGCGGTCGAGATCGAGGAACAGCTGCTGCTGGGAGGCTGAGAAGGTGCTTGAGATGCCGGCCAACTCCTGACGCTCGCGGGCCTTGGCGATAAAGTCCTTGACCACCTTTTCGAGCTCCTGGGGGCTGCCGCTCCCCTTGCTCTGGATGTAAAATTCGAAACCGCCCGTGGAACCAAGGCCGGGGATCGACGGCGGGTTGAGGGGGAGGATCATGCCGTCCTTGATGCCGGCAAATTTTTTGCGGGCATCGGCGACTACGGCGAAAGCCGTCCCTTCCTTGCCCTTGCGCTCTTCGTAGGGTTTGAGCGAGGCGAACATCAGGCCGGCGTTGGTCACGCTCTGGCCGTCGAGGATACTGTAGCCGTTGAGCTCGGCGATGTCGCCCATGGCCGGGTTCTGCTGCAGCAGATCGCGGGCACGGCCACTGACCTCGCTGGTCCGTTCGAGGCTGGCCGCATCGGGCATGAGGTTGGCGACGAAGATATACCCCTGGTCCTCCTCGGGGACGAAACTGCCGGGGACCAGCTTGCCAAGGGTGATGATGGCGAAGATCAGGCCTCCGAACAGAGTAATGCCGATCAGCTTGTGGTTGATCAGAAAGCGCACTCCGGCGACGTAGCCGTTGGTCAGCTTGGTGAAGCTGTTCTCAAACCACTTGAAGAAGCCCTTCTTCTCCTGGTGGTCTGGCTTGAGGATGCGCGCCGCGAGAGCCGGAGAGAGAGTCAGAGCGACCACCCCGGAGAGCACCATGGAGATGGCGATAGTGATGGCAAACTGCTTGTAGAGGGTGCCGGTCATGCCGCCGAGGAAGGCGACCGGCAGGAACACCGAGCCGAGCACCAGGACGATAGCGATCAAGGCACCGGCCAGTTCCGACATGGCCTTCTTCGACGCCTCCATCGGGCTCATGTGCAGGCTGGCCATGTTGTGCTCAACGTTCTCGACGACGATGATGGCGTCGTCGACCACCAGGCCGATTGCCAGGATCATGCCGAACAAGGTCAGCATGTTGGTAGAGAAGCCGAGCATGTAGATGCCGATGTAGGTGCCGATGATGGCGATCGGCACTGCCAGCACCGGGATGATGGTGGCGCGGAAGTTCTGCAAAAAGAGGAAGACCACCAGCACCACCAGAATCACCGCTTCGAAGAAGGTATGCACCACCTTCTCGATGGAGGCTTCGGTAAACTTGCTGGTGTCGAGGACGATCCGGTAGTCCATACCATCCGGGAAGGTCGGCTTGACCTCGTCGAGCAGTGCGCGGATATTCTTGGACGTTTCGATGGCGTTGGCGCCGGGCTGCTGGTAGACCACGAGCGCCACTGCCTTCTTGCCGTTGACCCGGCTGGAGATCGAGTAGTCTTTGCTGCCAAGCTCGGCGTAGCCGACATCCTTGATGCGGACGATGGCTGAGCCGTCCTGGGCGGTGCGCAGGATAATGTTGTTGAACTCGGCGGGCTCGGTGAGCATCCCCTGGGTCGTGACTACGAAGCTCTGCTGGGTGCCGGGGGTGGACGGGTTCTGGCCGACCTGGCCAACGCCGTAGGCCTTGTTCTGGCGCTGGATGGCGGCGGTCACCTCCTGGGAGGTGATCCCCATCTGCGCCAGGCGGTCGGGCTTGAGCCAAATGCGCATGGCCACGTCCGGAACCGGGAAAATGCTGGAGAGGTTGGCACCGGGAATGCGCTTGATCGGGTCAAGGATGTAGAGGTTGCCGAAGTTGGCCAGGTAGGTCTGGTCGTAACGGTCGTCAGGGGAGAACAGGCTGACCACCATCATGAATGCCTGCGAGCGCTTCTCCACAGTGACCCCCTGCTGGGTGACCACGCTGGGCAGCTTTGACGAGGCCTGGCTGACCCGGTTCTGGACGTTGACCTGGGCGAGATCGGGGTCGGTCCCCGGCTCGAAGGTCACCGTCAGAGTCATGTAGCCGGTGGTCGAACTGGTCGACGACATGTAACTCATTCGGTCGACGCCGTTGACCTGCTGCTCGATGGGCGCCGCCACAGTGTTGGCTATGACCTCGGCGGTGGCGCCGGGATAGATGGCACTGACCTGCACGGTCGGCGGCGCGATATCCGGGTACTGGGCAATCGGGGTCGACTTCATCGCGACCAGCCCGGCCAGGGCTAGGATGATGGAGATAACACCGGCGAAGACCGGGCGGTCGATGAAAAAGCTGGCCATGGCGTTACTCCTGTTTCCCGGCCGGAGCCGCAGCAGGGGCGGCGGACACCGGGGCGGCGACGATCTTGACCGGGGCATCAGGCTTGAGGCGCTGGAAGCCCTCGATGATCACCTGTTCACCGGCTTTAAGTCCCTTGTTGATGACCCAGTCGTTGCCGACCCATTCACCGACGATGACCGGGCGGACCTCGGTGGTCCCCTGCGGGCTGACCAGGTAGACCACATGGCCGTTGGCGGTCTGCTGCACCGCCTTTTGCGGCACCACCAGAGCGTTGGGACGCGTCGCCCCCTTGATGGCCGCTTTGACGAACATGCCGGGGCGCAACACCTTATCGGGGTTGACCAGTTCGGCACGGATCAGGAAGGTGCCGGTCTGCTGGCTGAACAGCGAAGAGACAAAGTTCACTTTACCGGTATATGGGTAGCGACTGCCGTCGGACAGCTCGATTTCAATATCGTAGTTCTGGTCGGCTGGTGGGATCAGCAGGCCTGAGGCAATCTCCTGACTGCGCTGGGCCATCTGATTCTGGGAAACGCTGAAGGTCACCCAGATCGGGTCGAGTTTGGCTACGTAGCTCAGACGGCTTTCCGGCCCGGCCGAGAGGAAGGCTCCCTCACGGAGGAGTGCCTCGCCGGAGACACCGGAGACCGGGGCATGAATGGTAGTATAGCCGAGATCGAGTTCTGCCTTGTCGAGATTGGCCTTGGCAGAATAAAGGGCAGCCTCGGCGGACTGCACGGCACCGATGGCGTTGTCGAGATCGCTTTTGCTTGCCGCGTCCAGATCCGCAAGCGGCTGCACACGGTTAAGGTTGGCCCTGGCTGTCCAAAGCTGAGCCTGGCGGTTCTCCACCTCACCTTTGGCTGCGGCCACCTGGGCCTGGAACGGCTTGGTATCGATCTGGAACATGACCTGTCCCGCGTTCACCATCTCACCTTCCTTGTAGAGGATCTTCTCGAGGAAGCCGCTGACCCGGGCCATGATCTCAACCTGGTGGGAGCTTTCCACCTGTGCGACAAAAGAGGCCGTAACCGGGACAGTCTGTGGCTCAACCTTGACGGCGGGCACTTCGACCGGGCGAGGAGTGGCCTTGACTTCCTCCTTGTTGCAGGCCGTCAGGGTCAGTGCCGCAAGGGCGGCAAAACCAAGGGTGAGTCTCACGGGTAGATGGCGAAAGAGGGGTTTTTTCCGGTTCATTTCGGTGAACTCCTGTCGATACATTGAATATTTCTCCGACATTTTCAGGGATTCAGCAGTAAAAGCTGACGTTACGTCACTTTTGCTTTTCAGACTTCTTGCGCTTTGCCTTGTGCTTTTTCTCTGGCTTCGGAGATTTATCCGGCTTGGCTGCCTTTCCCTTTTTGGACTGCTTCTGCTTCTCTGCTTTAGACTCCTTTTCTTCGGTTATAAATCGGGGATGTGTTACTGCCTCCCCTTCCGGGGAGAGTCGTACAGTTGCAGGCTGCCGGACTTCTCAGCGAGATCCCGCCAAGCATGGACCGGGAACTCCAGCCTCACCATGCCGCAAGTCACGATATTGTCGATGTGGCTGGGTGCCAGGTAGTTTGCCAGCTCTGTCAGGCCGGGGTTGTGCCCCACCAGCAGGACACTCTGCCAGATATCTCGCAAGTTTCTGACCAGATCCAAAAGCGTCTCCAACCCGGCCCCGTAGAGACGTTCATCCCACAAAATCGCCTCTTCTTCGCAGTGCAGTTCGACGGCCACCAATTCTGCCGTCCAGCGGGCCCGCAAAGCCGGACTGGCGATGATAACGTCGGGCTTGTGGTTATGCGCCGCCAGCCTCTGTCCCATCAGCGGTGCATTGGTCCTGCCGCGTTTGTTCAACGGCCGGTCGAAATCAGCCAGCTGCGGTTCCTTCCAGCTTGACTTGGCATGGCGTAAAAGCACGAGATATTTCATCAGTGGTTTCCTGGCGGCATTGGATTCGTCACTTCAGCCCATCAGGTCGTTCCTGCGCCGGCCAGCTTGCCAGCGGGCACTCTGCCAGACAGGCATTGTAGAAACGGCTGTCGCCGGTGACTTCCTGACCCGCCCAGGGCGGCAGCTCGACCATCTGGTCTTCATGATCGAGCTCGATTTCAGCCATGACCAGGCCAAGATTGTCACCGAGGAATTCATCGACATCCCAGGACATGCCCGCATGTGGGACCCGGTAGCGGATCTTTTCGATCAACGGCTTGCGACAGAGCCGCTCAAGCAATTGCACGGCCTCGTCGGCAGGTATGGGATACTCAAATTCCAGGCGCGAAGCGGCCTCTGAGGCCCCCTTGATCGTCAAGTAACCTTGTTCGCCGGCCAGTCGCACCCGGACAGTACGCTGCGGATCTGTGCTCAGGTAGCCCTGGCGATACTCGGTTCCGGACAAGCCCGCTTTCCACTCTGAGCCATGGACCAGGAATTTGCGTTCGATCTCTATTCCCAAGCCACCCTCCCTTCGATGCGCGCCCGCACTTCCAACCAGAGAGCAGCATAGGCCCGGGCGGATCGGCTGTTGCCCGCGTAACTGCCGAGCGGCGCCCGATGGATACCCATCCGCTCCACATCGCTGGCGTAAGGAATCTCGGCAATCAGCATGTGGGGGTATTGCCGTGGCAGGTCAGCGACTATTTCCTGATGAAGTTTCTTGCGACGATCGACCATCGAGAAGAACGGCAGGATGTGGAGTTTATCGAGCCCGTGCCGGGTACGGAATGCCATCAACTGCTGCAGGGTGCGCAGCGACAGAGGCGTCGGGATGACCGGCACCAACAAGGCGTCGGCGGCCTGGAAGACCGCTTCAGAAACCAGCGAGATGTTCGGCGGGCAATCGAGGATGATGCAGCCGTATTCGGCTGCGAGGGGTTTGAGCAGCTTGCGCAGCTGGCGCGTTGGTTTTTTGTGATCATCGAGCAGCAGATCGAGATGTCGGTAGGAAAAATCCGCCGGCAGCAGATCGAGGTTGGCGAAATCCGTCCCCTTGATCAGGTCGCCCAGATCATGCTTGCTGTTCATCAAACCCTTGCCGCCCCCTTTGACCTTCGGCTTGACCCGGAAATAGAAGCTTGCCGCTGCCTGGGGATCGAGATCCCAGACCAGGGTGGGAATCCCGTCGCGGGCAGCCATCCAGGCCAGGTTTACCGCGGCAGCGGTCTTGCCGACTCCGCCCTTGATATTGTAGGTGGCGAGTATTTTCACAGCGACTCCTTGGCCCTTGGTGAAGGTTTAAACAGCTCTCGACAGGTTTTCTTGTTGCCGGGTCGCGAAAACCGGGCAAAGCGGCCGGTAAAATTCTGCCGTTCGATAACCTGGCGTTTGTACAGAGAATCGATCAGGACACCCAAAGCCATGAACACGTCTCCCGGCAGGTCGGCCTGCTCGGCCTGCATGGCATGGCCGAAATCTCTCAGGGCAACGGCCTGGACCTCGAGGTCATGGAAATCCCCCAGGGTATCCTGCAGCCCCTTGAGGGCCTTGATCTGTTTGCCGATCACCTCCGCCGGATAAAGGCTCTGGAAGAACTCCATCAGGTAGCGCAGCTTCTTGCAGCTGATGCGCAGCTCATGCAGGGCCGCCGCCTGGGAGTCCTTGCTGATCGCCAAGCCTTCCTCGAGGACCAGACGATAGGTCTTCCAGCTCTTGCGGTTGGCGATTTCGAGGATCGGCCGCCGGGACTTTTCAGGCCACGCGATATCATGCCACGAATTCTCGAGGACATCACGCCACTCCTCCAGCAGGCGACGGCAGCGCACGGAGGCAAGCTGGCGCGCCAGCTTGCGCTGTTCCTGCTGCTGATGCCCGACCAGGTAATCCTGCAGCGGCTGCAGATCACCCTGCATCGAGTCCGGCAGCCCCGCCCGGTAGCCGGGCAGCTTGAGCAGGTAGACATCCAGATCGCGGGTTGCCCCGGTGATCTGGCCAAGCCATTTGAACTCGGCACCGAAATGGCTGGCCACGGCAGACGGCATGACCCCCTTGACCTGGCTGAGCAAACTGCGGGTACGGCGCACCGCCACCCGGAAATCGTGCAGGAATTCGGGGTCCAGATCCTGCCGGGTCCCGGCGAGGTTGCGCTCCATGGTGATCAGAAGGTGACGCAGCAGCGTGCGCAAGGCCTCCCCGGCCGGCATATCGGCCTGCAGTTCGACCTCCAGCTTGCTGCTGTAATCCTGCGGTCTTCGGCCGGTCAGGGCAAGCACCTCGTCGAGCGGTGGGCATGCGGGCTCTAGCTTGAGCTGTTCCTGCACCAGCGTGAGAGCTTTCGCATACGGCTTGGGGTACCCCTTGACCGCTTCGATGCACAACCGGGACGGCAGGGTCCGGCCGGCAGCATCTGCGTCACCAACGGCTTTGCCCTCCTCGACAGTGCAGCGCAGAACGGTCTTGCGCGCCTTGTTGAGCAGGGCGGCGCGATCGACCCGCAGCTGCAGTCGGGCCACGGGCAGCAGGGTGCGCATTTCGGTTAATTTTACCAGGGAGTCCCGCAAGTGCCCGGGCGGCAGTTGCGCGGGATAACGCGGAGGGGCGGTCATGACCTGGCCAAGCAGCTGGTGGTCGGCGATGCGCCGCCAGCAGGTGCGGTTCAGGTAGGGTTCCTGCTCTTCGAGCAGATAACCGCCGGCCGCATGCAGGCGCCAGTCGAAGGTGTCATACCAGGTGCGCAGGAGGTTTCCGGGCGGCTCGACCCGGACTTTTCCCAAGCTGGCCAGGGCCGCCAGGAGCTGTTCGGGGATCATGTCGTCAGGCAGATAGAAATGACGTGGAGCCAGTGTCATTGGTCAGCTCGCAGGTTGCGGCCGTTGAACCCCTTGGCCTTGCGCCTGCGTAGGCGCGTCACTTCGTGACTGCGCTTCTCGGCCAATCCGATCTGGATAGTCTGGCTGCTGAGTGCGTCGGCAGGGTTGTCGGCAGTGCGTTGCAAATAGGTCCCATCGGGCTGCATCTCCCAGGCATTGCGCCGGTCATTCAACTGCAGCTCCAGCAGCTGGCGTATTTCCTCTCTGAGCTGCGGGGCCTCCACCGGCACAACGACTTCGACCCGGTGCTCCAGATTGCGGTGCATGGCATCGGCCGAGCCGAGGTAGAACTGCTCGTCGCCGCCATTGCGGAAGTAGTAGATTCTGGCATGTTCCAGGAACCTGCCGACGATGGACACAACCCGCATCGTCTCGGAAATCCCCGGGATGCCGGGCCTGACCCGGCAGCTGTCGCGGATGATCAGGTCGATCCTGACTCCAGCCATGGATGCTTCGTAAAGAGCCCGCGCGATCTCGGAATCCTCCAAAGCGTTCATCTTGAAGATGATGTGCCCCGGCTGGTCGGGAGTGTGATGGCTGCTCTCCAGACGAATCCCTGCAAGCAGAGCCTTCTTCAGATGTTTCGGCGCCGGCAGCAACTTCTTGTAGTTGCGCTTGGGCGTGTAACCGGTGGTCAGGTAGTTGAACAGCTCGGTGACGTCCTGGCCGATGTCCTTGTTGTAAAGGAACAGGCCAAGATCGCTGTACAGACGGGCAGTCACCGGGTGGTAATTGCCGGTGCCGATATGCACGTAACGGCGCAGCCCCTTGAAATCCTGGCGCACGACCAGGATCACCTTGCAGTGGGTTTTGAGGCCGACCACCCCGTAGGTCACGTGGATGCCGGCTTCCTCCATACGGTTGGCCAGGCGGATGTTGGCCTCCTCGTCGAAGCGCGCCTTCAGCTCAACCACGACGGCCACCTGTTTGCCGTTATTGGCTGCACGGATCAGGGTATCGATGATCGGGCTGTTCGGCGAAGTGCGGTAGAGAGTCATTTTAATACCGCGCACCTTGGGATCGGTCGCCGCCTCAACGAGAAACCGCTCCACGGAAGAAGAGAACGACTCGTAGGGGTGCTGCAGCAGAATTTCCCTGGCCTCGCGGATGATATGGAAGATGTTGCGCTCGTTCTGCAGCAGCGGGTGGTCGACCGGGATATGCACCGGGTCTTTGAGCTTGGGCAGGGAAAGTCGAGCCAGTTGCCAGAGGTCGCGCATCCCCAGCATGCCGCGCACTTCAAAGACATCGGCCTCCTCATCCAGGCCGAGTTCCGCCGCCAGACGTCCGCGATGCAAGGCGCTCATCCCCGGCTCGACCTGCAGACGCACGATCGGCGCGAACTTGCGATCCTGCAAGGCCGACTCTATCTGGGCCATCAGGTCGTCGGCACGCTCTTCGTTGCGGCTGGTGTTGGCGTTGCGGGTCACCCGGAAAAGTTCGCAGCCCACCACGTCCATCCCAGGGAAGAGCAGGTCAAGATTGTTGGCCATGACGTCTTCAAGCAGCACGAATTTCTGTTGGCTGGTGACCGGAATAAAGCGGTCGGCACCGGCGCTGAGCGGCACCTTGACCCGGGCCAGAGAGGGGCTGTTCTCCTGTGGATAGCGCAGGCTCACCAGCAGGTTGATCGACAGGTTGGAGATGAAGGGAAACGGATGCGCAGGGTCAATCGACTGCGGCGTCACCAGGGGGAAGAGATTGTTGTAGTAATCCTCGCGGACCGCTTGCTGCTCGGCTTGGCTCAGGTCGGCGTAGTCAACCACCTCGATGCCGGCGATCGCCAGTTGCTGCCAGAGGACCGCGAGCAGTTTTTCCCGCTCCTCGTGGTGTCTGCGGACAAAAGCGTAGCAAAGCGCAATCTGCTCGCGCGGCGTGCGCCCATCCACAGTCTCCGCCTGGACGCCGGCGCCGACCTGCTGCTTGAGGCCGCCAATGCGTTTCATGAAAAACTCATCGAGATTGGACCCGGCAATGGCGGCGAACTTGACCCGCTCCAGCAGCGGCGTGCGAGGATCTTTCGCTTCGTTCAATACCCGCTGGTTGAACTGCAGCCAGGTCAGTTCGCGATTCAGGTATAAGCGTGAATCGTCGAGATCGACACGCTGTGACTTGCCTGCTGCAGCATCAAGGTCCACCGCTCCGCCCTCCTGCCGCAGTGTTTCGGGAAGGGAAACCAGCGACAATTCAACAGATGATTTTTTTCTCTTGACCATGCTTTCCCTCAGCGACTGATACAATCCAGTGACCAGTTGCAAAGACTCTTCTGAGACGCTGAGGCGCAGGTGGATCACCAGCGATCTCTTTTTCCCTCCTGGCTCGGCTCATTTGTTCGCTTTGATCTTTTTCGGCTTGCAGAGATGGGACTTCTTGTCCGTTTTTGCCCCGCACTTTTCGCAGGCGAATGCTGCATCCTTTTTTTTGACCTCTGACTCACCCTTCAGACACTTGCTCATGAATAGCCTCGATGCTTTTTCTAGGTTAGTCTGCTGGCCGCAGTTTTGCTTTATAATTAAATGTGACATGCGTTTCAAAAATAGCAAGAGTCTCTGCAAAACTTGACAGGAGACCGCGACGCTCCATGACCCGGCAACGCCTTGCCGCTATTGATATCGGCACCAACTCGATTCGCTGTATCATCGATCAGACCCCTGACACAGCCACGACTCTTCGAGGACAATGGAGACAGGCGTTCCCCCTGCTGCTGCACAGGTTCACCCCGACCGGAAGAACCCTGAATGTGGGTGACGAAAAATTGTAAATTACCGAGAATATGATAAAAATAGACCATATACAGGCTTTCTGCCTGTACACCCCGATTCGCTGAAATCGTTACCAATAAAAGGAGGGTTTATGCCCACTGGAGATCTGTTTCCGTCTGTCGAGCGCAGGCTTAAGGCATATCATGAACTGAGTCATAGGGTCAGCGGGCTGGATGACCCGGTCCAGGTGAAACCGACCATTACCCTTTCCCGGGAGTTCGGTTGCGAAGCTTTTCCGGTCTCGGAAGAGCTGGTCAGGCTGGCGGAGAAGAAAACCGGCGAGCCCTGGCTATTGGTCGATAAATCCCTGCTGGATGCCGTCGCCAAGGAACACAATGTTCCGGAAGAGATCATGTTCTCCCTGGGCAGCAAACCGCGCTGGTTCGACGACATGATGGCGACCTTTTCGGCGAATTGGAAAAGCGACTCCGATTACTACCGGCTGCTCTGCCGGCAAGTCGTCATGATCGCATCCGCCGGCAACGCGGTCATCGTCGGCCTGGGCGCACCGGTTATCACGAAAAGCTTGAAGAACTGCTTTCGTTACCGACTGATTGCGGGTCATGACTTCAAGGTGAAATCCATCGCCCGGCGTATGAAGATTCCCAGGCAGGACGCGGAACTCGTCGTCCTGGATCAGCAGAAGGAGCGAGACCGGGTTCTCCGCAAGCTTCTGGACTCGGATCTCGGGGATCCGCTGCTTTATCACGCGATCTTCAACAACGACAGGATCAAGAGTCGGCAGATTGCCAGGCTTATCCTTGACCACGCCTTGAACAAAGGCGATTGACTGCGCAGCAAGCGAGACGTGGTCATGTTGCAACGACCTTTCAGGGCCGCTGCTGTTGAACAAGAGCTGACCTGCCTTGCGTCGGGATTGCGCGTTCGTTCCCGTGGGAGACGATTACCCTCGATAAAAACGGAACAGCGACATGTGATTGAAGAATATCAAAGTCGTTATGCTGAAGCATCAGCAGAAAAGGAGTGATCTGCCATGGGCAAGGACAAAGGCAAAAAAAAGGACAAAAGCAAGGACAAGGACAAGGACAAGGACAAAAGCCGGCAAGAGGTCGTTGCGGCTGCAGCGGATGTCAAGCTGACTGCCAAGGTCTACGAAAAAGAACTCGCCAAACTACACGTTGAATTGGTCAAACTCCAGGAATGGGTTAAAGCAAAGGGGCTGAAGATCTGCATTGTCTTCGAGGGACGTGACGGCGCCGGCAAGGGAGGCACCATCAAGGCGATTACCGAGCGGGTCAGCCCACGAACTTTCCGGGTGGTGGCGTTGCCGATGCCTACCGAGCGTGAGAAATCCCAGATGTATATCCAGCGCTACTTGAAGCACTTTCCGGCGGCTGGCGAAGTGGTGATCTTCGACCGCAGCTGGTACAACCGGGCCGGTGTCGAGCGAGTCATGGGCTTCTGCACCGAAGAGCAGTCCGAGCGCTTTCTGGAAATCATGCCGAATCTCGAGAAGCTGATGGTCGAATCCGGTGTCATCCTGCTCAAGTACTGGCTCGAAGTCAGTCCAGAGGAGCAGACCCGTCGGCTCGAGGGCCGTATCGACGACGGCCGCAAGACCTGGAAGCTCTCCCCCATGGACCTCAAGTCATACAGCCGCTGGGACGACTACACCAGGGCGCGCGACTTGATGTTCGCCGCCAGCGATACGCCCTGGGCACCTTGGTACGTGGCCAACTCCGAGAACAAGAAGAAGGTGCGACTGAATATCATCAGTCACTTACTCGGCAGGATTCCTTACGAGGAGCTGCCAAAGGAGAAGGTTAAGCTGCCGCAGCGCAAGAAACTCAATAAATACCTGTCACCCGACTACCCGTTCAAGTTGATACCAGAGCCTTTTTGATGAGGGCCCGGTCCAGCGCCGGGTAAGCCAACCATGCTGAACCTGTTCCATTCGATTTTTCAAAACACCGAAAAGACCCAAGACTACCCGAAAACTCTGGTCAACGAGGCCATCGAGCGGGCGGTGGACGGCACCGATCCGTGGTTGCGCGGTCTGTCCGGCTACCAAAAAAAACTTCGGCCTGCGGTGCTCACCGCCATCGACCATGTGGTGACGCTGGTCGACAGCCTGGAACCTCCACGGCTGACGAGCCGCGAAAGCTACGACCGCGACCCGTTGCTGCGGGCGATGTTCCTTTCCTCGGCACAGATGCGGCAGGTAATGCACGACCAACTGGCGATACAAACCGTCAAAGACGGTGTGGTCTGTGCATTGCTGGTCGCGGAGTTGGAGCTGCGCGGAACCTCCGGTTTCGGTCAAGTCGGCGACATACTGGTACGCGACGTCGCCCGGGTGACTGCGAGCTTTGCCAACCACCGCCTGATCGACCCCGCCGGTGATGAGGGTGAGACGCGGCATCGACTCAAGCGACGGGCTTTCGACCACCTGTTGAGCCTGGCGCTGCGGCGCATGCTGGCGACCAGGGAGATTCGAGAAGACCTCGACAAGAAGCACACATTGCTGCAGGCCAAGCTCGACATTATGCAACGCAGCAGCTGGGGATTAGAGACCGGAGGCTCTCAGCAGCCTGCCAGCATCGCGGATCTGGAAACGCAGTTGGCCGAAATCGAAACTCAGTTGCTGCACGTCGGCACAGACGACCGCTCGATTGAGGTCGCCCTGGAGCTGCTGATCGATGTCCTTGGTCAACCGCAGCTGCATCTGTGGCAAAGTCGAGAGACCCTGGTGGTTGACCCTTTGGGAATCAAGCGTGCCGTGGCCAGCGATGACGCTCCGGCACTGCTGCTGGAAAAACTTCACAACGCTGAAGGACTCAGCGTCGTGATGACGCTGGTTACGATCGAGCAATGACCTGCGTGAATGGAAGTCTCTGAAGTTATCCCGGCTCTTAATGACGGCTGACAAACAACGCTAATTGACAGTCTCCTGCAAACCCTGCTCAAGAGAAAATGGCCACCAGTGAACAAACCCTGGTGGCCATAACTTTACGGATTAACGTCGTTCAGCTGATGTAAAAGAGTTTGCAAAACTACTGGTGATTCGATGTAACGAGCTGATCGATCTCCAGTTGTTTGACGATAGCCGGAACAAGTAAATTGACAGCGGCCTGCCTGGAACCTTCGACTTTGACTTGTGAAATGTAAGACCAGACAGGATTTTGACTGGTCACGTCATAAATCTTTGTCGACACAGTGAAAAAATCCGTATCGTATTGCTTGTCATAGCCGTAACCGTAGCTATACCCGTACCAGCCACCGTCACTGTGAACGGCTGAGCTTTCCAGGATGACACCTCCATACTGGTGGTTGGTGATCTCCTTCTGACTGATCGAACGTGCCACCAATACGCTGTCAACACCAAGTTCCTTGACTATTGCCAGCACGGTTTCCAGATCGGGCGGGGCATCGGATTGCGGCAGGACCTTATGGCTGGGGATGGCTTCGACCCCTCGTTTGACCAAATGGTTTGAGAGCACGTTTTCAGCTTGGTTGCGGATGATGTCCTGTCGAGCCATGGCAATCACCAGGACCTTTTGCAGGGGGCGGGTATAAGTTTCATCCTTCCATGCTTCCAGGGTCTTGATCGTGGCACAGGCTGCCGTTAGCATTACAAACAGGAGACAGAGGAAGGAGCCGAACAGTTGGATTTTTTTCACGTTATCCATCCTTTTAAGGCATAAGAATCGGGGGGCGATAGCATATATGAGAACATGATCCACCAGGTTTGCGAGGATTACTGTTAATCGTGAGTTTATTGGAAATGACCAAAAAACCGTCAGGGACTTCTATTCGCTTAGTCTTCTCCGAGAAACAGACAGATCTCAATCAGGGACTCTTTCACCTTCTTGAATCCATGGTCGTTGGTGTAGAAGATCGTCGCGTTGGCATGAGTTGCGCAAGCCAGATGTAATGCGTCTGGTGTTTTCAGTCCGTAGTCGGCTCGATAGCGGGCAGCTCTGGCTGCGGTGGACTCAGTGATCGGGACCAGATTAAGGTTCGGGAAATTTTGTAGGGTGCGAATCAATTTAATCGCATCCTGCCGCCGGCCCGCCCGGTACAGCGGCACTAGCAGTTCAGTGATTGCCAACATGGAAACGACAGCCTGGTACTCACCAGCCTCGATCTTCTCAAACAGATCCGCGGCCTTCTTGAAGTAGTTCGGGTGCCTCTCCAGATAGTAGACGAGAACACAGGTGTCCAGCCCGATGGTCACTGATCCCATTGATCACGTTCCTGCCGCAGCTCGTCAGCGTAGCCGCTGAAGATATGCGCTGGCTGCTCAAGCAATTGGCTGGCATAGGATTTTGCAGCCTTATCGATGATCGCCTTGCCGTCAACCACAATCACTTCCAGTTCATCGCCGGCATGTAGACCGAGCTGTTCGCGTACACTGCTCGGGATGACTATCTGGTTTTTGCTGCTCAGTTTTACCAGTGGCATAACTTACCTCCGCTTAAAGTCCTTTACATCAGTGTAAAGCGCTTCCGGTTAAAAAACAAGAGGCCTGAGCGCGAAATTTTTCTTTCCTCTGCAATCTAGGAACTGCCCGTTCCTGTCAGTCGTGACTATTGGTAGAGGTCCCTCTTGGTGGCGGCTTCGGCTATGTCGATGCAGTCAAGTTGATCGACCAGGTTGGCCAGCATGCGAAATCCGGAGTGCCAGCACCCTTGGGGTGGGCATGAGAAATGCTCTCGACTTTGTCAGGGGGGAGGATATTTTCGTCGTCACTAAGTTGGATCGCCTGGCTCGATCTGTAATGGACCTGTCCAACATCATGCAACTCCTTGAGGAGAAAAAAGATGATCTTGTTGTTCTGGAGCAGGGGATTGACACCACAAACATCTATGGCAAATTGCAATTCAACATTCTTGTTGCGAATCTCTCTCCATTTCCTCCCCAATTCTTAATACTGCCTCTAGGAAACCATCTACTTGTGACTGGTTCGCACGTGCTCCAACGTAGCAGGGGCGAAGCGCCAACCGCCCTTTCACTCGGGTAGTACTGAGCATATATTCATTCTCCCTTACAAAACGACGGTGAAGCCTCTGATTAAAATGATCGAGATCAGTAATGCTGGGTGAAACGTATCGAAAGCAGCAGATTGAAAGTGTCGGTTCACTCAGAACTTCCAGTTTAGGATGGCCTTTTGAGTATTGTGCAAGAGAGCGGGACATAGCATTATGACGTTTCACCCTTTGCCTCATGCCCTGAGCACCAATTTCCCGAATCAATGCCCAAACCACAACAACACGGCAAGGAGAACTCAACTCAACACCGAAATTAAAATAGGGGATACCGAAGTCGTCCAGGGAGTGTTCTATTGCGGCTAGAAGGACTGACCAATCTGAGGCTGAGATGAGCTGAAAACGCTTTTGTGCAGACAGCCACCGCTGGCCCCGATATAAACGACCTTGCTCAAGCGCCGGTATTTTTGTAATTTTGATAGGCAGGTTATTCTACCCGGCAGGTTTTCTGGAGAGGTAAGCATGAGACGGTTACAGATTAGTTCCATTTTCTTCATTGTTGTTGTGCTGAGTTCTGTGTCTTTTGCCGGCAATGTCGAAGATGCGTTGCAAGCCGCCAATCAGGGAAATTATAAAAAAGCGCATCAACTCTGGCTCATTGAGGCTGAGGCTGGCAGCGCCGTTGCCCAGCTGAACCTCGGGCTCATGTCTGACAATGGTTTTGGTGTTCTGCAGGATGAAAAACAAGCGGTCATATGGTATCGCCTGGCTGCTGAGCAAGGTGAACAAAGAGCCCAGTACTTTCTTGGCACCATGTATGAAAAAGGCCGGGGGGTTCCAACGGATTTCGAGGAATCGGTCAGGTGGTATCGTTTGTCCGCTGAGCAGGGATATTTGAATGCCCAATACAAGCTCGGCCTCATGTATCTAAAAGGCCAAGGCGTTGCACAAAATCTTGTAAATGCCTATGCCTGGTGGGTCGTGGCATCCTCACAGGGTCACGAAGACGCTAAGAAATACATGAAAAGCGCCCAGGAGCAAATGGCTCCAGATCAAATCGAAAAAGCTCAACAGGTAGCAAAACAGATTTGGGCAGAGTTGGACAAATAAAACCTTTCATTCTAAGGCCGCTAGTATCCTGACCTGTCCACCTCATTGCCACCACTTGCCAGATCCAACGACTGCCAAAGCAAAAAGCCCCTCCACTTTGCAGCGGAAGGGCTTTTTAACTTTTTGGCGTCCCCAGGGGGATTCGAACCCCCGTCGCCGCCGTGAAAGGGCGGTGTCCTGGGCCAGGCTAGACGATAGGGACTTAAAACTTCAAGCACCCAGCAGGAAATGTTCCTGCATGTACGACGCGGAAAAAATGGTGAGCCGGGGGGGGATCGAACCCACGACCATCTGATTAAAAGTCAGATGCTCTACCGACTGAGCTACCGGCTCACGGAACGCGCTTTATAAACTGACCCAGACTCTGTTGTCAACCTTTTTCTACAAGCCAGTGATGCGGAGTTTCACTTCCCCTGCAGGATTTGCTTGGATTTTTTAGCCTCATCAGAGAGAGGGAACCGCTCAATGACGCGTTGCAGGAGCAGGCGTGCCGTTGCTTTGTCGCCCGAGGATTCAAAAGCCATTGCCTGTTTGAGCATGGCCGAGGCAACTTTCGGGTGTTCGCCATGTTTCTGGATGATGTCTTCAAACTTCAGGATCGCCTTCTCGTAGTTTTTCTCAGCATAATAGGTTTCGCCGACCCAGTAAGCGGCATTGATGGCCAGGGCATCGTCCGGATAGCGCTTGAGGAACGTTTCCATCAGTTCGCGGCCGCCGGAAAAATCCTGACCCTCGCGAATTTTCTTGAGCCCCCGCTCGTAAAGTTCCGGGGCACTCTCTCCGAGCGGAGTTGACGACGCCTTGGGGCCGGCTTCAGCCGAAACTGTATTCGCAGGAGGTACAAATACAAGCGACGACGGGGCCGATACCTGGGCAGGCTCAATCCTTGCGCCACCCGGTTCGAGAAGGGCAAGCCGTTGTGCATGGTCAGCAAGCTGCAGGCTCAGTTCATCACGCAACAGGGCCAGATCCTGGCGCAGGTTCTCATTGGTCCGTTCCTGATCTCCGGTGCGCCCCTGCATCGACTGCAGGTCTACGCGAACCCCATCGAGCTCAGCCTGGAAATCGGCCTGATTGCGTGCCAGGGTTTCAACGTGAGCTCTGACACCGCCAGAGGTATCGTCCTGGAGTTCCTTGACTGTCCGTTCAGCATCACCGAGGCGACGCTTCATTTCGAGCAGGTCCCGCTGCATTTGCAGGTCCTGCTGAGTGACCATACAACTACTCAACATCAAACTGACAAGCAGAATAATCAGGAAACGAACTTGTGACATGAACTACTCCCAGAGCGACGCAACAGGCGACGCTGCTATTACGTTATTGGACTGACTTGAATTCAGCACGACGATTTTGTGCCCAGGCATCTTCACCAGAAGAATTAACCAGGGGCTTCTCTTCGCCATAAGAGATGACTGAAAGGCGATTTGCGCTGATACCCAGCGAGACCAGGTAGTTCTTCGCGGCCAGGGCACGGCTTTCACCGAGAGCCAGGTTGTATTCATCAGAACCGCGCTCATCGCAATGTCCTTCAATGACAACCTGGACATTGCTCATGGCATTCATATACTTGGCATTCTCAGTGAGAATTGTGCGGGATTCGGCAGAGAGAGTGAACTGGTCAAAATCGAAATAAATCCGCTGCATACCGGCCATGGCTTCGTGGGTCGGGACAGCGTCGCCCTGCATCGACTTGTCATCAACACCTTTGGCTTCTTCTTGCTGACTCATGTCGGACTGAACCACACTGGCCTGATCGCCCGCAGCGTCTGGCGGTGGGGTGGTCGAGCAGCCGACGAGACCACTGAAGAGAAACATAACAACCAAGACAACCTTGAACATGTGCATTGCTTTCATTGTGTACTCCTTACTAAGATTGAGGTTCATTGCATCTCTTTTGACAGAGTTGAGAGGCTAGTTAAATCAATAGAGGATCAGCATTATATCCAGCTGGCAAAGAAATAACAACAACTACCAGCGGGGCGACCACGTCGGATGTTGACAATCGCTTTCAAGGTTGGTCAGACGCCTTGAACCGGTACCATCAGCCCGCATGACGTAGATCGCCCGCTTGCTGCCCTGATCCGACGAATAGACGATAAACCGGCCGTCGGGGCTCCAGCGTGGGTGCTCGCTGTTGCCCGTACCGAAGGTCAGGCGACGTTCACCGCTGCCGTCCGAGCCGATGGTGTAGATGTCAAATTTTCCGCCTTCCTGACGGGTAAAGGCAATCAGATCACCCTTGGGACTCCAGGCCGGCGTCGCGTCATACTTGCCCTTTGTGGTCAAACGGGTCGTCTTGCCGGTGAAGATGTCGGTAATGAAGACATACGGGTTGCCCTGGCGATTGGAAATAAAAGCAAGTCGGTTGCCGTCGGGGCTCCAGCTGGGGTCACTGTCAATACCCCAGCTGTCAGTAACGCGTTTGCGCACCCGGCCACTCATGTCGAGCAGATAGATTTCCGGGTTGCCGTCTTTGGACAAGGTCAGGGCAATCTCGCGCTCGTTCGGAGCCATGCGCCCGGCCACGTTGAGACCCGGCTTGTAGGATAGCTTGGCTTCTTTACCGGAGTAGATTTCCTTGCGGTAGAGATCGGGGTTGTTGGCCCGGTAAGAGGTAAACAAGAGTTCCTTGCCGCGCGGCGAGAAGTCGGGATTGAGTACGATGGAGCGATGATTGGTCAGGCGGACCGGCCGTTTGCCATCCACATCCATCAGCCAGAGTTCCTTGTGTCCGGACTGGTTGGAAATATAAGCGATGCGCGCGCTGAAAGGGCCTTCTTCGCCAGTCAATTCCTTAAGCACCAGGTCGGCAAAGGCGTGCGCCATGCGTCGTACATCCTTGACCTCACCGACATAGCGGCGTCCGGTCAACAGGCGGCGGTTGACGACGTCAAACAGACGCGCCTCAACGATGAGCTTGTCACCGTCCAGAACATAGGTGCCCTTGATCAGGGTTTCGGCTCCCAGCAGGCGCCATTGCGGAAAGTTGACCTGGGGGCTATTGAGCCCGATCTGGTTGGCGTCATCGAGAAAAGACTCTGGTTCGACAAAACGGAACAGACCCGAAAGATCAAGGTCGGCCACGAGCACTTCATTGAGTTCGCCGGCAACCTGATTCGACTGCGGGCTTTTGTCCGGCAGAAAGGTTGTCAAGGCCAGCGGGGTCGACTGTTCGCCGGGAGCCGAGATTTCGATTTGCGTGGCCGCAAAAGCCGACCAGGGCAGGGAAGAACAGAGCAGAAAGACCATGAACAAGCGCAACAACATCTTTATCTCCTCGCCGCAGCGACATCTTTAAGATTGAACGTTACATCAATTTCGAGATCTTGCGGCAGCGGTTGCGGCAACTGATCTGATTTGGTAATGGCCCTCTTCAGGGAATCGTCAAACTGTTGATTGCCGGAAGGGGTATTGATCCGGAAACGCACCAGTTTTCCTGCCGCCGAGTAGGCCAGCGTCGCCTTGGCCTCGATATTGGCAAGGCGCGACTGGTCAATCAGGTATGGCGACAACACCCAGTTCTGCTGGATGAAGGCCTGTACAAAAGCCAAAGCGCTGACCCCCACCTCATTGCCCTGCCCGTCCGGCATGCCCACCGGCACATCGGCCGGTACGGTCGCTGCCGCGCCGGCGGCTTCACGCAACTTGGCCAACTTGTCTTTTAAGGCCTCTCGCTGCTCTTCGCGCGCCTGTCTCTCCCGGATCTCATCAAGGGCACTCTGCAGTTTCTGCTCCTTGCGCTGATCCGGTTTTGCCACGGTTTTTTCTACAGGTTTTGTGGCCGGTTTCGGCACGGGCTTCGGCTCTGGCGTCGGGGTTGGCTTGACCAGCGGTTTTACCTCAGGCTTGACCGGCGGCTTGGAAACGGCCGGGGTGGCGGCCTGAACTGCGGGCTTGGCTGGTTCCGGCTTAGGCTTGCTGACCGGCCTCGGGTCGGGCCGTCCTGCCTGAGGATTGAGGACCGGCTTGTGAATCAGGTCTACATAATAGACCGGTGGCTTGTATCGTGTTTTCGTACCGAACAGGTCGGCGCTGAAGGCCACCCAGATCAGGCCGTGGGCTATCAGTGAGACCAAAAGCAGGCGACCAAACTTAGGGTCATTATGAAAGGCATTGTTTTGCTGCAAAGGCACAACTGGCATCAGGCTGCTCGCTTGCTCATTTCTCCGGTTCCTGGGCGACCATGCCAAGCTTGACAACACCGGCCCGTTTGACGGCCGCCATCACCTGAACCACCTGGCCATAGGGAACCGCCTTATCCGCTTCTAGATAAACCGTTTTGTCTTCCCGTTCGCTTAAAACCTGCTGCAGAACCGGAATCAGTTTCTCTGCGCTGTCAACTCGGTTGCTGCCAACCATGATCTGCCCTTTGCGATTTACCGTTATGATCAATGGCTCCTTGACGGCCGAGAGATTCGGTGCATTTTCGACTTCCGGCAGGGCGACATCCACGCCTTTTTCCATCATCGGCGCGGTGACCATGAAAATGATCAGCAAAACCAGCATGACGTCGACAAAAGGGGTCACGTTGATCTGCGCCAGCACCGTTCGCCGGCGATTGCTGTTCTGACCGACTTCCATCTCAGTGTCCTCGACTCATGCGCTGAACGATGTTCAGCATCTCCTGGCAGAAGTTATCCATCTCGCCTGTCAAGACATTGATCCTGTTGACAAAGTGATTGTAACCGATAACCGCCGGAATCGCCGCCACCAGCCCGATCGCCGTAGCGACCAGGGCCTCGGATATGCCGGGCGCAACCACCGCCAGAGAGGCGCTGCCGCTGGTGCCGATACCGTGAAATGCATCCATGATCCCCCAGACAGTGCCGAACAAGCCGATGAAAGGCGCCGCCGATCCGGTCGTGGCCAGAAAGGAAAGATATTTTTCCAGGCGGTGGCTCTCCGAAGTGGTGGAGCGTCGCAGCACGCGAGCGACCCGTTCCTGTTCGCCGAGGTCGGCTACCAGGTTGTCGCTCTCCTGACCTTCGTTCTGACGCCGACTCTGGGCCAGTTCGCGATAAACTTCGCGAAACAGGACCGTCAGCGGCGAATGCCGAAAGCCATCCAATCCCTGGCTGATGGTATCAAAGCGTTTCTTCGACCAGAAAAAATCAAGGAAACGGTCCGAATCGCGAATCGCCCGGTGAATGACCAGCTGTTTGTAGAAAATAATGGCCCATGAGACCACGGAAAAATAGACCAGAATCAGCAGGACCAGCTTTACTACCGGCCCGGCATTGAGAACCAGTTCCAAGTGTCTTCTCCTTAAACATCGATGTGTTGGGTCCGGTGTGAGATCGGTGCCCGTATTTGTTCTGCCGCTTGATTATCGGGCAGCATTGTCGGCATGTCAACCGTGCATAAACGCTTTTCCCAATGTGCATTAGAGCAGTTTGCCCAATGCTGTGACAACATGCTGCGCCGTTTGCGACCTGGGGGAGCGTGCCACCAGGCGCCGCAGGTCGTCAAGCTCATCAAGGTCATCCCAGTATGCCGTTTCATGATAAGTCAGACCGAGCTCCCGGCTGCGCTGGCGAGTCGCCTCCAGCACTCTCGAGGTACTCCAGGGAATCCCCTCAAAAATCTCCGTCGCCGGTCGCCGCATTCCGACTATCACATAGCCTCCATCATGACATGGAACTGTGGCAACGTCTGTTTCCTGCAGCTGCATCAGGGCCAGCCGGACCAGAGAGATGGGCAGGTCAGGACTATCGGAACCAGCCAACAGGACCGGGACACCGCCAGCAGCAAACAGAGCCTGTATTGCGTTGCTCATGCGGATACCGAGATCTTCACCAGCCTGGGCGAGTAACGGCAGGCCCGGGAAGGCCGTACTGAACCAGTCCCGTCGTCCGGCATAGCAGATCACCAGAGGCACCCCTGTTGAAAGCAGCTGTGTGACAGTCTCCTGCAATGCAACCCCATAGAACACGCAAGCCTGCTCCGCTGACAAGGGCGGCGTCAGTCTCGTTTTGACCTGACCCGGTACCGGTTCCTTGGCAAACAGACCGATAACAGGGCCGGAATGACTAATAATGTGGCTATTTGCAGAGTTGTCCACATTGTTCACAGGTTTATCCACGTCCGGTAGAATCCTGTCGTTCTACCATGGCATAGGCAGAATGGTTATGGATTGACTCAAAATTTTCGCAGGCAACCCGAAACCAGGTAACCTCGGGGACCTTGAGCAGACGCTCGGTTACCGCCCGCACCACATCCTCGACGAACATCGGATTGTCGTAGGCCTGCTCGGTCAGGGCTTTTTCGTCCTCGCGCTTGAGCAGTGAATAAACCGGTGCGCTGCCACACTCTTCCACCCAGGCAATCAGGTCTTCAAGCCAGATGTGATCGGTGTAGCGGATCTCGACTTTCACCGCACTGCGCTGGTTATGTGCACCCCGGGCACTGATCTCCCGCGAGCATGGACAGAGCGAGGTCACCGGTACGGTGACTCCGAGGATGAAATCGTAGCTATTGCCGAGACTGCCGACCATGCGACACTGATACTCCATCAGGCTGCGCGCCCCGGAGACGGGGGCCTGCTTCTCAATGAAGTAAGGGAATTCCAGTTCCAGATGAGCGCTGCTGGCCTCAAGATGTTCTTTCATGTCGCACAGCATCGTGTTCATGCGATCGATACTGACCTGGCCATGATACTGGTTGAGAATCTCGATAAAGCGGCTCATGTGCGTGCCCTTGAAATGATGGGGCAGGTCAACATACATGTTGATGCGCGCCACTGTCTGTTGGTGCACTTTGCTCTTGTCCATAACCACAATCGGATAGCGGATATCCTTGACACCAACCTTGTCGATGGCGATGTTGCGGTTGTCGCGGGTCTTCTGCATATCGGGCATGCCCCAGTCTTCGCCGTCGCTGGGACGCGGAACATCGCTTTGGTTGTTTGCTGGATTCATTGTTTTGCCTTTTCGCGATCCGCGCTACGCGTCCCGCGTCACATACGTTATCGGGTCCTCAACTCCAGCCTCTCTGAATCCCTTCAGCCGCAAGTGGCAGGAATCGCATCGGCCGCAGGAAACGCCGGCCGGAGTCGGATCGTAACAGGAGTGCGTCAAGCTGTAGTCAACACCCAGGTCCAGACCTGTCCGGATGATTTCTGCTTTACTGAGCTGAATCAACGGTGTGTGGATCGTGTAAGTATGATCCCCTTCGACCCCGGCTTTGGTGGCAAGGTTGGCCATATTTTCGAAAGCACTGATAAATTCTGGCCGGCAGTCGGGGTAACCGGAATAGTCCAGTGCGTTGACGCCGATAAAGATGTCAAAAGCACCAAGGACTTCCGCCCAGCCGAGAGCAAAACTTAAAAAGATGGTATTCCGTGCCGGCACATAAGTGATCGGGATCGCATCTTTTGAAGTCTGACCTTTTGGTACAGCAAGATCGGCGGTCAAGGCACTGCCGCCGAACTGGCGCAGATTGATCTGCATCACTTGATGGCTGACCGCACCGATCTTTGGCGCATATTCACGTGCCTTGTCCAACTCCACGGAATGCCGCTGACCATAAGCAAAACTCATGGCATAGGCCTCAAAACCATCGGCCCTGGCAATCGCCATGCAGGTGGTGGAGTCAAGCCCGCCACTATAAAGAACCACTGCTTTTTTCATTGTGTTTACCTCGTTCCGCGTACCAAACGTAAACGCGCATCTAAAAGAGTCAGGCCCCAAGCCGGTGAACCTTGAGCAGGTTGGTGGTGCCCGGGTCAGAAAGCGGGCTGCCCATGGTAATCACCACCACGTCACCTTTATTGAGGACCCCGGCTTCAAGGACTGCGGCATCCACCGAGCGAATCTGCGCTTCTGTATCTCCTTCGATATCGACCCGGATCGAGCGTACCCCGGAATAGAGAGCCATGCGCCGCCGCACGGCCTGTGACGGCGTTACCGCGTAGACCGGCATCGAAGGCCGGTACTTGGCGACCAGGGCCGCCGTGCTACCGGTCTGGGTGAAAGCCAGGATGGCCGCAGCACCGACATTTTCGGCCACCCGGCAGGCCGCCTGCCCGATCGCCTCGGGAAGACTACGGTAGCCGGTTTGCTCAGTGAGCGCATGCAAAAAATGCTCCTTGAGTTGCGGGTAACGTTCAACGTCCACTGCAACCCGCACCATCATTGCCACAGCTTCGCACGGGTATTTGCCGGAAGCGGTTTCCGCAGACAGCATGACGGCGTCTGTGCCATCGAGAATGGCGTTGGCCACATCCGAAGTTTCGGCACGGGTAGGGCGAGGGTTGTGTATCATGCTCTCCAGCATCTGGGTCGCCGTGATGACCGGTTTGCCAGCCAGATTGCACTGGCGGATTATATGCTTCTGGATCAACGGCACCTTTTCCGAATTGATTTCCACGCCGAGATCACCACGCGCCACCATGATGCCGTCAGCTACCGCGAGAATCTCCGCAAAAGCTTCCACCGCTTCCGGCTTTTCAATTTTGGCGATGACCTGGATTGATGCCTGACGCTGAGCGAGCAGCACCTTGAGCTGCGATACGTCGGCGGCTGAGCGCACGAACGAAAGCGCAAGATAGTCGAGTGACTGTGCCAGGCAGAATTCAAGGTCGACTAAGTCTTTCTGCGTAAGTGCCGGAGCAGAAACCGCCACACCCGGCAGGTTCATCCCTTTGCGATTTTTCAGTTCACCGCCGACCAGCACCAGACAATGGACATTGTTGCCTGCGACCTTCTCGACCTGCAGTTCGAGCAGGCCGTCATCGAGAAGAATCCGGTCGCCGCAGTTTACGTCCTGTGGCAGCGCGCGGTAGGTCGTCGGGATCAATCCGTTCTCACCAAGCACATCCGCCGTGGTAACCACCACGGATTGACCGGCAGTCAACGTCATGACCCCTCCACGCATCAAGCCGGTTCGAATCTTCGGCCCTTGCAGGTCACCGAGAATGGCGACTGCCTGGCGGCGATTACGGGAAAGTCCACGAATCAGGCTAACCGTTTCTGCCAGCTCTGTGTGCCGACCGTGGGAAAAATTCAGGCGAAAGACGTCTGCGCCAGCCTCCATCAGGGCCAGCAACACCTCCCGCGAAGCGCTGGACGGACCGACTGTTGCAACAATTTTATTGCGTCGAAACACATTCACGGGCATTCGAAACTCCTTCAACCACTGTTTGAGACAATTCAATACTGTGCCTATCCTGCATGGCGCTCAACTATAGCATAGCGCTGAACCTGATTAAACCGGCAAAACTGTTGCCGAAAGGGGAATAGCTATGATAAAAGTATCTGTTCATTCGAGGGTTTTATGCCAAAACAGATAACCAGACAAAAAAAATCATTCTTTGCCATTTTGGTCCGCATCCTGCTTGGCCTGGGTATGCTTGGCCTGCTGCTTGCCATGATAGTGCCCATCGGTGCCTATTTTTACATATCCAAGTCGCTGCCTCGCGTCGACACGCTTGCCGACTATCGGCCACCGATCATCACCCGGGTCCTCAGCGACGACGGGACCGTTATTGCAGAGCTTTTTGAGGAGCGCCGCATAATCGTCCCGGTCTCGCGCATGCCGGAACAACTCATCCAGGCGTTTGTTGCTGCGGAAGATTCTAACTTCTTCAAACACAAGGGGATCGACACCTTCTCGATTCTGCGGGCTGCTCTGAAAAACATCAAGGCTGGTGGCATTGTTCAGGGTGGCAGCACGATTACCCAGCAGGTCGCCAAGAGTCTGCTTTTGACCCCGGAGCGCAAGTTCAAACGCAAATTCAAAGAGGCGATCCTTGCCTACCGTATGGAAAAGCGCCTGTCAAAGGAAGAGATCCTCTACCTTTACCTCAACCAGATCTTTCTTGGTCACGGTGCTTATGGCGTTCAGGCGGCGGCAGAAAACTATTTCGACAAGGATGTCGAGAACCTGACCCTTGCCGAATGCAGTATCCTGGCCGGCCTGCCAAAAGCCCCCAGCCGTTATTCACCCTACCGCCACTATGAACGCGCCAAGGAACGCCAAATCTACGTTCTTGGTCGCATGGTCAACGAGGGTTTCATCACCCAGACAGAGGCCGACCAGGCCAAAGAGGAAGCATTAGAGATCCGGCCACGGATCAATCAACACATCACGGACACAGCATACTTCACCGAGCAGGTGCGTCGCTACCTGGAGGAGACTTACGGCGAAGAGCTCCTTTACCGCGGCGGCCTCGAAGTTCAGACCAGCATGAACCTCAGGATGCAGCTGGTTGCGCAGGTTGAGGTCCGGGCAAATCTGCGCGACCACGACAAACGCAAGGGTTATCGCAGCCCGCTTGCCGTTCTGAGTCCCGAAGAAGAGGCCGGGTTTTTTCGCCAGCAGGCTGAAGCCTTTACCGAAAAGCGACCACAACCTGGTGACATTATTGAAGCAGTCGTCAGCGGCTCCGACAAGCAGAATCTAGAGCTTCGCATCGCTGGACAAGAAGGCCGCATCTCACTGAAATCTGCCAGCTGGGCCGGCCCGCCACAAGTGGTCAAGCGCACTGCAGAGGCGACCGGAAATGCCAATGGAAACACAACTCGACTGCCTGTCGGGGCTAAAATACAAGCGCAGGTCGTTGAGATGCCGGAGAATGGTCCATGGTTGATGACCCTGGAGCAGGTGCCTGAAGCCCAGGGGGCTTTGTTGGCTATGGATCCTCACAACGGCCAGATCAAGGTCATGGTCGGTGGTTATGATTTCCGCACCAGCCAGTTTAACCGTGTTCTCCAGGCTCACCGCCTGCCAGGCTCGGCAATGAAACCGCTGATCTACGCAGCCGCCCTCGATAAAGGCTACACCCCGGCAACGATGATTCTCGACACTCCATTAATTTTCAAGGAACGCCTTGCAAATGGAGAAATCAAGGAGTGGAGGCCGAAAAATTACTCCAAGCGCTTCTATGGTGCGGTGCCGTTTCGCACCGCTCTGGCTAAATCTTACAATGTCATCACGATCAAGATCCTCGAGGATATCGGCGTACGATATGCCGCCAACTATGCCCACAAACTCGGCATCGAATCACATCTCGATGAAGACTTGACTCTCGCTCTCGGCTCGTCAGCTCTGACACCAATGGAACTTGCGCGCAGTTATTCAGTGCTAGCCAACGGCGGTGTTAAGGTTATGCCAACTTATATTAACAAGGTTCTGGATCGAGATGGCAAGGTTATCGAGTCGAACGATCCTGCTGATTTTCCCGATGGGCCTCAGACAGGCCAGAAGTTGATCGGTCAAACACGCAGCCGGGTAATCAGTCCGGAAACGGCCTATCTGACGACTAACATCCTGGAAAGCGTCGTGCGGGATGGTACCGGAGGGCGCGCAAAATCATTAAAGCGTCCGGTCGCCGGCAAGACCGGCACCACCAACGATCTAAAGGATGCCTGGTTCATAGGTTATGTCCAGCAGCTCCTGGCGGTAACCTGGGTCGGCTATGACCAGGAGCGCCCCCTGGGTAAAAATGAAACCGGTTCCCAGGCCGCAGCACCGGCATGGGTTGCTTTCATGGCGGAGGTCACCAAAGGTATGCCTGTTATGCAATTCCCTGTGCCGGACAGCATCGAGTTCCGGCCAATCGATCCTCTGACTGGCCTGCTGGCACCCGAGGACAGTCCGGATATCGTTATCGAGGCATTTGCACCTAATACCGCGCCAGTTCGTTATTCGATGGAAGAAAAGACCCCTCAGGCCGAGGATTTCTTCCGACTGGATATAGATGATCTTTGAGTGAGTGTTCCAATCTACTTTTTCCGTTCAACCCCAACCTGCGGACAACGATCAGCCACCGGGCAAGCCGAACACCAGGCCGTCTGTGCCCGACAACACTGCCTGCCATGAAATATCAGGACATGAGCGGTCTGCGTCCAGCGCTCGGGTGGCAGCAATTTGCAGAGCTGTTCTTCTACGCCCTCCGGCGTACGGGCCATCGCCCAACCCAGGCGGCGGGCAATACGACCGACATGCGTGTCCACCACCATTCCCGGGACATCAAAAGCATTGCCCAAAACCACGTTCGCTGTTTTACGGCCGACTCCGGGCAAGACAATAAGCGCCGACAACTCCTGCGGTACCACTCCATTGTGAGACCTCAACAGCTCGGCCGCACAACCAATCAGGTTTTTTGCCTTATTGCGGAAGAACCCGGTTGAGCGAATCAGATTTTCAACCTCTGTCAACTCGGCACTTGCCATGCTTACGGGGTCAGGAAATCGTTCGAAAAGTTTTGGCGTCACAAGGTTTACGCGCACATCGGTACATTGTGCAGAGAGGATTGTCGCAACCAGCAGCTGCCATGGGCTCTGATGGGTCAGAGCGCAACGTGCCTCCGGGTAGCTTGCCTCCAGACGATCGAGGGTGGTTAGTGCATGGCGAGAGGTAATGTGCCGTGTTTCCATATTTATAAAATGATGGATAATTTTTTCTTCAGATGCTGTTATCAACACTGTCCACAGAGTTTTCCACAACTGGATCAACCGGGAGCAGCTTCCATGCGTCCACCTGCCAGTGGTCTCAAACGCACCGAGCGCCGCGTATCAGTGACCTGAACGGTCATAGTCAGTGGCAGATGGCTGGAAGCCTGCCGAGCCAGGAAGCTGCGATTGATCGAAGCCTCGAGCACCCGTACTGCTCCGCGCAGGTAAGCACGGTCGCATCCGAATACCGGGAAGCGGGCCGGGTAAGTACCACGCCAGAGCGGTCGGCGGGTGCGGCGCAGAATCGAGGCCAGTTCCAGATTACCGGCACCCCAGAAGTAATCGGCAAAATCACCGAGGATCAAGGCCGGGCAAACCAGGGAAGGATTGCCGAGCAGATCCGGCCCGAGCAGGTTTGTTACCTGGTGGCTGCGAAAGCGGGGAAAACTGTCGAGGCTGACGTTAAGCAGATGCAGGCGTTTACCGCCAAGTTCCACGTCAGCACGCAGGCACTGCCCTCCGTAGCCAAGATCGAATTTCTGCACCGCCTTGAGTGGAAAAAAAGAAAGATAGGCTAAGGGTCCGCCGCCGGCATCGCGAAAAACATCCAGGCCGAGACGCTCCGCCAGGTAGGGCAGAATGTCGACATGATGCGCAGCGCCGAACTCCTGGAGAGCAACAATATCGGGAGCAGTGTCTGCGATCACATTCAAAATCCGATCAGGATTGACCTGACCGTCATTGCCTCGGCAGTGTTGAATGTTATAGGTCATGATGCGAGCGGTGGTCATACCTGCCTCGCTGCCAGGCCCCTGTCGCACACAACAAGAGCCTGGTGCCAAAAAAAATGTAACTGGGTAATTTATTGCTGGGCTGCGCGTTTGACACTTCGAATCACAACTGGCTCCACGGGCACATCATCGAACTGACGGTAGGTGTGCGTCGGGCTGGCGCCAATCTTGTCAACCACATCCATTCCTTTGACGACCTTGCCAAACACAGCATAGCCGTACCCCCTGGTCGTGGTGTCTTTGTGGTCGAGAAAACCATTGTCCTTGAGGTTGATGAAGAACTGGCTGGTCGCGCTGTCAACCACCCCGGTGCGGGCCATTGCTATGGTGCCGCGCAGGTTGCGCAGACCGTTGCTGGCTTCGTTCCTGATCTGTTCCCCGGTCTTTTTCTGCACCATTTCAGTAGTAAAATTACCACCCTGAATCATGAAATCTTTAATGACCCGATGAAAAATTGTGTCGTTGTAATGGCCACTATCAGTATAAGCCAGGAAATTGGCCACTGACAGTGGTGCTTTTTCGGTATCCAGCTCCAGGGTCATATCGCCATAGTTGGTCTCGATAACAACGAGATCTAAAGCAAATACCGGTGCGGTCATCAGCAAGCCTGCAGAGAGAATCATCAGTAAAATTCTTTTCATAGCCTTTGGTCCTATTCCTTAGTCTTCTTCAGAGGTCAGTGACCGCATCATAAGATCGTCTGCCGCCTGCTGAGGGTTCTTGTTTTCGTAGAGAACCTGATACATCTGTTCGGTAATCGGCATCACTACGCCGAGCCTGGTTGCCAACTGGTACGCAGAGAGGGTCGTCTTGACCCCTTCAGCCACCATACGCATCTCCTTGAGGATTTCGTCCAACTTGCGTCCGCGCCCCAATGCGATACCGACAGAACGATTACGGGACAGGTCACCGGTGCAAGTTAATACCAGGTCACCCATACCGGCCAAACCTGAAAAAGTCGCTTCCTGAGCACCGAGGGCATCGCCGAGGCGGGCCATTTCAGCCAGACCACGGGTAATCAGGGCGGCACGTGCATTATGGTTGAAGCCAAGTCCGTCAGCCACGCCGGCAGCCAGAGCAATCACGTTCTTAATCGCACCGCCGATTTCAACTCCGACCACATCCTGGTTGGTATAGACCCGGAAATACTCAGTACTGAACAGTTCCTGAATTCGGGTCGCCACATCAAGGTTGTCAGCAGCTACAGCCACCGCTGTAGGCTGCTCTTCAGCAACCTCTCGGGCAAAGGACGGTCCAGAAAGGAAAGCACTGCGATACTTGACCTCTGTGCCGAGAACTTCCTGAAAAACTTCCGACATGGTCATCAACGTATCGTTTTCAATCCCCTTGGCCGCAGAGACCAGCAGGCAATCCTCTGCGAGGTGCGCTTTAAGCTGTTCGAGGACAGGACGCATGACTTGCGACGGCGAGACCAGAATCAGAACCTGACAACCCTTTGCAGCGTCGACCAGGTTGTTGGTATATGAGAGGTTTGGAGAGAGGATAATACCATCCAGGTAAAGATCATTGATGCGGGTCTTCGCCACGCGGCCTGCCAGATCTTTTTCATACACCCAGAGGGTCACCGGGTAACCCTTTTTGGCCAGCAAGTTGGCAAGGGTTGTCCCCCAGCTCCCGGCACCAATAACTCCAATTTTCATCATGCAGACCTCAGATGGCTTTCTTTTTCTTTTCAATCCGCTCGCGCACCTGTGCAGTTTTTCTTTCCAGTATATCCTGTTTGGGATAAAATCCTGCCAGACCTTCGAGAATTTTCAGTGCCTCAAGCAGCTTTTCCTGCTCTTCCAGAATTGTTGCCAGACCGAAACTTGCTTCCAGGCCATAAGGACTTTCCTCCCAAAGTTCCACCACCAGACGATAAGCGCCGGCAGCTTCGGGAAGTTTGCCCTCAAGGGCATAGGTCACGGCTATGCGATACTGCACCTCTGCAATCAAGGCACTTTGTGGATAAGTTTTCAGCAGGCTGTCGAACTCAATCCTGGCCTGGTCGAAATGGTTCATACGGAAGTAACAGTCGGCCACCTCATACTGAAGTTGATCCTTTTCCTGGACAGGCTGGTCGAGAATTTTCTGATATACCGCTATCGCCTGACTGCAATCATTGAGACGATACTTGTAAATGACGGCGACCTGCTGCATGGCCGGTAACACCTCTGCGGCCCCGGGAAAATCCCTTTCCAGTATAAGGTAAGTCAACAAGGCATCAGAATATCGACCCAGATACAGATCCTGGATTTTGGCAGTTTGAAAAAGCACTTCGGGGATGCGTTCGAAACGCGGGTGTTCGTCGTGCAACTTCTCTAAAAGCTCAACTGCCTCAGCGTACTTTCCCGCCTGTTTGAGTGCCAGGCCTTCCTGGAAAATCTCTTCGAGTCTCGTTTCTCGATGGGTATGTTCCCATAGACCTCCGGCAGCAATCATCAACAACAGAGTCAGACCAAGAAACGCCCAGAGCCGTTTTTTACGCGCCTTCCCCTGGCGCGTCAACTCCTCCATCAGGAGCCGTTTCTTCATTTTCTGGATGCTCTTCGTCATCTTCCTTCTCAGCCAGTTTGGCGACCGCCACGATACGCTCTTCTGCTTCCAGTACCATCAGACGCACTCCCATGGTGTTACGGCCGATGATCGAAAGGGCGCTGACCCGGGTGCGTAGCACTTTGCCGCGGTCGGTAATAAACATCAGATCGGATTCATTGTCCACCAGCTTGACATCAACCACCTTGCCATTGCGACCGCCGGTCTTGATGGTGATGATTCCCTTGCCGCCACGGCTCTGGACACGATACTCGTCGAGGCTGGTGCGTTTGCCGAAGCCGGTCTCCGTCACAGACACAAGGGTCGATGCGGTCGCATCGGAAACAACTTCCATACCGATAATCTCATCACCACGTTCAAGCATCATGCCGCGCACGCCTCGGGCCGTACGGCCCATCGGCCGTGCGTCGGATTCGTTGAAACGAATCGATTTGCCGTTGTGACTGGCCAACAGGATGTCCATGGAACCATCGGTTAGACGTGCCGAGATCAGGCTGTCGTCATCATCAATGGTCAGGGCAATGATGCCGCCCTGACGCGGGTGAGAATAGGACATCAGATCGGTTTTCTTGACCGTTCCCTTTTGCGTCGCCGTAATGATGAAACGGCCCTCGGTGAATTCCTTGACCGGCAGTATCGTCCTCACGCTTTCGTCTTCCGCAAGGTTTAACAGGTTGACGACCGCCTTGCCTCGCGCCGCGCGACCGCCCTGTGGGATTTCGTGGACCTTGAGCCAATAGACCTTGCCTTTGCTGGTAAAGATCAACACATAGCTGTGGGTCGATGCAATAAACAGGCTCTCGACGAAATCCTCGTCCTTGGGACGCATGCCGGTTGCGCCTTTGCCACCGCGCCGCTGCGCCCGGTATAGAGAAACCGCGTTGCGCTTGATGTAACCGGAATGAGACACGGTAACAACCATGTCTTCTTCGACGATCAGGTCCTCGACAGAGAGGTCTGCGGTCAATTCGATAATTTCGGTGCGACGTGGATTATTGTAGCGCTCCCGGATTTCGAGCAATTCACCCCTGATGATCTTCAGGATCTCCACTTCGCTGGCAAGGACTTCCTTAAGCCGCTTGATAATTGCCAGGAGCTGGTTGTATTCCTCGATGATCTTGTCGCGCTCGAGTCCGGTAAGGCGGTGCAGGCGCATATCGAGAATCGCCTGGGCCTGAATCTCAGAGAGCTCAAAACGCACTATCAGGCGCTCTTTCGCTTCAGGGGGATTGGCGCTGGTTTTGATCACCTGAATCACTTCATCGAGATTGTCCAGGGCAATTTTAAGCCCTTCGAGAATATGGGCACGGGCTTCGGCCTTTTTCAGCTCGAAAATGGTCCTGCGGGTGACGATCTCTTTGCGATGGTCGATAAAATGTCCCAGCACTTCGCGCAAGGCCAGAATCTTCGGCTGCCCGCCGACAATCGCCAGCATGATGATTCCGAAAGAGGACTGCATCGGTGTCATCTTGTAGAGCTGGTTGATGATGACCTGGGGAATCGAATCTTTCTTGATTTCGATGACAATGCGCATGCCGTCCCGATCCGACTCATCACGCAAATCGGAAATTCCCTCGATCTTTTTCTCCTTCACCAGGTCAGCGATTTTTTCGATCAGGCGGGCTTTATTGACCTGAAACGGAATCTCGGTGACTACAACACTTTCACGACCGGTACGACGGTTTTGTTCAACCATCGCCCGGGCACGCATCTGGATGATGCCGCGACCGCAGCGATAGGCTTCGCGGATACCCTCACGGCCGAGAATGAATCCGCTGGTCGGAAAATCGGGGCCGGGAATGTGCTGCAGCAGGGTTTCATAATCAAGCTGCGGATCGTCAATCATCGCCACCAGGCCGTCGATTACCTCGCCGAGGTTGTGCGGCGGGATCTTTGTCGCCATACCGACGGCAATCCCCTCAGAGCCGTTGACCAGCAGGTTGGGGAATTTGCAGGGCAACACCAGAGGCTCTTCGAGGGAGTCATCGTAGTTGGGGCCAAATTCGACCGTTTCCTTGTCAATGTCGTTGAGCAGTTCGTGGGCCAGGCGATCCATACGGATTTCGGTATAACGCATTGCCGCCGCCGAGTCACCATCGACCGAGCCGAAGTTGCCCTGGCCGTCCACCAACGGATAGCGCATGGAGAAATCCTGGGCCATACGAACAATAGTGTCGTAAACTGCCGAGTCGCCGTGGGGGTGGTATTTACCTATGACGTCGACGACCACACGAGCCGATTTTTTGTATGGCTTATTGTAGTCGTTGCTCAGCTCATTCATAGCGAAGAGCACCCGGCGGTGGACCGGCTTAAGACCGTCTCGGACATCCGGCAGAGCGCGACCGACGATAACACTCATGGCGTAGTCCATGTAGGACTTGCGCATTTCGTCTTCAATGTTGACAGTGATTCGATTCTGTTCGTTAAGCATTTATTCTATCCTTCGGAAAATCAGAAGCGCGCGGTATGGCCTTTCTCGCCACACACTTCCTGCTTCGGAATTAAACATCCAGGTTCGATACGTTCATAGCGTTCTGTTCGATAAACTCACGGCGCGGTTCGACCTGGTCGCCCATCAGAACGGTAAAAATCTGCTCTGCTTCGATAGTATCCTCGATTTTGACCTGCAGGAGAACCCGCTTTTCCGGGTCCATGGTTGTTTCCCAGAGTTGGCTGGGGTTCATTTCCCCCAGACCCTTGTAGCGCTGGATATACTGGCCCTTCTTGGCCCGCGACAAGAAATGCTTGAGCAGTTCCTGGCGGTCATTGACAGCCGCTTCCTGTTCACCGTCTTTGCTGATCACCGCTTTTTCGTTGAGACAGATATCTTCCACCTGCTTGTATGCCTGCAGCAGCAGTTTGTACTCATACATCGACAGGTGCTCCAGCATCTTCTGGTCGATAAAGGTGCGCAGGTTGCCGCGGCTGTAGAGAATCCTGGCCGGTTCGCCCATCACCTGGAAATTAGCTTCCGTATCAATATTCCGCAGCTTGATGGCCAGCGGTTCGAGATCAACAAGATCAGCAAAGCCGTTCTGCAGTTTGCCGCGCACAAAGATATTCAAGACGTCAGGATTGATCCCTTTGATCACCATTTTTTCAAAATGTTCGTTGTACTCGATAATATTGCGCAGGGTCGGAATGATCTGCTTACCACGCAGAACCTTGCCGGATTTTTCCATATGTACGCTCATCCCCTCAACCCCTTCATCAAGCAGGTATTCGCGCAAAGCAGCCTCATCTTTCAGGTAAAGCTCCTTTTTGCCGCGCTTGGCCTTGTAAAGAGGTGGTTGCGCAATATAGAGATAGCCGCGTTCTATCAGTTCCGTCATCTGCCGGAAAAAGAAGGTGAGTAAAAGTGTACGAATATGCGAGCCGTCGACATCGGCGTCAGTCATAATGATGATGCGATGATAGCGCAATTTGGCTATGTCAAAATCATCTTTGCCAATACTGGTACCCAGGGCGGTAATCAGGGTGCGAATCTCGTTGGAGGTAAGCATCTTGTCGAAGCGCGCTTTTTCTACATTAAGTATCTTGCCCTTAAGCGGCAGGATCGCCTGATAGCGCCGTTCACGGCCCTGTTTGGCGCTGCCTCCAGCCGAGTCGCCCTCGACCAGGTAGAGCTCGCAAAGGGCAGGATCTTTTTCCTGGCAATCCGCCAGTTTCCCCGGCAGGGCCAGACCATCCAGGGCGCCTTTGCGTCGGGTTAGATCCCGTGCTTTCCTGGCCGCTTCGCGGGCCCTGGCGGCATCAATACCCTTTTCGAGAATTTTACGGGCCACTGACGGGTTCTCTTCGAGATATTCTGCCAATTTTTCATTCATCAGGGTTTCCACATACCCCTTGATCTCTGAGTTACCCAGCTTGGTCTTGGTCTGTCCCTCAAACTGCGGATCGGGAACCTTCACCGAGATAACCGCGGCCATACCTTCGCGCAGGTCCTCGCCGGAAATTGTGGTTTTCATGTTTTTCAGCAGATTGTTGGCAGTCGCATAGCTGTTCATGGTGCGCGTCAGCGCCGCCTTGAAACCACTCAGGTGGGTACCGCCTTCGTGTGTATTGATATTGTTGGCGAAAGAGAATATTTTCTCGTCGTAAGCATCGTTGTACTGTATGGCAATCTCAATTTCCACGCCCTCTCTGGTACCGGTAAAGAAGATCGGTTTTGGGTGCACAGGGTTTTTGGCCCGATTTATATATTCAACGAAAGAGACAATACCTCCTTCATAATGAAAGATGTGGCTCTTGTCAGTTCTCTCATCAAGGATTTCAATCTTGACGCCGGCATTAAGGAAGGCCATTTCACGAATGCGCTGCGACAGGGTTTCAAAAGAGAAGTCCGTGGTTTCAAAAATTTCTGGATCGGGCCAGAAGATAATCCTGGTGCCGCGTCGTTTGGTGGTGCCATCTTCAACCAGATCCGCAATAGGTACACCGCGCTCATAATTCTGCCGGTACACTTTGCCATCACGTCGAATTTCCAGTTCCAGCCGCTTTGATAAAGCATTAACAACAGAGACACCGACACCGTGCAAGCCGCCGGAAACCTTGTAACTATCGCTATCAAACTTGCCACCGGCATGCAGGACCGTCATAACGACTTCTGCTGCAGATTTTTTCTGGGTAGGGTGCATATCAACAGGGATACCGCGGCCGTTATCAACCACGGTGACCGAGTTATCAATATGAATAACGACCTTGATGTCATCACAATAGCCAGCCAGTGCTTCGTCTATAGAATTGTCGACAACCTCATATACCAGGTGGTGAAGACCCTGCACCGACGTGGAGCCTATATACATTGCCGGCCGCTTGCGAACAGCAGACAATCCTTCTAAAACCTTGATACTGCCTGCGTCGTATTTTTTAATGTTTTTTTCTGTCATGTCACCCTCGTTCTGGGGATATAGCGCTAACCAAACCCTGGTCAACCTTGAAAAAACTTACTGAATATTGTAACTGCTCAGCCATAAAAGGCTGCTGTGCGGATGTCAAGAATACCTGTCCGCGTCTATTCAACAGAAAATTCAAAAAACCCTCCTGGCGGCGGCTATCCAGTTCACTGGCCAAATCATCAAGCAGCAACACAGGCGGTTCTTTATGCAACTCTTCCAGGTCCATAACCTGCGCAGCTTTAAAGGCCAGGAGAAAGGACCTTTGCTGGCCCTGCGATCCAAACGATCGCAGTGACCTCTCATCAACCAAAAAATCCAGGTCATCACGATGTGGCCCGGCCAGAGACAATCCCAATTTCTTTTCCCGGGATGCTAGACGTTTCAAAGCATCTGCCAGAAGGGCAGTTAATTCATCAATAGAGTTTTGCTCAATCGAATAAATCAGTCCGGCGGACTCTGTTCCACTGGAAATTTCTTTATATACCTGGCGCAGAAAAGGTAAGAATCTTTCCAGATAGTTTTTTCGGTCATAACGAATCCGACTGCCTGTTCGAACCAGTGCTTCCGTCCAAGGAGCCAATTCAGCATCATTAGCCTGTTTTTTTAAAAGCTGGTTGCGTTGACGCAATATTCTGTCATATTCCTGAACACGATCGAGATAGGCTGGATCTGTCTGCAGAATAGCCCGATCAAGCAGCGCACGACGACCTGCAGGAAACCCTCTGATATTACTCAGTTCTTCCGGTGTAAACAGGACGGTTCGAAAATAACCGAGAAAATGACTTAATTTTTGTACGGTTTTACCGTCAATTCGTGGATGGCGACCGTTTTTCTGCAATCCTATCTCAAGTCGGTGTATCAAGCCGCCTTTACTGACAACACCACCTATCCATGCCGTTTCAGAGGTATGGTTGATTAATTCCTGCCCTCTTGCACCACGAAAACTTTTCAGATGACCAAGCAGGTAGATGGCTTCGAGAAGATTCGTTTTCCCTTGTGCATTCTGCCCGTAAATAACATTAAAATGCTTATTCCAGGCGATATCCAGCCCAGCTAAATTCCGGTAAAATCGAAGCTTAAGATTGTCTAAAATCATACTTCTATCAAGAAAAAAGCCTCTATTTTAAAGGCTTTTTCTTTAAAAAAAAATTTTAGAGCCGCATCGGCATGATAACAGCGAGATAGCCATCTTCATCGACTGGTTGAATCAATCCTGGAGACAAGTTGTCTTTGAGAATCATGCAGATACTCTCCTGATCCTGTACCTGCAATATATCCAGCAGATAACGCGCATTGAAACCAACTGAAAGTTCCGGACCCTGATATTCTATATCGAGTTCTTCGCGAGCATCGCCCAATTCGGGGTTGGAAGAAGAAACTTCAAGAAGATTGTTTTTAAAAATCATCTTTACACCACGTGATTTTTCGCTGGACAAAATAATCATACGGCGTAAGGCATGCAGAAACGGGTAAACGGCAATTGTGGCTTTATGTTCATTTGTTTTGGGAATCACACGACTGTAGTCTGGAAATTCGCCATCAACCAGCCGCATTATAATAAATATCTTATTTTTACTGATGACGGCATTATTATCCATAAAGCCGAGTAGCAGATCTCCCTCGCCTTCATCCGCAAGTTTTTTTAATTCAAGAATGCCTTTACGTGGTAAAATTACGCCCTTTAATAATTCCGAACTCTCAACTCCCTCTATTTTTTTATCTATCATAGAAAGACGATGACCATCAGTTGCAACCAAACGCAATTGGTTTGTTTTTTCCTGGACTTGACAGAAAATGCCATTGAGGTTGTATTTGCTTTCATCCTGGGAGACGGCAAAGAAGGTCTTTTCGATCATTTCTTTAAAGAAAGAACTGGCGATCGATACGAAGTTTCCTTTGTCAGTTTTAGGAAAATTTGGAAATTCATCTGCCGATAATCCAACTATATTGAACTGGGCCTTACCACACTCGACTTCTATCCAACAATTATCCTTGGAATTAAAAATTACTTCATTTTCTGGCAATTCTTTTATTATTTCATAAAGTTTTTTAGCAGAGACCGTTATTTTCCCGGGTTTGCGTATGTTGGCCGGATAGGACGACTGCATACCAACTTCGAGGTCGGTTGCTGTCAAGTGCAGTTCACCATCTATACCTTCCAAAAGAACATTAGAAAGAACTGGTATGGTATTACGTTTTTCAACAATACCCTGGACTCTGGCTAGTCCTTTGAGAAAAACCTCTTTTTCGATAGTGAAATTCATAATGGTCTCCTCATCAACAGGTTATTCTATTATTTAATAACTAATAAATTAAAACCTAGTAGTAGTAATAAGGCCTGTTAATAACTAAAAAACCTTATAATTTTTTTATATTTCATATACTTATGAGACTGGTAAGTGTTGGTAAAAACTGTTTACAAAATGGGGATAAGTGTATTTATTTTAAAAGTCTCTTTTTATACCCAGGTTATAATCAGAGTTATTAACACCTTATCAGTTGGTCAATTCCTTCCTTAAATTTTCGATCGTTGTGCGTAACTGAAAATCCACGACCATAAGTTTTTCTATCTTGCGTATGGCATGAATAATGGTCGAATGATCTTTACCACCAAAACGATCACCTATCTCCGGATAAGAAGATGGTGTAAGTTGCCGTGAGAGATACATGGCTATCTGTCTGGGCAGTACAACTGCTTTAAGTCTTTTTGACGACTTTATATCAGATATTTTCATATTGAAATGGATACTGACTCTTTTAATAATTTCTTCTACAGACAGTTCTCGGTTGCGTTCAACCAGGATATCCTTAAGAACATCACGAGCCATTTCCAGCGAAACTGGAATGGAAGTAAGGCTGGCATAAGCTCCTATTCTTATTAGGTATCCTTCCAGTTCCCTAACATTGTTGCAAATAGAATTACCCAGAAAAAGAGCGACATCTTCTGGTAGTTTAATGCTGTTTTGTTCGGCTTTCATTTTAAGAATTGCCAGTTTTGTTTCCACGTCCGGTGGTTGTATATCGGCAATTAATCCCCATTCAAAACGAGAGCGTAATCTTTCTTCAAGACCTGGAATATCTTTTGGAAATTTATCGGAGGTGACAATGATCTGCTTATGTGATTCGTAAAGAGCATTAAAGGTATGAAAAAATTCTTCCTGGGTGCGTTCCTTGCCTGCTATAAATTGAATATCGTCAATTAAAATAACATCCATGGAGCGGAATTTATTACGAAATTCATCCATACGATTATAGCGTAATGAATTGATGAGTTCGTTCATAAATTTTTCAGAAGTATAATAACAAATACGCATATGTGGCGATTTTTTTAAAATTTCATTACCAATAGCATTTACCAGGTGAGTTTTACCTAAACCTACCCCCCCGTAAATAAAAAGAGGGTTGTAAGTTGTTGCCGGGTTGTTGGCGACAGCCATTGCGGCGGCATAAGCAAATTGGTTTGAAGAGCCAGACACGAACTCTTCAAATGTATATTTACGGTTGAGATTTAACTCTGCTGAATGGTTATTTTTTATGGTTTGTTCTTTAATAACAACAGGTTTTGATGTTAACTCTGTATCTGTTATTTTTTGCGGCAGGTTGTCTTTGGCGTGTTTGTCAACGGTAAATTGAATGCGGTAGGTGACAGCAGAGAGTTCTGAAAGAATTTTTTGTATGAGCTTGCTGTAGTTATCTTTCACCCAGTCCAGAACAAACCGGTTCGGCACTTCCAGATAAACCATGTCTTGCTCGATCTTGACGAGTTTCAACGGTTTGATCCAGGTTGAGAAGTGTTGGGGACTGAGATTCAGTTCCAGATGTGCCAGGGTATCATCCCAGAGTTTACTCATACCGGCGTCAGTCGTTACTCAAGAGTATCCAGAAGGATACAGTGAGAACAGATTTATCCACAAACTTTTAAACAACCGTGGATAACTAAAAAAAGGTTTAAAGGTTAGGTAGTTAGACAAAAACTAGCTGGCCGAAACTTGACTCTGAAGCCTACCAGAGGATTTTTTTTATTGCAAGTGAAAATTATATCAGGAAGAACAACTACTAAAAGCATTTCTTGTTTTCGTTCTTGACTTTATTGTCTGACTATGCTTAAAAGACCTCTTTATAAATATCATTATTTTTCCGGTAAACAGGAGATACAACCGTTATGAAGCGCACATACCAACCCAGTAAAGTCAGTCGCAAACGCACTCACGGTTTTCGCAAGCGCATGCGCTCCAAGAGTGGCTCAAACATCATCAAACGTCGGCGTGCTCGTGGCCGCAAGTCTTTGTCCGTATCGATTCCCGTCAAGTAAAAGAAAATCAACGGGTGCGAGGTGAGCAGACCCTCGACAAGTTTCGCCGGATACGCCGTTCAAGTCATTATCAACGAATTTGGCAAGATGGAAAACGTTATCACACCGCACATTTTATCGTGATTGTGAACCCTGGGCGGGAACATTCTCGTCTGGGGATAACTGTGAGTCGCAAGGTTGGCAATGCTGTCTGCCGCAACAGAATCAAGCGTTGGATTCGCGACTTGTTCAGAAATAATTACAAGAAGTTTGGTCTGGTCATGGACATTTCGATCATAGCCAAACGTCAAGCTGGGCACCTGAGTCATTTGCAAGTGGACCGGGAACTTCTAATAGTCTTTGCCTGCCTGGAGACCGATGATCATGATTAAACGGTTAGCCATAGCAGGTATTCGTTTTTATAGAACCTTTCTTTCCCCACTTAAACCGCCTACCTGCCGATTTTACCCTTCCTGCTCCAGGTACACCTTGGATGCCATCGACAGGTATGGCGCTATGAGTGGCCTTTGGTTAGGTATCAAGCGTCTGGTACGCTGTCATCCCTGGCACCCTGGGGGGGTTGATCCTGTTGAATAGGGTCTGATCATATACAGGAGTTTTTGCTAACCTATGAATTCATCTGAAAATAAAAACCTTATTCTCGCCATGGTCCTCATGCTTGCTGTTTGGCTGGGCTTTTCTTTTTTCTTTCCGTCGACCCCAAAGAATCAGAATTCAGCGGTAGAAAGTTCCGCGGCGAAATCGGTTGTCGTCAATGAAGTTCCAGAGCAACCGGTGAACACATCGTTGGTTGACGAAGCCAAAACGGATGCCGTGGTTGCTTCGGTAAGCGTCCAGCCAACCGAAACTCTTTTACCACCCCGGGAAATAGTTGTCGAAACGGACAAGTTTCAGGCTGTTTTTACGACACAGGGGGCCCGCCTTATTTCCTTGAAACTTAAGGATTATAATGCAACAGCCGATAAAAATTCTGCCCCCGTACAGATGCTCGAAAGCGGTCCGTTGCGCTATTCCACTTTGCGCACAACCGGCTCAGAGAGTTTTCTTTTAAGTGAGGACGCCCGCTTCGAAACTGCCTCGTTGGGAGTTGTTGAGGTTGCAAAGAACGATCAAGTCAAGATCCATTTTCAGCATGTGGCTGCTAATGGCATCAAATACGTCAAAACGTTTCTGATTCGTGGCGACGAGTATATGATCGATTTAGGGTTTGAATTGTCCAACACCACGACAACACCACAACGCGGCACCGTTAACCTCGCCCTGGTACAGCGCTGGGATGAATCTTATGAATCAGGCGGCTATCTCGATTCAGACAGTTACTCGTTTTCCGGCCCAGCCACTCTGATAAAAGATAAAATCCAGAAAGTCGACACCGATGATCTAAAAAAAGGTTCGGTTGTTTACAATCAGGATATCGTCTGGACCTCTTTCCAGACAAAATATTTTCTTGCCGTAGTGGTACCGGCAGAGAAAACCGTGGAGAGCGTTCAGATCTCTCGCGATAACGGTGCCATAGAGAACATTTTAGAAACACCCGATTTCACCCTGCAGGGCGGCGATCGCCGCCAGCTCGATTATCTGGTTTACATCGGCCCCAAAGAACCGGAACCGCTCACAGCTGCCGGCCATCAGCTGGATAAGGTTGTAAGTTTCGGTTTCTTTAACCTTCTGGCGCAACCGCTTTTTGTAGTTCTTAACTTCTTCTACGGTTTTTTTAAGAATTACGGCGTGGCTATTATTCTTCTGACAGTCCTGATTAAAATCATTTTTTGGCCATTGACGCACAAGAGTTATTCGTCAATGAAGTCGATGCAGAAACTGCAGCCTGAGATGCAGAAACTGCGCGACAAGTTCAAAAATGACAAAGAACGACTGAATAAAGAGATGATGACGCTGTACAAGACCCATCGTGTCAACCCTTTGGGCGGTTGTCTGCCCATGCTGGTGCAGATTCCGGTCTTCTTTGCCCTCTATCAGGTCCTGCTAAATTCCATAGCCCTTCGGCATGCACCTTTCGCCTTCTGGCTGACAGATCTCTCTGCCAAAGATCCTTACTACATCACGCCGATCCTGATGGGCGCGAGTATGTTTGTACAGCAGAAGATGACACCGACAACTGCTGACCCGATGCAAGCCAAGATATTCATGATGATGCCGATAGTTTTCACCTTCATGTTCTTGAACTTTCCTTCCGGTCTGGTTATTTACTGGCTGGTCAATAACCTTTTGACCATTTTGCAGCAATATTTCATTCATCGTAAAGCCACTTGATCACGCATTATGAATCAGTGGCTTTTCTTGTTACTCTCGGAAAACGAATGGGTGCAGCTGTTACACAGTTTTTTACGCAATGGAACTCTACGCAAGTCGCAGGCAAAAGTGACGGCCTGTGGGTGCTATCGCCAGGCTCTTCCGGCACGCACAACATTCACTTATCCGCTTGCCTGAAGCGTAAAGCTCGGCAATCTACTCAATCAACAGCCACTCGACTTCTCGTCCCCGATGAGCCACGGATTCCTCACGAACCCGTTAAACGGGAATCTGAACGTGAACGTGTGCCCAGATCAAAATACCACGAAAGTGTTTTCAAGGGCACCAGCCTGCTGGTGCGGTCAGTTGATGTTGTCATTTGATACAATCGTTGCTCCTGCCACTCCACCTGGCGAGGGAGGGGTGGCTATTCTCCGCATCTCAGGACCCAGTGCCGTTGATTTTCTGGCTGTTGTTTTTCGTGGCAAGATCTCTGCCGCAGCCATGGAATCTCACCGTCTTTATCATGGCCGCCTGTGTAACAAAAAAGCCGAAATTATTGATGATGTTCTCGCCGTTGTTATGCACGCACCCCGCTCGTATACTGGGGAGGACGTGGTCGAGGTCCATTGCCATGGCGGCACACAGATTACCCGTAGTGTCCTGGATCTTTTTCTTGATGCAGGAGCCCGTATGGCTGGACCCGGAGAATTTACGCAGCGAGCTTTTCTGAACGGCCGGCTTGATCTGGCTCAGGCAGAAGCGGTTATCGATGTGATCAAGGCAAGATCAGAGCGCGCCGGACGTGTTGCCCTTAACCAGCTTGATGGCCACCTCTCTAGAAAAATACACAATTTCTCCGAGCAACTCAAAGGGGTTCTGGCCCTGCTTGAAGCCCATATGGACTTTCCTGACGATGAAGTCGGTGCGCTGGATTTTCAAAGCCTCCTCGTTCCGGTTTTCGAAATTTCTCAGGAGATGCAGCTTCTGATAAGCACTTTCGACGTCGGTCGCGCCTTACGTGAGGGTATTCATGTTTTGATACTTGGTCGCCCCAATGTAGGAAAGAGTTCTTTGATGAACGCTATGCTTGGTGAATCAAGGTCTATTGTCACAGATGTCGCGGGGACGACCCGTGACACTTTGGAAGAGAATTTAGTTCTGGCCGGTTTCCCGGTACGGTTGGTTGATGCGGCCGGAGTGCGGGATACCAATGATCCTGTGGAATTAGAAGGTGTGCGCAGGGCGAGAGAAAAAGCAGCGGTAGCTGATTTGGTTCTGCTGGTTGTTGACGGCAGTCTCCCTTTGACTGATCAGGACCTCTTGGCAGTGGAATTGTGCCAACCCTCAAAGACCCTAATCGTTATCAACAAAAGCGATCAGGCACAAAACTGTGACGTTGAGCTGTTAACTGATTTCACTCACCATGTTTCTGTCTCAGCTAAATACTCCCTGGGAATTGCAGAATTGCGTAAAGAGATTGCAGAACGCCTTGGCTCTGACTCTGCTCTTTCTGGCAGTGAAGGTGTTGTGATTACTGAACGTCGCCACCGGGACGCTCTTTTGCGGGCTATCGCTTCCCTGGGAGAGTTTGTTGGTTCCGCAGAGGCCTTGGCCCCGCTGGAATGTCTGGCGCTGGAATTGCGTGAGGCGCTATCCGCCCTAGGTCAAATCACAGGGGAAACGACACCGGATGAAATCCTTGATCAGATCTTCAGCCGGTTTTGTATTGGCAAGTAGTTAGTTTTTACCCGGAAACAGCCCTTTTCCGCAATCTCTGCGTCAATCGGCGGATGTGATTGTGCGGCGTAAAGTACTACGCCTCAGCTCAATTCCTTGATTTTCTTGACCTTGCGAAAAATTGCTTGTTTCCAGATCTAAAAATGCAGTCGTGCCATCCGGAGTTTCGGATGGACACTGATAAGTGTTCCACGTGGAACAAATCTATCTCGCGGACGGGAATAGTTTTAAGGGAAGTCGTTTATGGTGGAAAGCTACGATGTAATCGTGGTTGGTGCGGGGCACGCCGGTTGCGAGGCGGCATTGGCGTCGTCCCGTATGGGTTGTCGCGCCCTGCTCTTGACGCTTAACCTTGATGCTGTTGCCCAGATGTCATGCAACCCGGCGATCGGCGGTTTAGCCAAAGGGCACCTGGTGCATGAGATCGACGCCCTGGGTGGAGAGATGGCGCGAAATATCGACGCAACAGGAATTCAGTTTCGTGTTCTTAACACCAAGAAGGGTCCTGCTGTAAGGGCGTCTCGTGCGCAAGCCGACCGCGATCAGTATCGCACGCGCATGAAGCAGGTCATAGAGTCTCAACCGGGACTTGATCTCAAACAGGCTCAGGTCGTCAGGCTGTTAATAGAAGGAAGCCGGGTCACCGGTGTGCAGACCCGTGATGGCTTGCTCTTTTCGGCGTCTGCGGTCATTTTGACAACGGGCACTTTTATGCGCGGCTTAATCCATGTTGGTTTGGTCCATTATCCTGGTGGCCGTGCAGGTGAGCCGTCTTCAGAAGGTCTCTCGGAACACTTGCGTGAGCTTGGTTTTGACGTCGGTCGACTGAAAACCGGAACGCCGCCACGCCTGGCTGCAGCAACCATTAATTTTTCTGAACTTGAAGAGCAGTTCGGAGATTCTCTGCCAAAACCCTTTTCAGCTGACACACAGAGTATCGATAGAGCCCAGGTCTCTTGTTATATTACCTACACGAATGAACGTACCCATTCAGTTATACGCAGCGGTCTGGATCGCTCCCCTCTTTATTCTGGTGTTATAGAGGGGGTGGGACCGCGCTACTGCCCGTCTATTGAAGACAAGGTGGTGCGTTTTCCGGAGAAAGATCACCACCAGATATTTTTAGAACCAGAAGGACTTGTAAGTGGTGAGATATATCCGAATGGTGTCTCCACGTCGTTGCCGGTAGATGTACAGTTGGCTTACTTGCGGACTATGAAAGGTCTCGAGCGGGTCGAGATAATGCGGCCTGGTTACGCAATTGAATATGATTATGTAGACCCGATACAACTGCATCCGACACTGGAGACCAAGCGCCTTCGCGGTCTCTTCCATGCCGGCCAGATCAACGGTACCTCCGGGTACGAGGAAGCTGCGGCTCAAGGATTGCTGGCGGGAATTAATGCCTCACTGCAGGTTACGGGGCGTGTTCCGGTGGTGATCCGTCGGGATCAAGGCTACCTTGGCGTGTTGGTGGACGACCTTGTGAACCTGGGGGCCAAGGAGCCTTACCGCATGTTTACGTCTCGCGCCGAGTACCGTCTTCTGTTACGAGAAGACAATGCCGATCAGCGGCTCACCCCTCTCGGCAGAAAGGTTGGTTTGGTGACAGATGAACGTTGGGAGAGTTTCTCGGGCAAGCGTGCTGAGTTGAGGTGGGGCCACCAGCGTTTGCAGCAAATGCGCATCTCTCCGGGCAATCGGGAAGCCTTGACTCGCCTTGGCCTTCAAGAGCTAAACAATGGTGCTTCACTAGAAGAGTTGCTGCGAAGGCCAGAGCTAGGCATTAACGACCTGCATTTCCTCGATCCTGAGCTGGCTTCCCTTACTCGGGAGGTTGGCAGCGAGTTGGAAACCGAGGTTAAGTATGCGGGTTATATCCGTCGCCAGCAGGAACAGGTTGAACGTTCCCAGCGCCTTGAAACCCTCGCGATTCCGGACGGTTTTGATTACGACGCGGTTAAAGGACTTTCTGCCGAAGTCCGTGAAAAGCTCAAGCTGGTCGCACCTCGTACCCTGGGTCAGGCTCGACGAATACCTGGCGTCACCCCGGCGGCAATTGCCATCCTGTCGGTACTCCTGAGGCGATAAGGGGAGAGCCCGGGATGTTGTTGGAATTATTGCGCAGGCTCGATCTGAAAGTTGCCCCGGAAGCGATTCCCCTTCTGGAGAGATTGACCGACGATCTCTTGCGCTGGAATTCTCGCCGTAATCTTACCGCTATCATTGACCGCGATGAAGTGTTGGAGAAGCATATAGCCGACTCTTTGACCTTACTGCCTTTTGCAAGGCAGGCAACCCACCTTCTCGATATCGGTTCAGGGGCAGGCTTCCCCTCTTTACCACTGAAGATCGTCTGTCCTGAACTCAAGGTTGTTTCTGTTGATGCGGTTGGGAAAAAAGTCGATTTTCAGCGCCATATCGCCAGAACCCTTGGATTGACGGGTTTTACAGCGCTTCATGAGCGTGCCGAGAAGTTGACGGATTATCTGGCCGTTTTTGACTTGATAACCGCGCGGGCCCTGTGTTCATTGGCTGATTTGGTTGAACTGGCAGGGCCATTACTGGCCCCAGGTGGTCGTTTGGTAGCCATGAAGGGCCCTGAAGGATGTTTGGAGTTTATTGAGCATCAGTCAGCACTGCAGCAGGAAGGTTGGTCTGCCGTTTTGCATAACTTGAAATTGCCCGTTTCAGGGGCTGTGCGTTGTTTGATTGAGTTGACACGCTAAGGTGGTTCTGCACCACATGTTGCGACAGTCTCTGGGCTTGTATCAATATCTGGTGGTTTACCATTGACGGGCAAATTCCCTTTGCAGAACCAAGTGCTTATGTTAGTCTGAGCGACTCGAAAAAATTCAACTTTCAGGAGATATCAGGGGATGGCCCAGGTAATCGCTATCGCCAATCAAAAAGGCGGCGTCGGCAAGACCACGACAGCAGTAAATCTTGCTGCGTCTCTGGCTGTTGCAGAGAAGCGTACCTTGCTGGTTGATTTAGATCCCCAGGCCAATTCCACCAGCGGTGTTGGTGTCGATCCGAACCGCATGAAGCAGACGGTCTATCATGCCTTGCTCGGTGCGGCTCCGGTTAGTGCTGTGCGCCAAAACACGAGTATCGACCCCCTCCATCTCTTGCCAGCCAACCCTGACCTGATCGGCGCAGAAGTTGAGTTGATCTCGGCATTAGCGCGCGAGAACAAGTTAAAAACGGCTTTGGCTGAAGTTGCGCAAGAATATGACTACATTTTGATTGACTGCCCTCCTTCGCTGGGCCTGCTGACAATTAATGCCTTGACCGCGGCGACGAGCGTACTGATTCCTTTGCAGTGCGAATATTACGCTATGGAAGGTTTAAGCCAGTTGATCAATACGATACGCCTGATCCAACGGGAACTAAATCCCGGCCTTATGATTCACGGTATTCTCCTGACGATGTTTGATGCCCGCAATAACCTGTCCCACCAAGTCAGAGATGAAATTCGCAAGCATTTCACCACTCAAGTTTTTGAAACCATGATTCCACGCAATGTGCGCCTGTCTGAAGCGCCCAGCCACGGTCTGCCGGCCCTGCTCTACGACATTTCTTCGCGAGGTGCAACGGCTTATTTGGATTTGGCGCGTGAAATCATTCGCATGGAGTAGCAAAAAGAATGGCCAAGCTTCCAGCATTAGGCAAGGGGATCGGCGCACTTTTGACCTCAGCTTCCCAAGATGGTCGTCACAAGTATTTCGTCTGTCCCGTCGAAGAGCTCAAGCCGAACCACCAGCAGCCACGTAAAACCTTTAATGATGCCAAGATGGCGGAACTGGTTGCATCGATCCGTGAAAAGGGTGTGATCCAGCCTCTGGTTGTTCGCCATACAGGCGACCATTATCAGATTATCGCCGGAGAGCGGCGCTGGCGGGCGGCACAAAAGGCCGGTCTCAAGGAAATTCCGGTTGTCATTCAGGATGTATCTGAGGACTGGGCGCTTGAGATGGCCCTGATCGAGAATATTCAGCGCGAAGACCTGAACCCGATCGAGGAGGCGGAAGCCTATCGATACCTGATGAGCACCTTCGACTTGTCTCAGGATGAAGTCGCCCGGAGGGTCGGTCGTGAGCGGCCGACTGTCGCCAATGCTTTACGTCTTCTGCGCTTGCCTATGGCCATTCAGCAGGATGTGGTTACCGGCCAACTGACTATGGGCCATGCCCGTGCCTTGCTGGCGCTGGAAAGCGCCGCGCGCATTAAGGATGTCCGCGACCAGGTTGTCAAAAAACAATTTTCCGTACGCCAGACCGAAGCTTTGGTCAAGAAACTTAAAGGCGGGCAAGGGAAAATTCTCCGCAAAACTCTGATTGACCCGGAACTTGAGGCTTTGGCTGCTCGCTTGCAACGCTGTCTTGGCACCAAGGTGAAGATTCATCCTCAAGCACGTGCTGGCAAGGGCGGGAAGATAGAAATCAGTTATTATTCCCCGGAAGAGTTTGAACGGCTTCTGGAGATCTTTGAGGGATGAAAACCCTGTTCTTCCAGTAGGTTAACTGGTTTTCATCCGGAAACGGCCTTTTTCCACAATCTCTGCGTCAATCTGCGGATTTGATTGAGCGGCGTAAAATGCTACGCCTCCTCTCAAGCCCTTGATTTGCCTGACCTTTCGAAAAATTGCTCGTTTTCTGATCGAAAACTGCGGTTGTGCCACCCGGAGTTTCCGGATGGACACTAACTATTGATGTCCAGGACTACAAACCATGTTCAACAAAAATGAAAAAGGAACCATGCGTAAAGAGACTCCGATTGGAAAGAGTGAAATTAAGGCTTTCCTTGGCCCCGGCAGTCAGTTTGATGGCAAGCTGGTTTTTAATGAGATCGTTCGTCTGGACGGTGCTTTCCGTGGTGAGGTAACCTCCCAAGACACCTTGATCATTGGCGAGAGTGCTGATATCCAGGCTGATGTGCAGGTTGGCACTCTGATCTTGAGTGGCTGTTTCAAAGGTAATATCAAGGCCACGTCGCGAGTCGAACTACGGGCTCCTGCCAAGGTCGAAGGCACTATTGAGACGCCTGCCCTGGCTGTTGAGGATGGCGTCACTTTGAACGGTACGATCACTATGACCAGCGGTAAAAACATGCCGGAAGGCAAACCTGTTGAGGTTGGTATTAAAAAGTAGCCGCAACACGATACAGCAGCGTGGTTTATGGTCTTGTGCCGGTAGCGCGTACTTGTGAAAAGAGCCTTGACACAGGCGAAATGCTGTGATAGTTGTCTCCTGCTTTTCCCCATAATTGGAGCATTCCAGGCTCTTCCGAGCTGTATACAGTATACCTGTGTACCGATACGGTACGAACTTAAATGAGGTAAGACAGTGATCAAGCTTGACTGGACACTGCTTCTGCAGTTTGTCAATTTCGTAATTCTGATGGCGGTGCTCAATGCGCTGCTCTTCAAGCCGTTGCGAGCTGCTCTGCAGGCGCGCAGGGAGGCCATTGAAGGCTCCAGGGCGAAGGTCAAGGATATTGACGAGCAGGTGCATGCACAAATGGCCCGCTATGAAGCCCAACTTCAGGAAGCTCGGCTGCGCGGCGGACAAGAACGCGCGTCCCTGCGCAAGACGGCTCAGGAAGAAGAAGCCCGGATCCTTGGCAGCGCGAATCAGGCCTCTGCTGAGAAACTGCAGACCATCAAGGTGCAGATTCAAGCAGATGCAAGTGTTGCTCGCCAGGCATTGCGCAATGAAACCGAAGCTCTGGCTAAAAATATTGCCGGCAAGGTGCTCGGGAGGGCCGTCTGATGAAGCGGTTCAATGTAAACGTGCAGTCTATACTCTTTAGGTCTTTCATCCTGGCATTATTGCTTTTGATACCTGTTGTTGTGTTTGCCGCCAGCGGTGGAGAACATGCAGACAGTGGTGTCATTCTCAAAGACTTTCTCTATCGCTGCTTTAATTTTATCCTGATGGTAGGCCTGCTCGCCTATTTTCTGACCAAACCGATTCGCAAAGGGCTCAAGGGTCGTCGCGAGGAGATAGAGAAGGCTCTTGCCGACGCCCAGGCTGCCAAAGCAGCGGCTGAAGCCAAGCACCGTGAATACAGTGTAAAACTTGCCAAGGCTACAGAAGAGATTGCCTCCATCACTACTGCAATTCAACGGGAAGGTGAGTTGGAGCGTGAAAAAATCCTGAATGCTGCAAAAGAAATGGCGGTAAAAATAGAGAAGGAAGCTGACAGTAAGGCTCTCACAGTCGTCGCCAAGGCGCGTATTGAATTGCGCGAAGAGGCTGCTCGTCTGGCTGTGGAACTTGCAGAAGACATGCTCAAAAAGCAGGTCTCTGCTGACGACCAGAAGCGCTTGGTCGATGAATATATGCAGAAAGTAGGAGAACTTCATTGAGCGTCAATGCCCTTACCAGACGGTACGCCAAGGCATTGGTTGAACTCGGCGTGGAACAGAATGCTGTAATGGACTACGGTGACGAGTTGACCAAGGTCAAGAAAGTCCTGTCCCGGGAGGAGTTGTTGCGCCAGTTGCTCGACAGCCCCATTCTGGTCCAGGCAAAGAAGGAGGCCATGCTGGCCGATCTCAGCAAGGTGCTCGGGTTGTCGGAAGGGATGGTCAAGTTTCTCGGCCTTCTCCTCAGCAAAGGGCGGTTCTGCTACCTTGGACAGATTGAAGAAAGCTATCAACGTCAGGCGGACGATCTGTCCGGTATCCTGAGAGCAAAAATAACTTCTGCCAGCGAACTGGATGATTTCCAGAAGCAGGCGATCGCCCTCAGCCTGGAAAAACAGACCGGCAAGCAGGTTGCCGTGAGTGTTGAAGTCGATGCCAGCCTGATTGGCGGCTTACAGGCTGAAATCGGTGGCCGTCTCTTTGATGGCAGCGTCAAAACTCAACTTAAACGCATCGAAGAATCCTTAACGAGAGGGTGATGAGGTCGTAACAATGCAAATCAGAGCAGAAGAAATCAGCGCAATTATCAAGAAGCAGATCGAAAGTTTCGGCCGTGAAGTTGAGGTCAGCGAAACGGGAACCATTATTTCGGTCGGTGACGGTATCGCCCGCATCCACGGTTTGGACAAGGCGATGGCCGGTGAATTGCTGGAATTTCCAGGCAACACCATGGGCATGGTCCTTAACCTCGAGGAAGACAATGTTGGTGCCGCGATCCTCGGTGATTCTGAGGACATCAAGGAAGGTGATACGGTTAAACGAACCGAACGCATCGTGCAGGTTCCGGTCGGCGAGGCCCTGATTGGTCGCGTGGTCAACGGTATCGGCATTCCGATCGATGGCCAGGGCCCGATTAAAACCGAGACTTACAGCAAGGTTGAAATTAAGGCGCCCGGCATCGTTGCGCGCAAGTCGGTTCATGAACCTATGCAGACGGGCCTCAAGGCTATCGACTCCATGGTTCCAATCGGCCGTGGCCAGCGTGAACTGATCATTGGTGACCGTCAGACCGGCAAGACTGCAGTTGCAATCGACGCCATCATCAACCAAAAAGGTCAGAACATGATCTGCATCTATGTTGCCATCGGCCAAAAGCGCTCGACGGTCGCACAGGTGGTCGACAGGCTCAAGAAGACCGGCGCCATGGATTACACCATCGTCGTTTCAGCTTCTGCTTCCGAGCCGGCTCCGATGCAGTTCATCTCTCCTTACACCGGCGTGACCATGGGCGAGTTCTTCCGTGACAGAGGCAAGCACGCCCTGATCATTTATGATGACCTCTCCAAGCAGGCGGTTGCTTATCGTCAGCTTTCTCTGCTGCTGCGCCGTCCGCCAGGCCGCGAAGCTTATCCTGGTGACGTTTTCTATCTTCATAGCCGTCTGCTCGAGCGTGCCTGCAAACTTAATGATGCGGAAGGTGCCGGTTCTCTGACCGCGCTGCCGATCATTGAGACCCAGGCTGGCGACGTTTCTGCTTATATCCCGACCAATGTTATCTCGATCACCGACGGTCAGATCTTCCTCGAGACCGACCTGTTCTTCTCCGGCGTGCGTCCGGCAATCAACGTTGGTCTCTCGGTTTCACGTGTAGGTGGCTCCGCACAGGTCAAGGCAATGAAGCAGGTTGCTGGTACGTTGCGTCTAGCTCTCGCCCAGTATCGCGAGATGGCGGCTTTCGCACAGTTCGGTTCTGATCTTGATGCCTCTACCCAGCGTCAGCTGAATCGTGGTGCTCGACTGGTTGAAATCCTCAAGCAGGGCCAATATGTGCCTCTACCGGTAGAGAAGCAGGTTTTGGCGATCTTTGCTGTCAACAACGGCTATGTTGATGAGTATCCTACGACTGAAGTTCTGCGTTATGAGAGTGAGATGATTTCCTTTCTGGAAAGCAACTACGCTGAGGTGATAACTACATTGCGTGACAAGAAAGCAATCGATGACGATCTGCAAGCCAAGATCAAGGCTGCTCTCGATGATTTCAAGGGCCAGTTTACCGCTTAATCACGCACCGATCGGGTAATACAGATGGCAAGTCTTAAAGACATTAAAAAGCGAATAGCCTCGGTCAAGAGTACGCAACAGATCACCAAGGCCATGAAGATGGTTTCGGCGGCCAAATTGCGGCGTGCTCAAGATGCCGTTGTTGCAGCTCGACCCTACTCAGACAAGATGGCAGAAGTGCTCTCCAGTCTGGTGTTGCGAGAAGATGCTGATAGCCATGCACTGCTTGCAGAACGCGGCAAGGACAAAGCCCTGATTGTGCTGATTACTGGCGACCGTGGCCTCTGTGGCGGCTTCAACGTCAATATCTCGAAGGCCGCTGAACGGTTCATCCGTACAAATGCAGTGGGATATGAGAGCTACGAACTGCTGATCGTTGGTCGCAAGGGCAATGATTATCTCAAGCGCCGCTCAGGTATGGCGATTTCTAAAGTGTATGAAAACCTGGTCGGTACCAAGCAAGTGACCTACCCGACGGGGGCTCTGCTTGGTCAGGAAGTCATCGACCTCTACAGCAGCGGTGAATACGACGGCGTCTTCCTGGTGTACAATGCGTTCCAGAGTGCCATGACCCAGATTCAAACTGTGACTCAATTGTTGCCGATCGTACCGAAGAAAGCGGATGAAGGGGAACAGGTTACGGATTACATTTATGAGCCGAATGCCACGAAGGTTTTAGAGGAGATACTGCCTAAACACATCGAAGTGCAGATCTTCCGCTCTCTGCTCGAATCATCTGCTTCGGAGCACGGTGCACGCATGACGGCCATGGATAGTGCCAGCAAGAATGCTTCTGAAATGATTGGCAAACTGACCTTGCAATACAATCGCGCCCGTCAGGCTGCTATCACCAAGGAGCTGCTGGAGATTATCTCCGGTGCAGAATCAATTAAATCTTAAGTTTCCAACGAATTAATATAAGAACAAACACCCCATCCGGAACCCGGGTGGGCTGAATGGAGGAACGGTTCATCATGAATAAAGGACGCATCACCCAGGTCATCGGCGCGGTAGTCGACGTCGAATTTGAAGCCGGCAAGCTTCCCGAGATCTACCACGCGTTAAGGGTGTCCAACCCGTCGATTGATGATCGGGAGTGGAACCTGGTTCTGGAAGTTGCTCAGCATCTTGGTGAAAATACCGTACGAACGATTGCTATGGACGCTACCGATGGCCTGGTTCGCGGTCAGGACGCGCTCGATACGGGCAAACAGATTGTTATGCCGGTTGGTCCCAAGACCCTTGGTCGAATCATGAACGTCATTGGCGAGCCGGTCGATGAAGCTGGTCCGATCGGTGCCGAACTGGAATGGAATATCCATCGTCCTGCTCCTGAATTCATTGAGCAGTCGACCAAGGTTGAAGCTTTTGAAACCGGCATCAAAGTCGTTGACTTACTGGCACCTTATGCTCGTGGCGGTAAGATCGGCCTGTTCGGCGGTGCTGGCGTTGGTAAGACGGTTTTGATCATGGAACTGATCAATAACATTGCCAAACAGCACGGTGGCTACTCGGTCTTTGCTGGTGTTGGTGAGCGTACCCGTGAGGGGAATGACCTCTGGCACGAGATGAAGGAGTCCGGCGTTCTCGATAAAACCGCCCTGGTCTACGGCCAGATGAATGAGCCTCCGGGAGCTCGTGCTCGCGTTGCTCTTTCGGCACTGACGGTTGCTGAATACTTCCGTGACGAAGAAGGTCAGGACGTACTTCTCTTCGTGGATAATATCTTCCGCTTCACCCAGGCCGGTTCGGAGGTTTCGGCGCTGCTTGGCCGTATCCCTTCAGCAGTTGGTTACCAGCCGACCCTGGCGACCGAGATGGGTGAGCTTCAGGAACGTATTACCACAACGAGCAAAGGTTCGATCACTTCGGTTCAGGCGATTTATGTGCCTGCTGACGATTTGACCGATCCTGCGCCCGCCACCGCTTTTGCCCATCTTGATGCGACCACGGTTCTTTCACGCCAGATCGCCGAGCTCGGCATCTATCCAGCGGTTGATCCGCTCGACTCAACCAGCCGTATCCTCGATCCGCAGGTTGTCGGTGCAGAGCATTACAAGTGTGCCCGAGACGTTCAGTTTGTACTGCAGCGCTACAAGGACCTGCAGGACATTATCGCTATCCTCGGTATGGATGAACTCTCCGAAGATGACAAGCTGACCGTTTCTCGTGCCCGTAAGATCCAGAAGTTCCTCTCCCAGCCGTTCTTTGTTGCCGAAACCTTTACCGGATCCCCAGGCAAGTACGTGGAACTGAAGGATACCATCAAGGGTTTCCGTGACTTGGTGGACGGTAAATACGACGATATCCCGGAGCAGGCATTCTACCTGGTTGGTACCATGGAAGAGGCCCTGGAAAAAGCCAAGCAGCTGGCTTCTTAAACAGCACGTTCCGGCATAAAGGAATAAACAGGCATGGCAGAAAAACTCAAATTGGAACTGGTTACACCTTACAAGCGGGTGTTGTCGGAAGAGGTTGATGAAGTGACCGCTCCAGGCAGTCTCGGCGAATTCGGTGTTTTGCCAGGCCATACTTCCCTGCTGACAACGTTGAAGGTCGGCGCATTGACCTACAAAAAGGGTCATGAGACCTTTCAAGTTGCCGTTAACTGGGGCTATGTGGAAGTCGAAGACAACGTTATGACCGTGTTGGTTGAAACCGCCGAACCTGCCGACCAGATTGACGTGGAACGAGCCAAGGCAGCGCTAGCTCGTGCTGAAGAGGCTCTTAAGAAGCTGTCAAGCGAAGACAAGGAGTTCAAAATCATGGAAGCCGCTCTTGAGAGGGCTCTGATCCGTGTACAGGTGGCGAGTAAGACGCTCCACTGATTCGTGACAAACATATAACAGTCAAAGGGCGGCTCATTGAGTCGCCTTTTTTTTAGCTGAGTAAGGTTTTGACTTGATGCAATGAACGCATAAGGTGCTCTGCACTATGCGCCTCAAGGGTCATGCTGGGCAGAGACGACATCTTGCTCAGCCTGCGCAGTAGAGGCGAAAAATCGATAATCCCCTCGCCAACCGGCAGATGCTCGTCAGCCCGACCGTGATTGTCGTGCAGGTGCAGATGAAAAAGCCGTGGGCTGATCGCATCCAACCACTCAGACATTGGCCGCTTGCCGAACAGGTGCCAGTGGCCAGCGTCAAAACAGTGTCCGAACCATTCCGAGTTAATCTCCTCTACCAATTGAACCAGCAAATCCGGCTTTTCCTCATAAATATTCTCAATCGCCAAGCGGCAACCGCAAGCAGACGCCTGCTCAATAAGGGGTGGAAAAAATTCCTTGGCGAGAGAAAGCCATGTCTGTTCAAGGTTAGGGTAACGCCACTTGTCAACGCCAGGGTGAATGACCATCAGGTGGGCGTTTAAACGGCCGGCAAGAGATAACGATTGGTTAAGTCGCTGATAGGTCACCTGACGTATCAGCGGGTCCAGCGCTCCAGGGTTGAGATCGAAAAAGGGCGCATGGACGGTTGGCCTGGTCTTGGCGTTTGCAAGCGTTTGAACAATGAGTTCCAGGAGGACTTCGTCGAGAATGTCCAACTCTGGCCCCTTGAAGGCGATTTCAGGAGCCAGGCCAAGGTCAAGGACTCTTGCGAGAGAGGTTTTGACCTGTGCCCATGGGATGTGGGCACCAAGACAGAGGATAGTCACTGCTGACCCCCTCCGGCAACCTTCTCCAGCTGATTGATCGCCGTTCGCTCACCGAGCGTTATTAAGACTGAGTTGGGCTCAATGACACTGGCAGGAGGGGGATTAAAAAGCATTTGGCCGTCTACCTGCTTGATGCCGACAATAATGAGCCCCATGCTCTGCCGGATGCCTGAGTCGATCAACGTCTTACCAGCCAGATTGGAATCGGCAGCGATGGCAATTTCCTCGATTTGCAGCTCGAGATTCTCACTTGCCGTAGCGATTTCAATAAAATCGACCACGGATGGGCGCAGGATCGCCTGGGCCATGCGATTGGCGCCGATTGTGTAGGGTGAAATGACCTTGCTGGCGCCGGCTCGCATCAGTTTTTTCTCAGAGCCCTCTTCTCCCGCTCTGGCCAGGATAAACAGCTTCGGGTTGAGACCGCGGGCGGTCAGGGTTATATAGACATTGTCTGTATCAGAGGTCACTGCTGTAACCAGGCCCTTGGCAAGAGCAATGCCGGCGGACAGCAATGTTTCGTCGTCTGTCGCATCGCCATCGACATATAAATAACCTTCACGGTTGATGCGTTCGATAAGGTGCGGATCCTTTTCCACCACGACAAACGGCATCGGTCGTGAATGAAACTCGCGACAAATCAGATGTCCGATGCGGCCGAAGCCACAGATGATGTAATGATCCCTTAGTTTGTTGATGCGACTTTCCAATTTCTTCCTCCCTAGGATTTTGCGCAGCTGCCCCTCAAGTGTGAACTGGAGCAGGCGACTGAGGGTATAAGCAATCGTACTCGTGCCGCAGATGATCAGGACAATAGTGAATACTTTGCCCTCTGGTGTCAGTTCATGTACTTCCTTGAAACCGACAGTGGACAGGGTTATGACGGTCATATAGAGAGCGTCAAACACCGGCCACCCCTCAATCAGGCTGTAGCCGAGCGTACCGGTAGCAATAATGGAAAGGAGCATCGCCACGGAGATGCGCAGATGACGCATAGAATCCATAAATATCCTTTGTTTACGTTAAAAAGATGATAATCACGCCTGGAGCAAAAGGCAAGCAGTTAAGCGGCTTAGCGGTTATTCACAAAGAGAAAGAGCTTGACATTCAATGTATACTGTATACAATTTACCGAAGCCTGATAAAGCGGAGTTTCCCTGTGCGCAGAAAACAAATAGAAAGACACCAGACCTTACGTGAAAAGATTCTGGAAACGATTCGGGATGCTATCCTGAAAGGGACCATGAAGCCGGGCGAGCGCGTTTCGGAACCGGATCTCGCAGAGCGCTTCGGTATCAGCCGAACGCCGATCAGGGAGGCTTTCCGTCAACTTGAATCGGAAGGATATCTGCACGTGGTTCCACGTAAGGGCGCTGTTGTCGCGTCGCTGTCAGAGCGGGATATTGAAGAATTTTATGCGATCAAGATCATCCTTGAGGGGTTCGCTGCGAGGATGGCCGCAGAGAAACTCACTGAAAAAGAAATAGAGCGGCTTGAATCGATCAATGAGCGCTTACAGAAGATTGCCAGAGAAGGTGACGTGAAGAACTTCTTCCGTGTACATAATGAGTTTCATGAAGTTTTCATCAAAGCTGCTGGCAACGAGAAACTTTGCGATATGATCACCCAACTGGTCATGAAGTTCAAACGACTGCGCCTGGCATCTCTTTCACAACCGGGCCGTATGGAAGTCTCTGTAGAAGATCATCGCGACATGATTGAGGCTTTCAAGAATCATGATGGCGATCGCGCTGATAGCCTGGTCAGGCATGCTGCAACGATTGGTGCTGACGTACTGATCCAGAACATGAGTCAGACAGAGCTGGTTGCCAACCAACAGTAACGGATCAATCTATTGCGGACGTTATAAGTTTTGCGAAACGCATAACGTAAGGCCCATCAAACGCGATGGGCCTTTATGCTTTAACCGCCGGATCTCAATGTTGTACGAAAGAAGGTTTAACCGTTGTCTGCCAGAGTCAGTGGCAAAAAATCATTTCCGGACGATACCTCATCTACAACAGCAAGACCTCGACGTCCTCCGGCAGACCGGCGAGGGCAAAACCGTCCATAGCAGAATTGTCGTAGCGCGGCATGTCCCATCGGGATACTGCCGGTAAGGCCAGAACGTGTCCAGTCGCGCCGTCAAGGGCAACCTCAATGGGCGGCAATGGGGTCACCGAATCCATGATCCGCTGCAAGGCATCATCGTAACTGATCATCATGATCCTCTCTTGAAAGTGCGTTCACATCCAGTGGTATGGTCCAGAGACTGCGTTTGCGCAGACAGACTCGCAAAGTATCGCCAACGGTGTAACCCAGATCACGCATGGCGCAGTTCGGCAGTTCGACATCGACGATGACATCGCTGTTATGGAGCTTTACACACAATGTATGCGTGCCGCCAAAGACGAGAATGTCATCGACCGTGGCGTGGAACAGGTTGTCCTGAAGCTCCGGGCCAATCGGCTTGTTTGGCCGGATGACGATCACCTCCTCAGAGCGGATACCGGTGGCGAGCTTTTGGCCCCTCTGCGCTCCTGCATGTCCGGGAGCATTCAGATTGAGATCGTCGCCGAGCTGTAATGATCCATCCGCGAGAACGTCCTGGATGGTCAGATCAAAAATGTTCTGGTTGCGCAGAAACCGCGCGACATCAAGAGTGGCCGGTCGATAGTAAATGTCATCACGGGCGCCAACCTGCCGGAGCTGCCCACTGATTAATACGGCAATCTGCTCTCCAAGCATGAAGGCTTCCTCCTGGTCATGTGTCACATGGAGGATGGTAACCCCCAACCGCTGGTTGATCTCACGCAGTTTTACCTGGAGTTGTCGTTTGATCGT
>JBPPMB010000170.1:0-5331 GCA_051305855.1 Desulfuromonadales bacterium
TTTCCTCGGCCGATCTCTGTGAGCAATTCATCGGTTTTTTCTGTTGAGGACGTCTTCTGGTCATCCAGGACCCTGGCCATGGCAACGGCCCTGGCGAAGAGAACATCCTCCGAGGCTTGCTCTTCCGGGAAGTGCCCGATGATCACGAAGGCGTTGTCGATGACATTCGGGACGACCTTCGGCACCAGGGCGATCAGGCCGTTGAAGTCCGTCGGGTTGCGTGAGGTCCATACGGCTGCGACGCTGGAAACCCGCAAGCGCGCGGTCAGCGGGCGGGAGTACTGGAAATACTCCTGTACCTGGCCATTGAGGGAGCACTGAAAAGCCGTCTGCAGAATGCCGGGGAGATCGAGGGGGAATATTTCGATCGCCTGCATCTGGTAGGCAAACGCAGCGGCATCAGCCCGGTTATCTGTGCTGAAACGGGCCTGCTCGCGATAGAGCGCACCGAGTTCTGTGGCGGCATAGGCGGCCAGGAAATAGGCATTATCCGGGAGGACTTCAGCATTGGTCTGCGCATAGCGGTTAAACAAGTTGCTGTATTGTTCCAGAGGACTGATCGCCGCATAGGTGTCGACCCGCTGTCCAGGCTCATGGTTGGTCTTGTAGAAGTCGGACAGAATGATGGACAGCTTGGCGGTGGAATCCAGGAGTTGATGCATCCCCTGAAGATAGGTCTTGCGATCCTCGAAGCCCTCTGTCAGGCCATTCATGTTCTCTATAGCCGGTGCTGCCAGACGGTTATAAGCCTGGAAGGCCGTTTCCATTTGATCATTCGCCATTGCCGGCAGATTCTGGAAGTACTGGTTTGATGACAGTTCGTCGTCTGGGTCACTGAAGCGCCGAAGCACATAGTTCATATACCCCATGTACTGGGTCAGTATCGCCGTGCGACCTTTTCCGGTATCGGCCCAGCTGTTGGCCAGGTTGTAATACTTCAGGGTCTGGAAGAATTCCGGCGCGAGCTGCGCATCGTCCTTCTCGTCCTCGAAATCGTAGCGTTTCGCGGTCGCTTCGAGCAAAGCCACGGCGAAGTTGACATTCTTGTTATCGGAGCTCGGGCCACGCATACGCTCGACCACCTGCTCGGCCATGGTTTTATAGCCGTTTTCTACCGTCAACTTCGGTTGGATGTCGAGGATCATGGCGTTGAGCGCATAGAGGTCGGAGATCTCCTGCTCCAGGATAGCCTTGCGAAAGAGCAGATGGACCAGGTTCTCATAGAGGAAGGGGAGGTTTTTGACGAATCCGGCCTGTGCCGATTGCATAGGGAAGTTCCGGGTTTCCACTTCCATGGGAATGATGACATTCTGCCAGAGCCTGTACATCTCGGTAACGAAGGCTTCCCGGTCTTTGGCCAGGCTGGCAGAGTGGGCGCCGTACATATAGTACCAGAATTCGATCTCCGGCTGCTCCGTCTTATGTGCCAGGACCGACAGAGCGGATTGGGCGTTCTGCAGGTGGGAGACCTGATCGGTAGCGAGGAAGAGGCAGAATTCAGCCATGGACAGGCGATAATAATCCAGCCAGGGGAGGCCCGTAACGAAATCGTCGGTGCGGACCTGATCAGCGAGGGCTCGACCGCCGGTGACCTCCGTAAGCCTCAGCGCCCGGTAGTCCTCCAGGCTCTGCCCGTACTCAGAGGCCTTTACCTCCAACAATTTCTGCAGGTCAGCGCGCGGATACCAACTGAACTTGTAAGTGACATCAAGCAGGCTGTCCCATTGCTTGGACGGCTCGGCAGCCTCGCACCGGGAGCCGGCGACCAGGCCGAGAACAACCAGCAGGATCAGGTGGACACTCCACTTCATAGACTTCATAGGTTCATCTCCTTGCCTTACAGGATTGCACCGCAAGCCTCAAGGCATCGCAGCGGTCTTGGAATTCTTTTTGTTCATAGTTATAGAGGTTGATATGAATGGAATACGCTGATTCCGGATTGCGGATATCGAAAACAACCCCACCGGAGCGACACATGGCCGGTTGATTCAGCAGGGAGGCCAGACTGGTCTTGAGCTTCGTTTCCTCGCCGGGATCACGACAGGTGCGCAACCGGTTGAGGCTGACCATAAACGAGCGGTCGAGGTCGGACGAGGCCATGGAATCAAGAAAATCGAAAGACCCACCGCCGCCAACCGGCAGATCTGTCGCCATCTGAGTTGTCGTATTGATGACGGTCGCGGCCGGTCCGATCAGCGACTCCTCCGTACCGGCTCCGGGAAAAGCAACCGAGGCCTTGCCTGAAGCAGGAACCGTGACCTCAGAGACCCGCTCACCGATGTCCGTCCGAACGCCGCTCGCCTGTGGAGAGGCGATGGCCTCTTCCACGCCGCGACCGGTCGCCACGCTTGCCATACGGGCCGACGCGGGCAGGGACGGAGTCGGGCGGGCAGTTTCATACTGAACGTCAGAGAGGCCTGTCTCGACCGCATTCAGTTCGGTTGCGTTCGGCCGGCTGATGGCCACAGTGGCTTTCGATGGCAGAGACGCTCGGGCCGGGCTTCGCTCGGCGGTCTTGCTCGGGCCGGGCCGGGCGACGGGTTCGTTGACGGCGACGTCAGTGCTGAAAGAAGCTCTTTGCGACGGCAGCGCAGCGGTGGCGACCGGTCGTGAGGTCTGGTCGTAGGAATTGAGGGTCGGCGCAACCGACAGGGACGCCTCCTGTTGCACGGGCATCTCCGCTTTGCGGCTGGGCATAGCTGAAGGCGCCTCCGTCAGCGGCTCAGACAGGCGCGATGATATCGTGGATGGTTGGGGCAGAGACGTCTCCACGGGCGGGGTCTGCCGGACCGGAGCCACTTCTGGCTGTACCACGGGCGTTTTACGGACAACCCGAGGCGGTTCCTGAATCACCGGCTTTTGAACAGGTGGAGGGGGTTGCTTGCGGACCGGCGCCGGCGCCTGTACCACGTCCGGCTGCGGTGTCTGAGGAACCTCCTGCGGAAGGATAACAGCGACCCTCACTGGCTCCAGATCCGGTCGTTCCAGTGGTTCTGGACGGCTGCGTTGCAGAACGAGAAATAATGCAAGGGAGAGGCAGGCCAATAAGATACTGAGGAGTACTGGCCACCAGGGTGTATCATCAATGAAAGTTCTGGCCAGACCTGCGGTCGGGTATGCCGGGAGCGGGACCAGCGGGTTGGTACCCAAGTCGCGTAACATGGGGAGGGAGTGCACCCCCCATCCGTAAGTGTAATCAACGGGGCTCACTCGGACGCTCCTGTTGGCAACGGACTGACGATGGTCCGGCTATCCTCTGCCGACCAGACCTTGGCCAGGCCCGCCACAGCAAAGAGGAAATCCTGGCTAATGGAGGTCTTCTCCGGCAAAAGCACCGGCATGATCTGCTTCTGCTGCAATTCTTCCAGGGCCGGGATCAAATTGGATTCATCAAGCATCATCCCCTCTGTTTCGCCGGCACGCTTCAGACGGAAGGGAGAGGTGATGTCGCCGGTAACCTCAAGGACCTGGAGTTCCCAAAGCTCCTTTCGTTCAGCCACCGGCTGCAGGTTCCGACTATCCGGCACCTCGGGTAGTTTCATCTCTGAGAGGCGCAGTGCGATATCGGGCGCGCTCGGGATCAGACTCAGGCTGATCAGGAGAAGAAAAGCGAGATCACTAAAGGCAAAGAGCCAGGCAGAATTTCTCTTCTGATGCTTCATCTATCAGACCGCCTTTCTCTCGAGGGGCTGGACCCCCCGGTCAGCTACTGCCGACAGCCCTTCTTCGATGCGCTTACGACACAGGGGGTAGAATATCTTGAGCATGAACTCGAGGATCGTAAAGCATATCAGGCCGACAAAAGTGGTATAGAGGGCGGTGGCAATGCCGGTGACCGTCAGGTTACTGTTGAGTGCGCCCGAATTGGACAGGAAGTGTACCGATATGCCGATGATGGTGCCGAGAAAGCCGAGCGGCGGCATCAGGTTGGAGATCAGGGAAATCGGTTCGAGAAATTGCTCCTGGAAATAGCGCTCAGTGTACTGGAACGCCGCATCCCTGATGTAGCCATCAGGAGGGGTTGAATTCTGGCGACGATCGTTATGCTTTTCCTGGAGGTAATGCTTCTTGGACTTGCAGAAGAAGGAAGCGGCAACAATTGCCAGTGATGATCGGTTGTCAAACTGGTCGAAGTCTTCGGTACCGCCCCCCAATTGCCGCAAATCGATGTGAGCCAGAAAGCGATACGCCTGCCAGCATTTCATCAGGGCATAGAAGAAAAACACTCCGATAGTCAGGTAGTTCAAGACCTGAAGAAAGCCCGAGTAGGCATTGACGAATTGGCTCAGCGAGGCGATAATCGCTTGGTTCAGGGTGTCGAATATGTTGTTTTCCATGTTAATCTCTCCAGGGTCTGTAATGCGGTAAGGATCGGGCTGTCATTCAGCGGAACCGCCATTCCTCCAGGCTCCGCATGCCGTCACCGATAGTACCGAAGCCGACGTCATTGCGGTCGATGGTGGCGTTCAGCACGTTTGGCTGATCACCGTAGCGCCGTTCCATGTCTCGCAGCAATTTGTAGATGTTCTCTTCCGCATTATCCAGCTCGAGGTAGACCAGGCCACACAACAATTGCAGCTTGGCGATTTCGAGGCGGGTCTTAAGATTTTTCTCTGCCTCGAAATCTTCTACGATCGGTTGCACCTGCATCTCGATGTAACGGTCAGCCTGATCGGTGAGTTGCTCCAGTTCCTGGGGCTTTGCGCGACTGCGTAGATCCTGGGCGGAAGCACGGAAAATTTTCAAGGTCGACTTGACGCTGTTGATGTGTGCCTGTTTCTTGGCAACATCCATGTGGGAGACCACTGCCGGGCGGGGCGGCGGATCGAAGGCGACGCCGCCGCAACCGCTGAGCATGAGAAAAACTGCGGTGATGACAAACGCCAGAAAAGATCTGGTCATGTGGTACTCCTTGCGAGTGGTAACTGCCGAAGCCGGTCTCGGCCAACGACGTCAGGGGAGCTTGTGTGGTTGCCGGTTCGAAAGAGATCAGACTCATCATCTACGGCAATCCGGCTGGCCCAAAAGTAAGGTCATGGCTTTGCGTCACCAGATGTCTCTGTCTTTGCCCTTTGGATATTTTACTCAGTCTAATAACAATATCAATGTCAAATGGAACTTATACAGCATAAACCACACCAATGTTTCATAAAAAATGCTGGTAGTTCATTAATCTTATGGAATCAAGATTTTTTAGCTAGGAGACTGTCGGACTATACGGACCGAAGCGAAAATTTGGATGTTTGAGAACAGATTTTAGCTCGTTTGCAGCTCCATAGCTGTAGCTATAGAGCAAAAAGGAGCTAAAATATGGGCCGAACAGCCGAATTT
>JBPPMB010000214.1:0-2573 GCA_051305855.1 Desulfuromonadales bacterium
AAGCGCGAAATCCTGCTCCCCTGAAACAACGCCTCGGTGTCTTTGCATCTGAAGGACTGAATGGCCATACGCTGAATTCTATATCGATGAACGATATAGCGCAAGAACGAGTTATCTCAATGGCCTAACGCCAAGGTAAGGGGCGCGCCGCGTGCCGAGGTTGAGCGAAGCCAGGGCGCGGGTCGAACCCACGGTTGTGCAAAGGTGCAGCGTCGCGGCGTGTCCCCCTTGACCGCGATGTTAGACCGGCACCCGGTTTGCACTTGCACGGCTTGCACCCGCAGGAACAAAACAGGCCGGTTGCCACCGGCGCGCTTGGAGCCGGCACGATGCCTGCGGCTTGCACCCAGTGCGGCGCGCCCAAGCGGGTTTGATGCGCCGAAGTTGATCCGCGCGGGTGCAAACGCATTGTGCGGGATAGCGCAGGCCGTGACGTGTCACTGAAGGTGTTGACCATGCCGAGCCCTCCTGCTTTTAGCGAACTTGCACGCGCGTCTAACGTTTGAGCTCAGGCCGCGGCCCGTCAGGGACGTCGCGCCTGCAGCGAATTGTTAGGGCTCAACTGCACAGCAGCCAAGTTTGCGTTGGAGATCCGCTCAACAAAGCCCCGGGGTCAGGGCTCACCGTCATGCGCGAGGCCTCAGGTGCCTTTATTTGAGGGCTGGGATCGGGAGGCAATAAAAATGCCCCATGGGGATTGACTGATATTTTCCCTTGGGATATTATTTCATAGTGCCTAGGGTGGCGAACTGCAATCCCTCACCCCACGGTAACAACCACTTACACAGGAGACAGGCTATGTACCCCAAGAACGGCGATCTGCCAACCCCCATTACCCACCCCGACACGCCCCAGGGCCTCGAGACGCTGGACTCATTGGCAGACAATGGTGACGTAAACGAAACCCCGTTCAATGTCTTTATTGGACATAACCTCGGGCATCGCGTTTTCACGATGTCAGTACCATTCCGCAAATTCAAAGATATTTCGGATGTGGCTAACGACCGCGATGCTGGCCCTGTTGCACAAAGGCCTCTGGACGAAACCCACGCGAAGAAACTTGCGGTTTATATGGCTAAGGGCCTTGTTTCCTCCGCGAAGATGCGACGCATCGCTTCTGGTAAGTCTGTGCCGGAGACATTTGATGCCGTGCTGCGCAAACTCGGTGAGCAGCCGTATTTTTCTCTGCAGCCTATCGTATGTAACATTCGGAACATTCCGCCGGGCGGCACTGGCACTGGTGGTATTCGCGGAATTCGTCTGGAAACTTCCTCAGGTGAGACCGCTGCCTTCCGTGTCTTTCTTGCAGAGCGACATGTCCTTTGGGTAGTGGATGGGCAACATCGTCGGCATGCGGCAGACATGACGATGACGTTTCTCGAGCAAGTCCGGCAGACAGGAAAGTACCCTGGTAAGGGTGCCGTTCTCTTTGCAGATAAGGGCAACGTAGTCACCGAAGCGGAAATGCTCGTATGGAATGAGGCCTATGACGCAGCCAGAGCCTTTGCCACACTGACTGTTGAGGTACACCTCGGTCTCGATATTGATCAGGAGCGCCAACTTTTCCATGACCTGAACCGCCTGGCCAAGAAGGTTGACTCTTCTCTTGCCTTCCAATTTGACAGCTCCAACCCAATCACTTTGTTTATTAAGAACAAGCTGGTTGGTGAATTGGGAATTCAGGTTACAGATGCGGAAGCGAAGGACTGGGCAGACGACTCTGGTGCGCTCGTGCTTAAGGATGCTGTCGCTATCAATGCCATCGCCTTTCTGAACAAGGGCAACGTTGCGGGCGCTACGCCATCTGTTGTCGCCCCCAGGGAGGAAGCAATACTGAACCTCTGGAGCCGAATTACAGAGATTCCTGACTTCGGCAGCAACTGCGCAAAAGAGAAAACCGTTGCTGCTCAGCCTGTTGTATTGAAGGCACTGGCAAAGATTGCCTTTGACCTCAACTTCAACAACCGCCGCCCTGACGGGGCGAGCGAACTTTACGCGCAGTTCCTCGAAAGGCTGCCAAGCATCAATTTCTCCCACAGCAATCCCATGTGGAATTACTACTCGCTTAGTGATGACCAGCGAGTGGCCGCAGGACTAGAGAGTCTTAAAGACTACCTTCCGGAGGAAGCAGCGGGCGTTAACCGTGATATCGGATCAATTCAAGGCGGATATATGCGATTTGGAGCAAAGCACAACGATATATTTCCGATTCTTTCGGACATGATTCGCTGCTCATCTGGGCTCCCAAGTCGCCGGGCCGATGATCTTACTCGGGCGCAGATCCTCTCCGCCCTTTGAGCCCTAACGGAGCGCGAGTTGAGCGGCACCCGCGCGGGACCGGAGGGCACAGAGTACCCGAGGGTCCAAGCGGGCGCAGCCGTGTAGCGGTGTCCGCTCGAACGAGGGGTTCGAGGGCGCTCGCGCCCGAGAAACCCGGTTCACCAACTCGCGCTCCGTTCGCGCGCGCTCGCCACCTTCAACCGACGCGGAGTTATGCACCCGGCGGTCATGGAATCACTTACCCATGCACCGGCCCCGGGTGCGTAACGTAGCGCAGAGGGGTGCGAGCGCCC
>JBPPMB010000255.1:0-5071 GCA_051305855.1 Desulfuromonadales bacterium
AGCCGCTGCCGGCAATGGCTGGGACGGCCGATCAAGGAACGCGAAGCGATTGCCCGGGCCTTTGTGGCCAAGGCTCTGCTTCGTTATCAGCACACCAGTTCTTTGCGCAACGCTTTGCTGAGCGCCCCGAACCTGCGGATCATCTGCGGGTTTAGCAAGCGGCAGGAGGTCCCTTCAGAATCGACCTTCTCACGGGCCTTTGCCGAGTATGCCAGGGCCGGTCTGGGCGCGGTGGTCCACGATGCCCTGGTCAAGGAGCACCTCGGAACGGAGTTGATCGGCCACATCAGTCGGGATTCGACAGCTCTGGCGGGCCGGGAGAAACCGGCAAAGAAGGTCAAGCCGCCCAAAATGCCGAAGAAGCGGGGACGTCCGGCCAAAGGTGAGGTTCGCCCACCAGCCGAACCGAAACGGCTCGATCTTCAGCGGAGCCAGACTGCGGAAGAAGCGCTTGCCCAACTGCCGAAGGTCTGTGATCGAGGCGTCAAGAAGAATGCTCAAGGCTATACGGAGACCTGGAACGGCTACAAGCTGCACCTGGACGTGAATGATTGCGGACTTCCGATCAGTGCGGTCTTGACGTCGGCGTCGCTTCATGACAGCCAGGTGGCGATCCCGTTGATGAAACTGAGCGCGGCCAAGGTGACGTCCTGTTACGACTTGATGGATGCGGCCTATGACGCAGCGCAGATTCGGGAGCAGAGCGAAGCGCTTGGTCATGTGCCGATCATAGACCGCAACCCGCGCGGCCAGGAGGAAATCGTGCCGATGGCCCCGCACGAAGCGGCGCGCTACAACGAGCGCACCTCGGCGGAGCGCTGCAATGGCCGCTTCAAGGACGAGTTCGGTGGCCGTAGCGTTCAGGTCCGTGGCCCGGACAAGGTCATGATGCATGCCATGTTCGGCATCATCACCCTGTTTGCCGACCAGTTGCTCAAAGTCACTGGTTGCTGAATGTCAGAGAACGAAAATCCGGTTACGAGGGAGACGTCTGTCCAAAAAGCCGGAAATCGGTCAAGCAGATCGTCTCCTGCCGTGATTTTTTCAACAAAGCTGACGAAATAGTGGTCCTGGTCGTTTTTAAACGTCTCAGATCAGGACTTTTGCAAGAGGCTCAGATGGCATCCAGTTTTTCCATACCTTCTGGGGACCCGGTGAAAAACTCAACGGAATCGACAGATTCAAATCGTTTATTGACCCGTTCTATCGCGTCAGCGGTCTGCTTCAAGACCTCCAGAAGCATCTCTTTATCGTACATAGATCGCCTCTTTTTCAATCCTCTTTTTTAAAAAAGGATTCATTGTCTCACGGAAGCGGACGATGTCGACAGGTATCCTCAGCTCCCTCTCCAAATCTTCTTTTATATGAACAACAGTGAAAGGGTCGGGGGTTTTTGTTTTTACGACGATATCAGCATCACTCATATCTGAAGCCTGATCTCTTGCAAATGAGCCAAAAATGCCGATGGAGAGAATGCCATACTTTTCGCCGTTGATTTTTTTAAACTCAGCCAGCTTGTTCAATAAGTCTGATTTGTTCATTTTTTTTATTCCCTTAGGAATCGGGTGACGTAATACCTATTTAAATCTTCCCGCACCTGATACCCCTGATGCACTTCCGTAACACAACGAAAAGCATTATTCACAGGGATGAAGGGGATCAAGGGGATGAAATCAAATCATCAATCTAAGTCAAAAGCTCGGGGTTTTTGTGTTTTAACCAGCAAAGACTTGTCCTTGCTTTATATCCCCTGCATCCCCTTTATCCCTGTTAATTGCGCTTATCTTTGACAATTGCCTTCAGGTTTGACTATTGAATCGTTGAATCGCTTAAGGCCAAAAACAGTTGAATCGTTGAACTGTTGAATCTCAAAACCTCAATAGGACGCTGATCACATCTGTTGAACGCTGATCAAGCCAAACCTAACATCTGGGGTTAAAACCTTTATGCCTTTGGTTGATCCGCCTTTTCAGATTTGATTGCCTCAAGGCACCTACTTCTGGCAGCGTCCTATTGCCTTTGACCTTGCCTTAAATATCAAAAAGCTTAATGGGACGCAGCCAACAGTAGGTGCCCCGAGGCAATTTTCATGATGAACGCTGATCAGGCAACACCAAAACCTTTTATTTAGCCGCGGCTAAGGTCTGATAACATCTGATAGGTTCCAGGCAAAAAACCTGTTGAATCGTTGAATCGCTTAAAGCAAACCCCCAGGGAGTGTCGACCGCCATTGTTTCTAAACCCGATGGGCTTTCTCGGCACTTCCGGTGGAGCAGCCATCAGCTGCCGGATCGCCTCCACTATGCTTGCAATAGCCCGATCGTGGCCTCCGGTTTTGCGCTCCAACTCATCGAGTTTACGCGCCAGATCCCGGTGAGTTGATATCAATTGACGGAGACGGACAAACGCTCGCACGACAAGGACACTGACATCAACTGCACGTTGCGAATTTAGCAGATTGGCTGCCATGATGGTCCCATGCTCCGTAAAGGCCAAAGGCAACACAGCGGAATATTTGAGTTTTTTCAGGTGGTCACAATTTGTGACCACCTCGTCCTTCTCGTCTGCAGTCAACTGGAGCATAAAGTCAGCTGGGAATCAGTTCTAATTGGGACGCTGATTTTCATGATGAACGCTGATCAAGCAATACCAAAACCTTTTATTTAGCCGCGGATAAGGTCTGATAACATCTGATAGGTTCCAGGCAAAAAACCTGTTGAATCGTTGAATCGTTGAACTATTAAATCCCAAAAACCTTAATGGGACGCAGCCAACAGTAGGTGCCCCGAAGCAATTTTCATGATGAACGCTGATTAAGCCAAACCATATATCTAAGGTTACAACCTTAAAGCTTTTGCTTGATCCGCCTTTTCAGCGTTAATCAGCGTCCTATTGCCTTTGACCTTGCCTTTGACCTTGCATTTGCCTTTAAGATCAAAAAGCTCCGTGATGCGCTATTACCAGCCTCATTGACCTGATGACGGAAGGTGCTGTTCCGGATCCATGCTGTCACTGGTCGCTTTGCTTGACAAGGCTTTGAGATGCGCGCTGAGGGTCACTGGCGATTCTAAGGCGTTCAAGCGCCCGGCCTCGATATCGGCAACGCCGGTCTGTACGGCGTTACGCAAAGCGTCCAACCGCAAAGCGTCCTCTTTCTCGCGCTGCTCAACGAGTCGCAACCCCTCACGCAGCACTTCGCTAGCATTCTGATAGCGACCCGAGGATACGAGCTTCTCCAGGAAGGAAGATTGATGGTCGGTCAAAACTACATTGCGAGTCGGCATGGTTTATCTCCTAGTGCTATTGATTGGCATATTATGCCAATTTGGTAGTACAATGTCCATTACGAAAAGCAGGGTCGAACGCTCAAAAGACAGTTGAATCGTTGAATCTCAAAACATTAATGGGACGCTGATCAAATCTGATGCACGCTGATCAAGCCAAACCAAAACCTTTTATTTAGCCGCGATCAAGATCTATGAAAATCTGTAGGGTCAAAAGCTATTCACCACACTGAGGCCACTGAAAGGCAAGAAAGAAAGGCAAAATCCTTATGGTTTTAAACCCAAAGCTTTAACGGTTTTATCGGTTTTCTCAGTGATCTCGCCAGGAGGCGCCTACTTCTGGCAGTGGCTCAGTGGTTCCAGGCTTTTAAAGCGTAAAGCGATTCTCCACAATCAGGGGGTCAAATCTTTGATGTTGACAAGGCGCTCCAAACCAAAACCTTTTATTTAGCCGCGGATAAGGTCTGATAACATCTGATAGGTTCCAGGGAAAAAAACTGTTGAATCGTTGAATCGTTGAATCGTTGAACTGTTAAATCTCAAAACCTCAATGGGACGCTGATCACATCTGATGAACGCTGATCAAGCCAAACCTAACATCTGGGGTTAGAACCTTTATACCTTTGGTTGATCCGTCTTTTCAGCGTTAATCAGCGTCCTATTGCCTTTGACCTTGCCTTTGCCTTTAAGATCAAAAAACTTATTGGGACGCATGCCTCGGGGCACCTACTGTTGGCAGCGTCCAATTAAGCCTTTAGCTTGGTCAAGGTTTGATTATCATTTGATTTTAAAGATTAACGGCAAAAACCTGCCCCTGCCCTACCGGTAGACTTCATCGTGACTGCCGATATCAAGCAAAACGATCTCATGTTCCGTAACGAGCAGGGTCAAGGTGATTCTGAAGCTGTAGGTGAGACTGACGGCGTGAAGGCCTGCGAGTTTGCCGGAAAGGGGGTGGAGAGCGAGCTGCGGGGTAAAGGGATCGTTCTGCAGATCCCGGACAACCCTGGCGAATCTGGGTTTCAGATCGGGATGTTTGCGAAAGAACTTTCTGGCCTGGCGAAGAAACTGCTCTGTGGCGACGACCAAATACACACTACTCCTCCGCGTCCAGAGCCCGCAGCAGATCGTCGGCCGTGGCAAACTTTTTCACCCGCCCCTCCTTCATATCCGCCAGCGAAGCGCGCACACGCCCCAGATAGGCCTCATGCGCCTCAGCGACCAATGCCTGGTAACGCTCTTCGGTGAGAACAACGTACTGCGGCTTGTTATTGCGGATCACATGGACATCCCCCTGGTCGAGCAGGTCGTCCACGGCAGCCAGGCCGCGTCGCTTGATTTCCTGTGCCGGGATTGAATTCATGCAACACTCCTTTTGTACATTTTCAGGTACTGTATCAAGTGCAAGTTATAGTATCAGAATGGGTTTGTGAATAGCAAGGAGGGACCGCAGGGGCTGGTGGAATCGTTGAACTGTTAAATCTCAAAACCTTAATGGGACGCTGATCACATCTGATGAACGCTGATCAAGCCAAACCAAACCTATTATTTAGCCGCGGATAAGGTCTGATAAAATCTGATAGGTTCCACGCAAAAAAACTGTTGAATCGTTGAATCGTTGAATCGTTGAACTGTTAAATCTCAAAACCTCAATAGGACGCTGCCAACAGTAGGTGCCTCGAGGCAATTTTCATGATGAACGCTGATCAGGCAAAACCTAACATCTGGGGTTATAATCTTTATGCCTTTGGTTGATCCGCTTCTTCAGCGTTTATCTGCGTCCCATT
>JBPPMB010000007.1:0-2413 GCA_051305855.1 Desulfuromonadales bacterium
CGCGTAGCGCTCGAGATGGCTGCCGTGGTGCGCGAAGATCCGGCGACAACCGATTACCAGATCTATGTGGGCACGGCGTCACCCTACAACTTCAACGGCCTGGTCCGCCATTATTTCATGCGCAGCGGGCCAGCGGTGGCGGATATCCAGGTCAATCTGCTGTCCAAAGACCAGCGTTCATTGCAGAGCCATGATATCGCAGTACGCATGCGGCCAGAGATCAGTAAAATCGCGGCAAAATACGGGGCCGCCGTGGCCATCGCGGAAGTCCCGCCCGGACCACCGGTTCTGGCGACTCTGGTGGCGGAAGTCTATGGCAGCAGTGACGAGCAGCGGGTCAAGCTGGCAAAACGGGTCAAGGAGATCTTTAACTCCACGGCCGGAGTGGTCGATGTTGACTGGTATCGCGAAACGGAACGTTCACGCATGGTCCTCCAGGTCGACAAGGAGAAAGCCGCGCTGAATGGCCTCAGTGCTGGGGTGATTACCCGCACCGTGCAAATGGCGGCTCAGGGGCTGGCGATCGACCTGTTCCACCAGCCGGCAGACAAGGAAGAAATCAATATCATCCTGCAGCTGCCAGCAAGCCAACGGGCCAGAATCGACAGTCTGCTCAATATTTCCCTGCGTTCAACAATCGATGCGCAAGCTGCTTTGGTGCCGTTGCGTGAGCTGGTCACGGTTACCGAGCAAGTGGTCGAACAGCCGATCTATCGCAAAAACCTGAAACCGGTGATCTACGTCACCGGAGATGTCGCCGGCGCGGTCGAAAGCCCGGTTTACGCAATTTTTGATATGAATCGTCAGCTGGCGGAACTCAATGCCGATGAATTTGGAGGCGACGGTGAAGCCATTGAGATCTTCAATCTCAATCAGCCATTCGACACGATGCAACCATCGATCAAGTGGGATGGCGAGTGGCATATCACCCTTGAGGTGTTTCGCGATCTCGGACTGGCCTTTTGTGCAGTGATGATCCTGATCTACATGTTAATGGTCGGTTGGTTTAAAGACTATTTCACGCCACTGGTCGTCATGGCCGCGATCCCCTTTTCTCTGATCGGCATCCTGCCGGCGCACTGGGCCCTCGGCGCTTTTTTTACGGCAACCTCGATGATCGGCTTCATGGCCGGCGCCGGAATCGTAGTGCGTAACTCAATCATTCTGGTCGATTTTATCGAGTTGCGCATCAGGCACGGTCTGCCGCTGGCTGAAGCTGTGGTAGAAGCCGGAGCCATTCGCTTCCGACCGATGCTGCTGACTGCGCTGGCCGTGGTGGTCGGAGCCTCGGTGATCCTCGCCGACCCGATCTTCCAGGGCTTGGCCATTTCCCTGATGTTTGGCGAAATCGCTTCGTTGCTGGTCAGCCGCATGGCCGTACCGGTGCTCTATTACATGCTCAAAAAACCCGGGACAAAAGCTAAGGCAGCATAAACCTGCCTGCATTTAACCATTGCCAGTAGGCCTCTTTTCATAGTGCTAACTGTCACGCCTATCCTGCATGGCTGGCAGCCTTACAACCAGGAACAAAGCTTAGACAAGGAGATTTTTATCATGACCGTCAATCGTTATCTGCGTATGATCGCAGGCTTTTTCGTGGTGCTCAGCGTAACCCTCGCCCATTTTCATTCTCCCTACTGGCTGTATTTCACGGCCTTTGTCGGCCTGAACCTGTTGCAGAGCGCGTTCAGCAACTGGTGCCCGATGATCACCATCCTGCGCAAGCTCGGTATCAAAGAAGGGTGAGTGCATAGCTGCTCAGGTTTGTGATAATAGCTCTGGGAAAAGGCTCCTCCATATTGCTGCAAGTGCGTATTTCTCATAATTTTAAGCAACTTCGGACCTGTCCCGACACCCGTGTTCCAGGTGCTGAAGAAAACCGATTAGCGCATCGAGGAACCATGCATCGAGGAACCATGGGACGTTGTTTATTAGTCAATTAGCCTCAACAATGCAGGATGATTCCTTGTCAGCAGCTCGCCCCGACGGGTCGCAACACTGACTCCCGAGCGGCTCCCAAAGACGGGTGATTGCTGGACCACCATTTGAGCCCCCCTCACATATATAGAGGTATTTGATCCCCGTCTCGCTGTCCACAACCTCCTGGGCTTTATTGCCGAGAAACTCAATTTTCTCCAAGGACTTGAATCGTTTACTCTCTGGGGACTCAGGCTGGCTCTGTTCTCTTTGTGAGCAACCACTGAAGACCAGCGCGGTGACAATGAGCAATAATAAAGATTTCAAACGGACACCTCTCAATCTTCTACTTGCGGGCTTCCAGTGCCTTGTCGATATCGTCTGTTTTCCCCAGAATGATCAGGATGTCGCTGTCCTTGATCGTGTAGGTGGGCGGCGGGGCCGGGATAAACTGATCGGTCAGAACATCCTTGATGGCGATGATGGTCAGATGGAA
>JBPPMB010000008.1:0-11375 GCA_051305855.1 Desulfuromonadales bacterium
TCGTTTCGTCGCCACGGTGTCCTGCCGATGCGTCTGGCGTTGATCTGTACCGCGCCGTCCCTGCTCGGCAGCTACCTCGGCGCGCAACTGGCCATTGACATTGACGACCAGCTGTTCCAGCGATTGCTCGCAGTTATTATGATCGGTGTGCTGATCATCTCTGTGCTCGACCCGGCCAAGCGCTTGCGGGGCCGCGAAGTTGCCTACACGCCGCTGCGCCTGGCCGCTCTGCTCGGTGCGTTTTTCCTGATCGGCAACTACGGCGGCTACGTGCAGGCCGGCGTCGGCTTCCTGATTATCCCGGTGATGCTGCTGGCAGGGTTCGATATGGTGCGCACCAACGCCATCAAGATCTTCGTCGTGTTGGCCTTCACCATTCCTGCGCTGGCGGTCTTTGTCTGGCATGGCCAGGTCGACTGGCTGCTTGGTCTGGTTCTGGCCGTCGGCAATGCCAGCGGCGGTTGGGTCGCCTCGCACGTGGCGGTAAAAAAAGGCCATGAATGGATTAAGCGCTTTGTCATTGTCACGGTGCTGATCTTCGCTCTGCGTCTCCTGCTGTCTTAGCAACCTGCAGAGTTGCCCAGGCCCGGAAGCTTGACGGGCAAACAATCGCCCGGCGTCATGTTCAGCCGATTTGTCGCAGATTACACTTCGGCTCGCAGTGTCCGGCAACCACCCAGAGCTTTTACACGCAGCAATAAAGATGATACGCTTAAAGCCGCGGAATTATGATTTTCGACGTGACATCCTCTTTTGTTCATACACTTTTTTTGCTAAGCTTATTGACAAATCCATGTTGTTCAACAGGGGAAGGCTATGGCCAAATTTATTGCCCAGATCTTGAAACTCAAGGGAAGTGACGTCTGGAGTATCGGACCGGATGCCAAGGTCTATGATGCCCTGAAGCTGATGGCGGAGAAGGGCGTCGGCGCGCTGGTCGTTCTGGAAGAGGGACAGGTGGTCGGCATGTTTACCGAGCGTGACCATGCCCGCAAGGTTGATCTCGAAGGGCGCTGTTCCCAGAAGTCCGCCATCCGCCAGGTCATGTCTGTCGACATATGTTACATCACCCCCGAGACCTCAGTCGATGAAGCCATGTCCATCGTCACCGAAAGCCGACGCCGGCACCTTCCGGTTATGGAGAATGACCAACTGGTCGGACTGGCGTCGATCGGCGACCTGGTCAAGGCCTCGCTTGACGATAAGGATTTCGTCATCAAGCAGCTCAAGAAATATATCAAAGGTGTGCCCTGATCGTCAGCGAACGCATGTAAAGCATACCGGGCCTCACCCCCAGCCCGACCGATTGCAGAACTCCCGATAACATGGTTCTTGTCAATGAGCCTAAAGGATCGGCCATGATTCAGATTAAAAAAGGGCTCGATCTGCCCATTAGCGGTGCACCCAAAATGCATGTCGAGGCTGGCCCGCCAGTTTCGCACGTTGCCCTTATTGGCGGTGATTACCAGGACATGAAGCCGACCCTTCTGGTTGCCGAGGGGGAGCAGGTCAGCCTTGGCCAGCCTCTCTTCTCCGACAAAAAGAACCCCAAGGTCCTCTATACTTCACCGGCACCGGGTACGGTCGTTGCCATCAACCGGGGCGAACGACGCGTATTTCTTTCTCTGGTTATCGAGATTTCCGGGAGTGCAGAAGAAACTTTTCCGGCCACAGCATCCGATCAACTCGATCAGCTTACCACTGAAGACGTTGAACAGCGGTTGATCAACTCGGGCTTGTGGACCTCGTTCCGCACCCGTCCTTACAGTAAGATACCGGCACCGGGAACCTGCCCCGCAGCGCTGTTTGTCACCGCGATCGACACCAATCCGTTGGCGGCGGATCCGCAGGTTGTGATTGCCGAGAAAACGACAGAGTTCACTGCCGGCTTGAAGGTCATCCGCCACCTGACTGAAGGAAAAGTCTACCTTTGCAAAAAACCGGATGCGTGGATTGAGGCTCCTGAGAGGATTACCGTGAGTGAATTTTCCGGCTGTCATCCGGCCGGCCTGGTTGGCACCCATATCCATTTCCTCGAACGCGTTGATCAACAGCGCTCGGTCTGGCACATCGGCTACCAGGACGTGATTGCCATCGGCCACCTGTTTCTCACCGGCAGAATTCTCACCGAACGAGTCGTTGCACTCTGCGGCCCGGCAGTAAAAGACCCGCGCTTGCTCCGCACCCGCGTTGGCGCCTGTTTGTCTGAACTCGTCTCCGATCAATTGCGCGCCGGCGAGAACAGGGTCATTTCTGGATCAGTGCTGCATGGTCACAGCGCTGCACAGACCAGCGATTACCTCGGCCGCTATCACAACCAGGTTTCCGTCCTCGAGGAAAACCGGCAACGTGATTTTTTGGGCTGGAGCATGCCTGGTTTTAATAAATTTTCGGTCAAGCATGTTTTTGCCTCGTCCCTGCTACCGCGTCGTCTCCAGGCGATGACAACCAGTACGCACGGCAGCGTACGTGCCATGGTTCCGACCGGCGCTTTTGAAAAGGTCATGCCCCTTCATATCAAGGCGACCTGGCTGCTCCGTTCGCTGCTGACTCTGGATACGGACCTGGCGCAGAATCTTGGCTGCCTGGAACTGGATGAAGAGGATCTGGCCCTGTGCAGTTTTGTCTGCTCAGGAAAGATGGATTACGGACATCATTTACGGCAAACCTTGCGGAAAATCGAGGAAGAGGGCTAATGAAAGCGCTGCGTAATCTGCTCGACAAGCTTCGCCCCCACTTTGTGCAAGGTGGAAAACTTGAGCGGCTCTACCCGCTCTACGAGGCGGCTGACAGCTTTTTGTACACCCCCGGGGAGGTTACCCTCAGCGCTCCGCACGTCAGGGATGCAATGGATCTGAAGCGCGTGATGATCACTGTGGTGTTCGCCCTGCTCCCGTGCTTTTTCATGGCCATGTGGAATACCGGCTACCAGGCCAACAGCGCCATGCTGCTCACCGGCGGCAGCGTCGAGGGCTGGCGCGGCGCCTTGATCGATGCCCTCGGTTACTCCGCCAGCCCCGATCGGATGCTTGACAACCTGCTGCTCGGAGCTGCATGGTTCATCCCCATCTACCTGGTGACCAACATTGTCGGCGGTTTGTGGGAAGCCCTGTTCAGCAGTATCCGCGGCCACGAGTTGAACGAGGGCTTTCTGGTGACCGGTTCGCTGTTCCCGCTGATTTGCCCGCCGACTCTGCCACTCTGGCAGGTGGCCCTGGGGATCAGCTTCGGTGTCGTTATCGGCAAGGAGATTTTCGGCGGCACCGGCAAAAACTTTCTCAACCCGGCGTTGACCGGACGCGCTTTCCTGTTCTTCGCCTACCCGGCCCAGATTTCCGGCAACAGTGTCTGGACTGCCGTTGACGGCGTGACCGGCGCCACGGCGCTGAGCCGCGCCGCTGAAGGAGGCGTTCAGGCGGTCACGGCCGTAAGCAGCTGGTTTGATGCCTTTATCGGCGCGATCCCGGGTTCTATGGGGGAAACGTCGACCCTTGCCTGCCTCTTTGGTGCTGGCGTCCTGGTGCTTTCCGGCATCGGCTCCTGGCGCATCATGCTCTCCGGCCTGGCCGGCGCCACCGTCTTGTCGACGTTGTTTGTGCTGGCCGGCAGCAGCACCAACCCGATGTTCGAGCTCGGCCCCCACTGGCACCTGGTCCTCGGCGGCTTTGCCTTCGGTCTGGTGTTCATGGCGACCGACCCGGTTTCCGGAGCGATGACGCCTGAAGGACAGTGGCTCTACGGATTCCTGATCGGGGCCATGTGCATCCTGATCCGGGTTGTCAACCCGGCGTTCCCGGAGGGGATGATGCTCGCCATCCTGTTCGGCAACGTGTTCGCCCCGTTGATCGATCAGCTGGTGCTCAAGGCGCATATCAAGCGGAGGTTGCGGCATGTCCAGGGATAGTATTGCAAAGGTCCTGAGCGTTGCTTTTGTCCTCTGCGTGATCTGCTCCATTCTGGTTTCGGCGGCGGCCGTTGGGTTGAGCAGCCGCCAGGAGCGCAACAAGGTGGAGGAGAAAAGAAAGAACATCCTTCAGGCGGCGGGGATCTACCAGGAAGATGTCCCGGTCGAGGAACAGTTCAGTAACATTCTGCCCCGTATCGTCGACCTGGAGACGGGTGAGTTCACCAGCATCTTCGATGTCGCCACCTTCAACAGCCGTCAAGCAGCGCGTGACCCGAAGACCGGCTACAGGATCCCGCCGTCTCTGGACCTTGCGGCCATCAAGATCCGGTCCCGCTACAAGGATGTGTATCTGCTCATGGCTGATGACAAACTGCAACAGCTGATTCTGCCGGTGCACGGCAAGGGGCTGTGGTCGACGATGTACGGCTTTGTCTCCCTGAATGCCGACTTGTCAACGGTCAGCGGTTTCGCTTTTTACGAACACGGCGAAACCCCCGGCCTCGGCGGCGAAGTTGACAACCCGGCCTGGAAAGCCCAATGGCCTGGCAAGAGAATCTACGATGACGCCGGCAGCACCCGCATCGAAGTCCTCAAGGGGACGGTTGACAAGAATTCCGATACCGCCGTCTACCAGGTGGACGGCCTGGCCGGTGCGACCCTGACGGCTCGCGGCGTCGGCAATCTGCTCAAGTACTGGATGGGCGACAACGGCTACAAACCTTTTCTGGAAAATCTGAGCAAGGAGGGAGTAAAACAATGAGCAAGGCCAAGGATGTTTTGCTGGACCCTCTCTTCAACAAAAACCCGATCGGCCTGCAGATTCTCGGCATCTGTTCTGCGCTCGCCGTTACGTCGAAACTTGAGACCGTGCTGGTCATGGCCCTGGCCGTCACGTTCGTGATTGCCGGTTCCAATTTTTCGGTCAGCCTGATCCGCAGCCAGATTCCTGGCAATATTCGCATCATCGTACAGATGACGATCATCGCCACACTGGTCATCATCGTCGACCAGTTCCTCAAGGCCTATGCTTTCGGTGTCAGCAAGCAGCTCTCGGTGTTCGTCGGCCTGATCATCACCAACTGCATCGTGCTTGGCCGCGCCGAAGCCTTCGCCATGAAGAACCCGCCGGCCTTGAGTTTCATCGATGGCATCGGCAACGGCCTCGGCTACAGCCTGGTGCTGATCCTGGTGGCCATCTGCCGTGAGTTGCTCGGTGCCGGCAAATTGCTCGGCTTCACCATCCTGTCGACCACCAACGAAGGGGGCTGGTATCTGCCCAATGGTCTGATGCTGCTGCCGCCAAGCGCCTTCTTTATCATCGGACTGCTGATCTGGGCCCTGCGCACCTGGAAGACCGACCAGGTGGAGAAGGAGAACTAGATGCTGGAGCATTATCTCAGCCTCCTGATCCGCTCGATTTTCATCGAGAACATGGCGTTGGCCTTTTTCCTTGGCATGTGCACCTTCCTCGCGGTTTCGAAAAAAGTGGACACCGCCATGGGCCTGGGCATTGCCGTGGTTGTGGTGCAGACCATTACCGTCCCGGCCAACAACCTGATCTACCAGTTCCTGCTCAAAGGCGGCGCGCTCGCCTGGCTCGGCATGGGCGATACCGATCTCACCTTCATCGGCCTGATCTGCTACATCGGCGTGATCGCCGCAATCGTGCAGATCCTCGAAATGGTGCTGGACCGCTATTTCCCGGCCCTGTACAACGCGCTCGGCATCTTCCTGCCGCTGATCACCGTCAACTGCGCCATTCTCGGCGGTTCCCTGTTCATGGTTGAGCGCGACTACACCTTCACCGAAAGCGTGGTCTTCGGTTTTGGCAGCGGCGCCGGCTGGGCCCTGGCGATCGTCGCCCTGGCCGGCATCCGCGAGAAGATGAAATATGCCGACGTCCCCGCCGGCCTGCGCGGGCTGGGGATCACCTTCATGATTGTCGGCCTGATGGCCATGGCCTTCATGGCCTTTTCCGGTATTCAGCTGTAAGTCGATAGACGGTAGAAACTATGACTGAAATAGGTTTAGGCGTATTGTTGTTCACCAGCATCGTCATGGTGCTGGTCGTCCTTATCCTGATCACCAGGTCCTGGCTGATTCCGTCCGGCGAAATTCTGCTCAATATCAATAAAGACCCGGACAAAAGCCTGAAGGTTGAGCCCGGCGGCAAGCTTCTCGGCGTCCTCGGTGAGCATGACATTTTCATCCCCTCGGCCTGCGGTGGCGGCGGGACCTGCGCCCAGTGCCGGGTCAGGATCACAGCGGGTGGCGGCGACATCCTGCCGACCGAAACTGCCCACATCAACAAACGCGAAGCGAAGGAGGGGTATCGACTCTCCTGCCAGGTCAACGTCAAGCAGGATATGGAACTCGAACTGCCGGCCGAGATTTTCTCCATCAGCAAGTGGGAATGCCGCGTGCGTTCCAACGAGAGCCGCTCAACCTTTATCAAGGAGCTGGTCCTGGAACTGCCGGAAGGTGCAGATCTGGATTTCCGGGCGGGTGGTTACATCCAGATCGACGCGCCGCCGCACGTGGCCGAATACAAGAGCATGGAGATCGCCGAGCGCTTCCGGGGCGACTGGGACAAGTACAACCTCTGGCAGTACCGCTCCGAAGTCAAGGAGCCGATCATGCGCGCCTATTCGATGGCCAACTATCCCGAGGAGAAGGGGATCGTCATGCTCAATGTGCGCGTTTGTCCACCGCCGCCTGCGGTGCCCGATGCGCCACCCGGGCAGATGTCAACGTTTCTCTTCACCCTGGAACCGGGCGACAAGATCAGCGTCTCAGGCCCCTACGGCGAATTCTTTGCCAAGGAGACCGACACCGAAATGGTATTCATCGGCGGGGGCGCCGGCATGGCGCCGATGCGTTCACACATCTTCGATCAGCTCAAGCGGCTCCATTCGCAGCGGAAAATCTCCTTCTGGTACGGCGCCCGCAGCCTGAGTGAAGCCTTTTACGTCGAGGAGTTCGACGAACTGGCAGAAAAACATGACAATTTCACCTGGCACCTGGTCTTGTCCGACCCCCTGCCGGATGACAACTGGACCGGCGCCAAAGGGTTTGTCCACCAATATCTCTACGACAACTACCTCGCCAGTCATCCGGCACCGGAAGACTGCGAATATTACATGTGCGGCCCGCCGATGATGAACAAGGCGGCCACCGAGATGCTCTATAACCTGGGCGTGGAACAGGAAAATATCCTGTTTGATGATTTCGGGATCTAACCAGCCGCAGGAGCGAACCATGCGCTATGAGCAGATGCGAACCGTTTTACAGCAGCTCGCCCCGAATTATCACCGCAAAGTCAGCAGCCACTTCCAGGACCTGGCGGATGGCGAGGTCTCGCCGCGCGTCCGGCTGATGCTCGACTACCTGATTGATCATGAACTGCACCGGGCGCTGGCGTTGGGCGAATTCTGCCATGGCGCCAGACATCATGTTCTTGACCACTGGTTCAAGGGGTTGGAGATCAATTTCCCGGAAGCCAGGGCGGACATCCTTGGCGATGCGGCAAGAACAGATCTCGATCAACTGGTCAAGGCCGCGGTTGAATACAAGAAAAACCTGGTGAGCTATTTTGCCTACCTGTCTGAGCACTGCTCAGACAAGGAGACAAGCCATCTCATCCTGACCTTGAAAACTCAGGAAGAAAAAGCGATGAAGCGCATGATCCGCCACGCTCAGGGGCTGGCCGACCTTTAGCATGCTGCGCCTGTTTTCTCTCCTGATATGCGGAATTTTTCTGCTGATCCTGCCCGCGTGCTGCGAGCAGGACAAAGTCAATAAAACGATTCACCTCTCCGGGCAGACCATGGGGACGACCTGGTCGATCGCCGTGCTCCCCGGTCAAGACGGGATAGAAGCCGCGGCGCTCAGGCAGCAGCTGCAAAAACGCCTCGACCTGATCAATCACCTGATGTCCACCTATGCCCCTGACTCAGAGCTCTCGCGTTTCAACAACCATACCGGCACCGACTGGTTTACCATCTCAGACGAGACAGCACGGGTCATTGAGCTCTCCCTGGAGATCAGTCACCTGACCGCTGGTGCTTTTGATGTCAGCATCGGGCCGCTGGTCGAGCTCTGGGGATTCGGTGCTGCAGCACGCGGGGATAAAATTCCCTCTGATGAGCAGGTCAGTGCCGGGCTTGCCCGGGTCGGCTATGAAAAGATCAGGCTGCGCCGGGACCCCGCGGCTGTTCGCAAACTGAGCCCGGAATTACGCATCGACCTGTCGGCCATTGCCAAGGGCTACGCCGTAGACGCCCTTGGCGAGATTCTCCAACAGCATGGCCTCCGCAACTATCTTGTGGAAATCGGCGGGGAATTACGGGTTTCCGGCCAACGCGGTGAGGGTTCTCCATGGCAGATCGCGATCGAAAAGCCGCTGGAGAGCACGCGTGAAATTGCCACGATTTTACCCCTTACCGACACCGCACTGGCCACCTCGGGGAATTATCGAAACTTTTACCGGGAAGACGGCCAACGTTACACCCATATCCTGGACCCGTCGACTGGACGACCGGCCCGCCACAAATTGGCGTCGGTCACGGTGTTGGATAAGACCTGCGCACGCGCCGATGCGCTGGCCACGGCGCTGATGGTCATGGGAGAGGATAAGGGACGCCAGTTTTGCGAGACACATCAGATCGCAGCTTATTTTCTGCTGCATGACAATGATTCGATAGCGGTTTATACAAGTTCCGCTTTCCCGATGGTGGAAGAGGTAAAAAAATGAAAGCCTTATTCGCTGCGCTCATCCTGTTTCTGCTCGCCTTTGCCGGCCTGGCCGCCGGACTCCTGTTGAAGCGCAGAGGGCTGCGCGGCGGCTGAACGCCCGCACCCGGCGCCGGCCGTGATTGCCGGTGTAAATCAGAGACAGCTGCCGACATGCAGGTCGAACACAACCAGCACGCCGAGGAGGATCAGGGAAACGGACCTGCTTGTGACAAGCTGAAGAGATAAGCTGTTTCTGCATGAGTTCAGATATGGCCGGACAACGCTTGTCCGTGTTCCCCGATGTCCGTTTTTCTGGTCTGATTCTGTAGCCCGGAGATTTTTCCTGATGGGATTATTTTGTATCTTCTTTTATCTCCTGTGAAGGGCTTACAAAGGCACGCCCCTGGCCGCCAACCATGACGCATTCAATGATCGGCTTGTTAACGATTTTCGCTGCATGCCAGCGAATCAGAAAGTTTGCACCAACTCCTCCCTCCTGATCACGATCTGAAAGGTAAATGTATACTGTCTCCAGAGGAGCCAAGGTGACAGGTTTCTGATAATAACTTTTGATAAGATGGCCCTTGGTATCATAGTAATCTGCCAAGGTCACCTGAATCGGATTATGCAAATCGGTATTTCTGATGATCAGCGTGTTGGAGAGATGGACCTGTACTTCTCTTGGACCGGCAATGACGTTGGAATAGACCGGCACATAAACCGTCTGGCCCTTGAGCAGTGGAATTTCTGCTGCCAAACTCCCGCTGGACGTCAAACAGAAAACCAATACGGCGAAAACGCTGACGGACAACCAACCAGACAACCGGCTTTTTTTGCTCATGCCACCTCCTCGGTAGGCAACCTTGCCATTGAGTGAAGTTATAGCAGGTAAACGGATGGAAAGCCATGGCTGGCTGCACAGTGAAGTAGACCCTGAGCGCTGACCGAAGGCCCCACGCAGCTATTATCTGACTGACAAGGGGCGGGAAGCCCTTGTCCATGTCGGGACGCAGCTTGGCGAGTTGCGCCGGGAGCTTGATGAGGGATACTGATGGTATGGCATTCAGCTCTCAAGACTTGTTGAAGCCCCTGTGAAAGTCGAATTTTTATGAATAACCAGCAAAAGCTGTCAGCCGGTCAGGTTTTTCTGGCCTTCCTCAAACTCGGACTGACCTCCTTCGGCGGGCCGGTGGCCCACCTGGGATATTTCCGCGACGAGTTTGTCACCCGCAGGCGCTGTCTGCAGGAGGACAGCTACGCCGACCTGGTCGCCCTCTGCCAGTTTCTACCCGGTCCGACCAGCAGCCAGGTCGGCATCGGCATCGGTCTCTCTCAAGCCGACCTGCGCGGCGGGCTGGCCGCCTGGACCGGTTTTACGCTCCCCTCGGCCCTGGCTTTGATTCTATTTGCCTATGCTGTTACTGCCCTTCAGGCGTCGGTCGTCGAAGTCGGTTGGCTGCATGGTCTCAAGGTGGTGGCGGTCGCGGTGGTGGCCCAGGCGATCTGGGGGATGGCCAAAACCCTGTGCCCGGACCGGCCCCGGGGAACCGTGGCGATTCTTGCCGCCATGCTCACTCTGGCCTGGCCGGGAGTGACCGGTCAATTGGCGGCCATCTGCGGTGGAGCTTTGTTGGGGCTTTATTGGCTGCGCTACGAAGGGCCGGCCAACCATGAAACTGAACCCCATCTGTTCACTTTCAGCAGAAAGAGCGCATTGATCAGCCTCGGTCTCTTCGTCGCTTTGCTGCTGGTTCTGCCGCTTTTCGCCCGCCAAGGCCCTCAGGCGCTGGCATTGGCCGACAGCTTCTACCGATCCGGGTCGCTGGTGTTCGGTGGCGGGCACGTGGTGTTACCCCTGCTGCAGGCCGAGGTGGTTAATCCGGGTTGGATCAGTAAGGAGCTATTCTTGGCCGGATACGGCGCCGCCCAGGCAGTGCCGGGACCGCTGTTTACCTTTTCCGCCTATCTCGGTGCGGCCATGCAGGTGGTCCCCAACGGCTGGATCGGCGGCCTGCTCTGTCTGATCGCAATCTTTCTGCCGTCTTTTCTGCTGGTGGTCGGCATCTTGCCCTTCTGGGAGAAGCTCAGGAAGAACCACCGGGTTCGCGCCGCGCTGGTCGGCGTCAATGCGGCTGTAGTCGGTTTACTTCTGGCCGCCTTCTACGATCCGGTCTGGAGTAGCGGGATTCTCTCGCCCGGAGATTTCGTTCTCGCCCTGGCTGCCTTTGGTCTGCTGACGTTATGGAAGCTGCCGCCTTGGCTGGTGGTGGCTGCAACCGGCCTTTGTGGCGTTCTGCTAAGCGCCTGAATTCGATCGGTCCCAGGGACGTTGTTCATTAGTTGACTAGACACGTTTCATTTGCTGCGGTTTCCGCATGCCAAGAGCCGCTCGCCTCGATATCCCCGGCCTGCTTCAGCACGTCATCTTCCGCGGTGTTGATCGTTGCGATCTTTTTCGCGACGATGCCGACCGCAGGCGATTTCTCGCCAACCTTTCCAGATTGCTTGTGCAGACCGGCACCGAATGTCTGGTCTGGTCGTTGATGACGAATCATGTTCATCTTCTGCTCTGCCCCCGCCAAACCCGGTTAGCGCCTTTCATGCGCCGGCTGCTGACCGGCTATGCCATTTATTTCAACCTCCGCCATAAACGCGCAGGGCATCTTTTTCAGAATCGCTATAAGTCGATTGTTTGCGAGGAGGATGCCTATCTTCTTGAGCTGGTGCGTTATAT
>JBPPMB010000034.1:0-2021 GCA_051305855.1 Desulfuromonadales bacterium
TTGTCAGCCTGTGGTGGGCACGCACGGTTATCGGCGCAAGCCGGGACCGGCGCTGATCCGCAATTGCCACAGCCCAACCCCCCGCTGATTCCCACTGTCGAGATCGCACCAGCGGTCGGGTGGTCAGACGGCGTCACTCCGACCCCAGCCACAAACATGGAGGTGACGGCCTTTGCCGAGGGCCTCGACCACCCCCGCTGGTTGTACGTCCTGCCAAATGGTGACGTGCTGGTCGCCGAGACCAACGCGCCACCCGGGAAAAGCGGAATCGATGGCATCAAGGGATGGATGAGGAAACGGGTCATGAAACGCGCCGGTGCCGCGGTGCCGAGCGCCAACCGCATCACCCTGTTGCGCGATACCGATGGCGACGGCAAGGCCGAATTCAGCAGTGTGTTTCTCCAGGGCTTGCATTCGCCGTTCGGCATGGCGCTGGTCGGCGACACGTTGTACGTGGCCAACGCCAATGCATTATTGAAAGTGCCCTATCAGAGCGGTGAGACGACCATAACCGCCACACCCGCCAAGGTTGTTGACCTGCCCGGCAAAGGCGACGAGTTGAACCACCACTGGACCAAGAGTCTGCTCGCCAGTACCGATGGTGACCACCTGTATGTGGGCGTCGGAGCCAACAGCAACATCGCCGAGAACGGCATGCATGTCGAGCACATGCGCGCCGCGATACTTGAGGTCGATGTTGCCACCGGCGCTACGCGGGTATTCGCATCAGGCCTGCGCAATCCGGTGGGCCTGGACTGGGAGCCGCACACGGGGGCGCTGTGGGCTGTTGTCAACGAACGCGACGAACTCGGCAGCGATCTGGTACCCGATTTCCTGACCTCGGTCCGCCGGGACGCTTTCTACGGCTGGCCCTACAGCTACTACGGCCAGCACATCGATGAGCGCGTAAGCCCCCAACAACCAGAGCTGGTGACTCTCGCAGTCTCGCCTGATTTCGCACTCGGCGCGCATGTGGCGCCGTTGGGACTGGCTTTCAACCACAGTGACGTGGCCGGCCTTAGTGAGGGCGCGTTTGTCGGCCTGCATGGTTCCTGGAATCGACGACCACTGAATGGCTATGAAGTCGTCTTTGTACCATTTACCGACGGACGCCCGACCGGCCCAATGCAGGTCGTGCTGTCGGGCTTCGTGGACGCGAACGGAAACGCCCGCGGACGGCCAGTGGGAGTGACATTGGATGGGCGTGGTGGTCTGCTGGTGGCCGATGACGTTGGCAACTCAGTATGGCGCGTAACGGCAGCGCACGACCTGCCTGATGGTGACTCCACCAGGGCTTCCACTGTCGAGCCTCATTAAGAAAACTCTTAAAAACCAGGCCTTTGAAAGGTACTAGTACTAGTAGCCGTTTTGTAGAGGAATGGGGGACGCTGGTAAGTTATGTAACTTATTGATAGTTTTATTGCTCTTTGTCACCATACCAAGTAAAAAATAGCCAAGGATCGGTGTGGTCGCTGGTTCGATACCATATGACTTATAAGAGGGAACGATGTAGATTTTGTAAAAATCAAAAACTAATCCCCCAGCTTTGCTGGGGGTACCTGACTTATCGAATGTTATTACAGAATTGGAGGGGAGAAAAGATGCCGAGACAACCGAGGTTGGATATGCCGGGATTGGTTCATCACGTTATGGCGCGGGGGATAGAGGGACGGGCTATCTTTCGGGATGATGATGACCGAGAAGCCTTCCTGAAGCGTCTGATGGATGGTGTGAACAAGTCAGGAGGGCCTCAGCTGTATGCTTGGGCATTGCTTTCAAATCATTTTCATCTCCTCTTGCGCAGCGGCGCGAACCTCTTATCGCCTATGATGCAACGGCTGATGACGGGCCATGCTGTGACCTATAACAGGCGTTACAAGAGGCAAGGTCATCTCTTCCAGAATCGATTCAAGAGCATCGTCGTGGAGGAAGAGCCTTACTTTCTTGAACTTGTACGCTATATCCATCTGAACCCGGTTCGTGCCGGTATCGTAAAGACTCTCGAAGAGTTGTCAATCTAC
>JBPPMB010000107.1:0-7219 GCA_051305855.1 Desulfuromonadales bacterium
GGGTCGCGACCGGATCAAGGACGGTGGGATCGACCTGAGCATGCTTGACGAGAAAGTCGAGGAACTCTGCGCCAGGCTGATCGAGACCTTCCCCGAATGCATGACCAAAAGTCTTGAGGAACTGCGCAAGCCCAAACTCCAGGCCTGGAACAACAGCAAGGAGAATTCTCGCGCCTGGCTGGCGCTCAACATGATGAACGAAGCCCGCACCGGTTTCCGTGCCTTCAACGAAGGCGACAAGGAGACCGGCCGCGAAATCGATTTCGTCAAACTGCGCCAGGGCCTGGCCAGAGGGGTACCCTGGACCGAAGAGCTGATCGACAGCCTGATGCCGGGCAAGGAGGCATAAAGATGAGTGAGAGTCCACTGAAAGTCTGGCTCGATCGCGATGGAACCCTGCTGCGCCTGCGCCTGGCGCGGCCCAAAGCCAACATTATCGATGCCGCCATGATTGCTGCCCTCGACGCAGGGCTGGTCGAGTATCGTGAAACCAGGGAACTGCGTGCCGTCCTGCTTGATCATGAAGGGTCACATTTCAGTTTCGGCGCCAGTGTCGTCGAACATCTGCCCGGCCAATGTGCTGAAATGCTCAAGGCATTGCACACCCTGGTGCGCAGCATGCTCAACTGCCCGCTGCCATTATTGGTGGCGATCAAGGGGCAATGCCTCGGCGGAGGCTTGGAAGTCGCCACGGCCGGCAGCATGCTGTTTGCCGCACCGGACGTTAAGCTCGGCCAGCCGGAAATCAAGCTGGGGGTCTTCGCCCCGGCGGCCAGCTGCCTGCTCCCCGAGCGGATCGGTCAGGCCAAAGCAGAAGACCTGCTGGTCTCCGGGCGCAGCATGGACGCTGAAGAGGCTTTGGCGACAGGGTTGGTCGACAGTGTCAGCGAGAATCCGGAAGCGACAGCTCTTGCCTATTTTGATCAATATCTGGCACCCAGCAGTGCCAGCACCCTGCGTTTTGCGGTCCTGGCCGCACGCCAGGAGTATCGGCAGCGGGTCTTGGCCAAGTTGGAACGTGTGGAAGCCCTTTACCTTGCGCAGTTGATGGAAACCCGCGATGCTGTCGAGGGGTTGACAGCTTTTCTCGAAAAACGTCAGGCAAGGTGGGAAAACCGCTGAGACAATCAACCGTGAACAGCCCCTGGGCAGGCACTGATGAAACGAACTGACAGCCAGGAAATCATAGACGTCCACTGCCACTTTTTCGCCGGGCAGAAGCAGGCCGGGCTGGTTTCTTCGGGCCTTGCGCGGCTGAGCAAGGCAGGCGTGCGCCACATGGCTGTTATGGGATTGGTGAATACCGAGCTCGCTGTTCTGGATATCGGCAAGCTCATTCCAGAGGGTTTTGACAACCTCGGCGATCCGCTCTTCTATGAGGCCGATGATCTCCTGCTGTTCACTCGCGAGAGCGCCGGCATGCTGTTTCCCATGGTTGATACGCGCTGCCTGAATGGTGACGTGCCGAGCCTGCTGCAGCATTATGTCGAGCTCGGTTTCCGGGGCATCAAGGGGCTCTATTTGGCCGATGACGGCAATGACCTGAATGTCTCCAGTATCCCGGAGACCTTCGGCATCAGCCTGGAGCAGTATCATCAACGCGAGTGGCAGATTTTCTCATTTGCCGAAGCCAACGGCCTGCCGGTCCTGTACCACATGGATGCCAACCGCTACGGCGATGTGATGCAGGCCATCCTCGATGATTTTCCCCGATTGCGCATCAACTTCCCCCATTTCGGCATCGGCCGCAAAGCGTTCCGCAAGGTTCTCGACAGTAATGACAACGTCTACACCGATATCGCTTTCATGGCACCACACATTCGCAACAACCCCGAGAGCTATCGTGATTTTATCAGTTACTATCCGGATCGCGTCTGTTTCGGTTCTGACGCCCTTCTCTACCAGCCGGAGATCGTTCTTGAATACATCGAACTGGTAATGTCTCTGAAGATGCCGGAGGAGCTTGAAGCCAGAGTGCTTGCAGGAAACCCGCGCCGGTTCCTGGGACTGGGGTCAGAGGGGCCTGATAGGTGAACCGCTCAAACGATTTCGGCTTCCGCGTCAAAGTCACCGGCATTGTTGTTTCCCAGTAGTTTCGGGCTGTAGGTGCGGTATGTGGCAATGATCTCATCAAGAGGGACATCGGCAAAAGAACCTCGCATTTCCAGGTATTCCATGTGGCGGTGCTGATCTGCATCGTAAGGGTGGAAGATAGAATCCTCCCGGCCGTTGAATTCAAGCGGCTTGACCCGGAACCTGGTGCAGAGTTCAAGGTTGAATGCAGGAGTTGCCTTGACCCAGCGTCCTTCAAGGTAAAACTCGGTGAAGGCATGCCAGCGCATGATGTCTCCATTATTGATCTCACGCAGCTTCGAACTGTTCATGTGGTTTTTTACATCGCCATAGCCGACGCGTGCCGGAATTCCCAGAGCCCGCCCGCAGGCGGCAAGCAGCGAGGCCTTCGAACCGCAGAAGCCGAATCCGTTGTGCAGCACACTGCTGGCACGATACATTTCCGGGTCGGAGTAATCGATATAGGGTGAATATCTTATGCCGTCGCGGATTCGATAATAGAGATCGACGGCCTGTTCCAGCAGCGAGTCCCCGGCCACCAGAGAATCCCTGGCAAAGAGCTGAATCGAAGGAGTATCGCTGTCGATAAACTTCGCAGACTCGAGGTAACGTTGATCCATCATGGGCAAGGATCTCCTTTCAAGACCCTGCAAAGAGTCAGCAGGGTATGCACCTGTGCCTCTCGGCGCAGTTTAAAAGAGCAGCCTGTGTCGCACCTTCTTCGGCGCATGGGCCCCGAGCGAAGCGACGACGAAGGCCAGCAGCACCGTTGTCGGGGGAGGTAGAAAACCATGGTACGCCGCCCCCAGGAGCAGAAGTTTCGCTATGGTGATCATCCCGGCGAGTTCCCTGAAAATCTGGCGATGCCGCAGCCATTCTGTGCCAAGCAGCAGGCCGCCGCTGACAAGCGCAATTATCACGTAAACCAGTGGCGGACCGGGGACAGCATCGAGAAGGTACGCGGCCAGGAAGACCGCCGCGCCGACCTGGTGGAGCGCACGGATTACAAGGGAAAGATTCAGGATCCAGTAGGGGCGGTCGCCGATCCTCCCCATTTTTTCGCTGTTTCCACAACCGTCTCCTGTTTCGTCCCGCATAGGCCACCTCAAAGGGGTTCTTTGCCATTTTCTTAATTCATGAATAAAGGTAACGATTCAGCGCCCATACCCAACCGCACAGCATATGGGCTGCAGCTGCTGCCTGCGGGAAGTTAAGTGACAACGTTGGACGCGGGCAATGGCTGCAGCCCACGGGCACTCGCTGATGTGCTGAATAGTTACGAATAAATAAACGATCACCCTTGCGCAGAGAGCCTTGCTCGCAGGCGTGAGCTGTTGAGGGCGGTTTCCAGCGTGATGGTATCGAGAATCGCCTTGGTGAGGTCGTCAATTTCATCGGTAATGCTCTGCAGCTCCTGCACAACGGCACCGGCGACCTGGCCCTTGGGGCTTGGAGCATCAATCTCGGACTCCAGGGTCTCAAACAAGCCAATGACATCGAGCAGTGTCGTTCGATTCATGATCCCGGTAAAACGATAACCGCCCCCTGCACCGCGTACGGCCTGCACCAGTTTTGAGCGTACCAGTGTACGCAATATTTTTGCGAGGTGATGCGTGGAGATGCCATATTTATCAGCGATGTCGGTGGCCGAGAGTTGACGTTCAGGATCGCTGGCCAGTTCCAGTACCGCATAGAGGGCAAACAGGCTGGCCTTCTGGATTTTCATAAAAAGGTCCCGTTTGTGAGAGGGTTAAATGTCATCGATCAGCTTTTCAAGTTCGATATAGCGCCCCGTGCGCAATCCCTGGCTACGGAAAAACGACAAGGTCAGTTTATTATCCCGATCGACCATCGTCCGCACGGTAGTAACTCCAGCCTTTTTCAGGCGCATGCACATTTCTTTCAACATGAGCTGACCGACCCCTCTCTCCCGGGCATCCGGCGAAACGCTCAAAGCGAAGACCCAGCCGCACGGGGGTGAGCCAAACTCCCAGGCGCGCACTTCTCCTAGAATGAAACCGATAACCTCTCCACTTATTTCGGCAACGAGAAAAATCGAGCCAGCCCTTCCGGCCGTAACGTAGCGATCAAAGATTCCTCGCCAGTAGGCAGGTTTTTCGTCCGCGGCGCCGACCAGATCCAATTCCATCACGGCATCAAAGTCCGCAGGCCTGGTGTTTCGTATCGTGACCTGATCTGTCATATCATCATCCGCCTGGCCATTAAACATCTACCACCATACTTATATTGGTATTGTGGTACCATATACATTCCTTGCCATACAAGCCATTTTTTCGCTGCATTTTTTCACGCTGCATTTTTTCGCTTGACATGTCTTACCAAAAAGGTAATATATCATCAACAGGACATACTTCTTCATGTTCTCCTCCTAAGAAAAAGCTACAACCCGTTGCCCCACAGTCCCCTCCTGGCTGTGGGGCTTTTTCTTGTTATGGTCAGCAAGTCTTTGCTCATCGGGCGAACTGTAACCCCGCAAAAATACCCTGCTACCCTACCGGGAGATAACTTTCTGAGCTTATGGTTTTTTAATATCCACAGAATCAATGTGCAAATATTATATTGACATCCGCATGTTTCTGGTAATAATGTGCATATACACATAACAAAGGAGAAACATCATGAAACTCTGTATCCCTGTTGAAAGCAATGAAGGATTAAACAGTCTGGTTTATGGACACTTCGGTTCCGCTCCCATGTTCGTCGTGGTCGATACCGAAACCAGCGAATTGACTGAAATCGTCAATCGTGACCTGCACCATGCTCACGGCGCATGCAGTCCGCTCAAAGCGCTCGGTGGAACAGAGATAGACGCCATTATCGTGGGCGGGATCGGCGCCGGAGCTCTCATGGGCCTGAATCGAGCGGGCCTGAAGGTTTACAAGGCCCAAGGGGTTAACCTGGCTGACAACCTGACTTGCCTTGGTATGGACCTGCTGCCTGAGCTGTCCCCGGATCAGGTCTGCGGTGGCCACGGCCACGGCCATGGTTGTGGCCACTAAACATTCGCCGAAAGAGAACTCCATCCAGGCGAAAGTCGACCAGAGGGTAAAGGATTCCAAACTTCCCTGGAGAACCTTCGATGCCGCCGGGTTCACACGGCAGCGCTCAAACGAGAGAAGACCATGTCGCCACGACCGAAAAAGCCGAGAAACTGTGCCTGTCCCCATCGCCCGCCGGGGTGCTCCGTCTACAAGCCTGCGGGCATTCCCCTCAAGGATCTGGAGCGGGTTCCGCTTCCTCATGATGAGCTTGAAGCATTACGCCTCTGTGACGGCGAATGGTTGAATCAGGAGGAAGCGGGAGCGCGGATGGGAATCTCACGCGGCACGGTACAGCGATTGGTAGCAGCGGGCCGCAAAAAAGTGATCGACGCGATCATCTCGGGGCGGGCTCTGATTCTGGAATCAGCCGAAGAAGAGGACGCATGAACATTCCTGTTCCACCCGGGCGCGTCCTATCGAAACAGGAGCTGCTCCATAAGAGAGATTCTGCCGCCGGTTTGAATATCCTGCTGCACAGGAATGATGCCTCCTGAGGGTCGAGCTTAACGGGTTCCGCAGGTCAATTGAAAGTTGATCAGGTCATTGATATAATGAAGGCGGACAATGGAAAATATTCCAAATGACATAAATTATTCACGATTATAATCATTAGTTTTTGGGAAAAAAGAGGGAGCTATGGTTGATAGCATTGTTCGTTTAAAAAATCTGTGTGAGATAATGATTAGCATGGGCTTTACCGAGTCTGCGAATGAAAAAGAAATTAAACATTTAATTGCAAATCTTGAAACTATTATTTCTGAAGAAATGCGATTGCTAAAAGAACGCGAATCTATGTCTGATCTCTGAATCCTGCTGATGTTATCCCCCGGAACATCAGGTTCCGACGGAAACGGCCACCGAGGATCCAACACTGGTGGCCATAAATTTATCGATTAAAAAGCTTCTTGGATGTGTCTATCCCCTGCCCAATGAGGGTCAAAGCTTGACAGCCATCCCTCAAGAGCTGGCCTGTTTGGCAGAAAGAGAGACAAACGAGGTCTAGGGAGAATGTTTTTTCGCAAAGGCCATAACTGCTGGCAGCTTGCCAAAGCGAACCGAGTTGCTTTCCTGGTCGATGGAGAGGAATATTTCCGGGCTGTCGCCGAGGCTTGTGAGTCTGCCCGCGAGGTCATCTATGTCATCGGCTGGGATATCGACAGCCGAATCCGCCTGCGCCGAGACAATGGCCAACAGCATGAGAACTTCGGCGAGTTCGTCGATCGCCTGGCTCGTGAAAAACCCGAACTGCACATTTACCTGCTCGAGTGGGATTTTGCCATGCTCTATGCGATGGAGCGTGAAGCATGGCCTCTGCTGCGTTTGGGCTGGCAGACCCATGAGCGGGTCCATTTCGAACTCGACGATGATCACCCGGTCGGAGCCTCGCATCATCAGAAGATCGTCGTGATTGATGACAGATTGGCATTTGTCGGCGGATTCGACCTGGCGTGTGGCCGCTGGGATACCTCTGGGCATGCACCCGACCACCCTGAACGTCACGATAACGGCGAACCATATGGCCCTTTTCATGATGTGCAGATGCTGGTCGATGGTGATGCCGCCGCAAGGCTGGCAGAGCTGGCCCGCTTCCGTTGGGAACAGGTGACAGGAGACAAGCTTTCCGTTGTTCAAGGCGTGGAGCACGATCCCTGGCCTGAAAGCCTGCGGCCTGACATTGAGCAGTCAGAAGTTGCGATCTTGAGGACAAGACCTGAATACGAGAACACCCCCGAGGTACGGGAAATTGAAACATTTTATCTCGATGCGATCGACAGCGCTGAATCTTCGATCTACATCGAAAACCAGTACCTGACATCACATGTCATCAGTACAGCCCTCGAAACATCACTCCGCAAGTCAAACGGCCCGGAGATCCTCCTTGTTCTGCCACAAAAATGTTCGGGCTGGCTGGAAGAGGAAACCATGGGCGCGTTGCGTCAGCGAATACTCAACAGACTTTACCAGGCGGACGAAAACCGGCGATTGAAGGTCTGTTATCCCGACCGCAAGGAACTCTCGGCAATCATCAATGTCCACAGTAAAGTCCTCATCATTGACGATGCCCTGCTGACCATCGGCTCCGC
>JBPPMB010000145.1:0-3805 GCA_051305855.1 Desulfuromonadales bacterium
TGGCGGGGTTGCCGGCGTAAGTGAGCTTGTCGAGATTGATGATGCGCGCTTCCGGGAGCTGATGAAGAACGAGCCGCACAAAGTTCGAGCCGATAAAGCCGCAGCCGCCCGTAACGAGAATCTTCCGCATAGGAACCCCTCTTAAACAAAAAACCTCGATCGGTAAAGATCGAAGCTGCAACAGATCAACCTAGTTTATCACCTCAAAACATGGTTAACTTAACACCATTCATGATCAATCGTCAACCAGGCAATATTGTTACTTTTCAGCCAGTTGGCTGAGTATGAACGTCGCAGCATTATCCAGATCGCGACATTTTTCCACCGTTGCAATCTGCTGATGCCGCTGAGCAACTTTGCCATAGCCCGTCAGGACCAGAATACTTTGGCAGCCGGCCCGCTGCCCAGCCTCTATATCAGCCAGTTTATCCCCGACCATGAACGACTGCTGCAGATCAATGTCGTGCTCCACAGCCGCCCGCAGCAACATCCCTGGCGCTTCTTTCCGACAGTCACAGGCAATCTTGTAATCGCCGACCCCTTCATCGGGATGATGGGGACAGAAGTAGAAAGCATCAATCGAGGTGCCATACGCCAGCAATTCTTCCTGAATATGTTTGTGTAACGTCTCGACCGCCTGCTCGTCGAAGTAACCACGGCCAACTCCAGACTGGTTGCTGACCACGATCACCAGGAACCCGGCATCCTTCAGCCTTTTGATCGCTTGCGGTGCGCCGGGGATGAATGCGAATTCCTCGATTTTGTGCAGGTAGTTTTTTTCGACGTTGATGGTACCATCGCGGTCAAGGAACACGGTACGCCGTTTCTGAGCCAAATCCATTTCAGTCACAACTTTGGCCAGGATTGCTTTGCGACGCAGCACAAAACAAGGCCATCAGTAAGAAGATGGTGGCAGACCACGAAGAAGAATAGGTCGCAAAATGAGTATTCAGAGGAAAGAGAGCCGCCAACAAAGCCAAGCCGTACGGCAGCATACAATCCTTGTTTTGCCGAGGGGCACGAAACCACACCACGCAAAGAATGATTACGCTAGCCAATAGACCAGTTAAACCCAAACTGCCTGTTTCAGCAGCGACATCCATCAACAATTGATGGGCGTGATAAGCACCAATCGCCGTCGAGTGAGGTTCGACGATCAAGTCCTTCTGCAAAGAATATTGTTCATAAGCGTAACGGAAACCACGAGCGCCAACACCGTTAACCGGGTTCTCCGCATACATTCGCCATGCCGTTCGCCATATTGGCACCCTGTACGTGATTGCTTGATTGATCGATTGTTCATCCCCCTTTAAAACCAGCAGGGTCTGATCAACCTTAGCACGCAACGGGGCATGAGAAACATATCCAACCGAACCGGTTACGACGAGACAAAGCAACATAAATGCAACAAACCAATAGGAGATTTTTTTTGTTACCAGAATATGGTAGGCAAACAATCCCGCAACAACGAGTGCAAATGCTATCCAGCCACCACGACTTCCAGCCCAGAAAACAATGCCACCGGACAACAGCAGGGCAAGAAACAGCCATAGGGATCCACGTCTGGCAGCAGAAACCAGCAAAAATGGAGAGAAGACCGCAGCCATCAGACCAAACTTAAGTGGGTGTTTAATAAAGACGCTGCCCAACCGACCCTCAGGAGGAATTCCGCCAAAAACATCATGTCCGAAAACCGCCTGAAAAACTCCATCCAACAACCAGAGCAGCAGAACCAGGGCAAATGCCGCATCGAGTAGACGGAAACGTTCAACAGAACTAAAGTATCTGATCACAATGAAGCCGGCGAAAAAAATTCTGATAAATCCGGCGGTGACTCTTGCCGCTTCACTAAGGTTGATCGCACCATAACAAGACAGCAAAACAGGAACAAAAAACGAAAGGAACAAACAGCCATACGTGGTAATTCGTTGGTCCTCAAAAATCAAACGAGGCTGTCTAACCACGCCAATGACTCCCAACAGCGCCAGAATGGCAAAAGGAACTTCAAACGATTTACCTACTGGCTGTAAGAAGAAGAACGCAAACACAAGAAAGAGCACTACTTGCAGCATTCTTTCGCTTTTCGCAGAAAAAAAAGTGTTATCCAATGTACCCACCATTTAGAGTTCCCAAGTTGGTCTCATCAAAACCTATTCACGCCCAAGGCCTTGAGTTTATCGATAACCATTTCGGCAGTTATCATATTCATGCAGCTGTGGTGACTGCACTCTTTGCCGTAACAGTTGGTACAGTCAAGATGCGGCGGATATGTGGATTGCTCGGCAGGTTCTGATGCACACCTGACATCCCGCCCGCTTCGTAGTGCGAATCATTTTTCGCGATATTGTTCAAGGATCTTATCAATGGTACGGGATGTCGACTTGCCAGCAACTAACTGAACCAACTCTACACGTCCCCCCCAACTCTCAACCAGATCCTTGCCGACCACTTCATCAGGAGTATAGTCGCCGCCTTTAACCAAGACCTGTGGCCGCAGCACCTTAATCAGCTCTAGGGGTGTATCCTCGTCGAAAACCACTACGTAGTCGATGCAGTTGAGTGCAGCCAGGATGTGGGCTCTTTCTTCCTCACCGATCAATGGCCGGTTCGGGCCTTTCAGGCGGCGAATCGAGTCATCGGAGTTAAGCCCAAGGATCAGCAGGTCGCCAAGTTGGCGAGCCTCCTGCAGATATCTGACATGGCCAACGTGGAGGAGGTCGAAACAGCCATTGGTGAATACGATTTTTTTGCCTCGGTGCCGTTCGCCGGCAAGAATATTCTCCAGCAATGGCAGAGAGGTGATCTTCTGATCCGTAGCGGGATACCGCAATCCGACCGCAACCATCATCTCCTGGGGGCTGACGGTTGACGTGCCAACCTTGCCGACGACAATACCGGCACCAAGATTGGCAAAGCGCGCGGCACTTGCGAAAGGCAGCTGCTGGGCTACGCCGAGGCCAAAAAGGGAGAAGACCGTATCACCGGCACCTGAAACATCGTACACCTCCCGGGCAACTGTCGGCAGGTGCGTCTCGCCATCCGCCGAGAAAACTGTCATCCCTTCTTCACTGCGCGTTATGACCAGGGCTTCAAGTGCGAGATCGTGAAGCAGCTTGCGGCCGGCTTTCAACAAAGAGGCTTCGTCTGTAATTGTTATTCCCGAAGCAGACTGGGCTTCCTTGCGGTTTGGCGTCAGCAAAGTGGCACCGTGGTATTTTTGGAAATCATTGCCCTTGGGATCAACCATAACCGCCACATCGGCCTCACGGCCGAGGGCAATGACTGCCCGCGACAAACGATCCGTCAGCACCCCTTTCTGGTAGTCAGAAAGGTAGATCACATCAAGATCAGCAACCATGGATTTTACATAAGCAATCAGGCGTTCTTCATTTTCAGGGGAAATGTCTTCCCGGGTTTCGTGATCAATCCGCACAATCTGCTGATTGCTGGCGAAAACCCTGGATTTACGACTGGTGACCTTATTCAACTGAACAAAGACGCCCTGCACTGCCATGCCAAAGTCCATAAGCCGCCTCAAAAGAATGCGGCCATCGTCATCATCACCGACAACACTGGCGACATTAACCTGGCCGTTGAGGGTCAGCAGGTTATTGATCACATTGCCGGCCCCGCCAAGGCGTAATTCCCTGCGCTTGACCTCGACAATCTGCACCGGGGCTTCCGGGCTGATCCGGTCGACCGCGCCCCAGATATATTCATCGAGCATCAGGTCGCCGATGACCAGAATCCTGACGTGTGGAATGCCGGTTAGAAACGCTTCCATCTGCAACCTGTCGAGGGTCAT
>JBPPMB010000147.1:0-31118 GCA_051305855.1 Desulfuromonadales bacterium
GCGCTGGTGGGCTTTGCGGTCGCCAGCAACCTGTCACTGCAAGAGATCATCGCAACACGCAACTACTCGCTGGCCGCTGCCGCCAGGCCGGCACTGGGGGAATACGCGGTCTGGTTTACGGTGATTCTGGCCATGCTGGCTACCGCCGGCGGCATCATCGCCAGCATGTTTGCGGTGTCAAGACTGCTGGCCATGCTGACCGAGATGAAACTGGTTCCTCATAGTCACTGTCACATGCCCGGCAGCATCCAGAAGCATACGCTGGTCTATACGGTGGTTCTGGGATTGCTGCTGACGGCGTTTTTTGATCTGACCCGCATCGCGGCGCTGGGAATCATCTTTTATCTGGTCATGGATATCGCTATTCATTGGGGTGTACTGCGCCACTTGAGAAAAGAGTTGGGTGCAAACCCGGTGATTCCGGTCACGGCAATCATTCTCGATATGGTCATCCTTGGCGGCTTTATCTGGGTAAAGATTACTTCTGATCCTTTCGTTTTAATCGTGGCCGTGGCTGTCATGGCGGTCATCCTGATCGGGGAATTCTTCTTCCTCAGGCAACGACCGGCCGACGACCAGCCGGAGCATTCACACTCCGGCTGAGGTCCCTCGCCAGGTTAGACACAACGAAGACGAACCAAAGTCATGACGACAACCTGAAGAGAAATCATACCTTGACAGAACACATTGCACATTCCGGAGCCTGGGGAGTCGCCCTGATCGTCATCGTGGTGGCCTCGTGGTTTCTGTACCGTTATCTCGCCCCCAAAACATGGAAGGAGTGGGCAAGTGCCGGTGTGATCCAGGCCTTCATCATTGCCCTTTATGCGGAGATGTATGGCTTCCCCCTCACCATCTATCTGCTCGTCCGGTTCTTCGACCTCGATCAGACGAACCTCAACGCCAATCTTTGGTCCACGCTGCTGGGTTTCGGTGAAACGGGCATGATGATCTCGATGCTTCTCGGCTACGTGCTTCTGTTCACCGGCATCGGGATATTCATGGAGGGATGGCGCGAGCTTCACCGCGCCCGCAAGGAAAACATTCTCGTCACCGATCGCCTCTACGCGCTGGTGCGGCACCCTCAATATACCGGGTTGTTTATCGCGCTTTTCGGCGAGGGCATCGTACATTGGCCGACCTTTTTTTCTGTCGCGCTTTTCCCCATCATTGTCCTCGCCTATTACCTGTTGGCACGAAGCGAGGAGCGCAAAGTGCTGGAACAGTTCGGTGATGAATATCGCGCTTACCAAAAGCGCATGCCGATGTTCATCCCGCGCTGGGGGCAATGGCGCAAGCTGACCACGACGTGGAGCGAAAACAGATGAAACGCTCGTCGCAGCCAGGAGTGGAGCGCCCACTTTCACCCCTTCGACAAGCATGTCTGATGTTCGTGGTCATCGCGCCGATGGCAGCCTGTTATCCGGCGATCGATGTAGGCCTGGCATTCGCACCGCCGTTGCGGTTTGCAGGAGCGCGCACGCTCCTGGGCGGGTTGGTGCTCTTGCTCGTGCTGGTCATCCGCCGAAAACCGCTGTGGCCCGAGGCGCGGTTGGCTCGATGGATTTTACCGTTGGGACTACTGGCCACCACGTTGACTTTCGGTGCGATGTTTGCCAGCCCGGCTTACACCGGCGCGGGCATCGCTTCCATTTTGGGCAATACGCAACCGCTCATCATCATCGTTCTGGCGGCACTGTTTCTCGGTGAGCAAATCGGCTGGGGCAAGGCGCTGGCGTTGCTGCTTGGATTGGCCGGCGTAACCCTGTTGGCGCTGCCTGCCTTGAGCGCACCAACCGGCCATCCTTTTCTCGGCGCAATACTGGCGCTGGGCTCTTCGGCCAGCGCGGCAGTGTCCAGCGTGATCGTCAAAAGGCTCCGTCCTGGTAAAGACCTCCTGTCGCTGACGGCCTGGCAACTCATCGCCGGAAGCGTAGTGCTGCTCGGTTTGTCGATGATTTTTGAACCGCAGGGGACCATCGCGTGGACAGGCGGTTTTGTCGGTCTCTTGCTCTTCCTGGCCTTGGCCGGCACCGCGTTGAGCACCTGGCTCTGGTTCTGGTTATTGCAGCGAGCGGAGGTGGGCCGTCTTTCGTTGTATTTGTTTCTGGTTCCGGTGGCCGGACTGTTGATTGCCATGGGCGGCTTCGGAGAACGCTTGAATGCCCTGCAAGGGGGCGGCGTGGCTTTGATCTTAAGCGCCGTCGCGCTGGCCATTTTTGCCGGTTTGTCTGGAACCGTTCAGGGTACCAAGTCATCGGGAGAAAACCTCCAACCAAGCCACAACAACACGGACACATTGACCAGGGATTGACCTGGGAAAGCAAGTCTCAATCGAAGAAAGACGCAAAAGAAACAGACCAAGGGCATCATGATACCTGCCCGAGCACACACATGAACGTCACGGCAGGAGTCTAAAAGTGTCAGACATGAGAATCAACTCTATAAGGAGTCGAAATTAATCGCTATGGACTCATCGGCAAGCGGGTTAAAGATGCCAACGCTGCCACCGCTCAGTGTCTGGATCGGCCAACTGCGGGAATATCCAGCGTAACGAAAGGAGCTTTGTGATGTACGACAACATGATGAACGACGTAGGGATGAATGGATGGATGAACGGCGGAATGTGGATTTGGCCTCTGATCGGCACCCTGGTGGTGGTTCTGATCGTCATCGTGGTTATCAAACTAAGTAAAAAATAGGGTGCGCTATGCCTGTCTGGAGTCAGGGACTTACACAACTGATTCGCCCTAAAGCAACGGAAAGGAGCAAGGTGACCACAAAATGTCTCTTCAACTCAATGAAGAAAACGGTGGTGGCGGATTTTTTTGCGACTCACCCCGCTACCGACGACCTAATCGACAAGGACCTTTGTGGAGACACGGAGCGGTCTTAGCTCTCTACAATATTACACCACTCACGTTGTCTTATATCCTACAGCTTAATGTTATTCGTAGGCATTCTCATGTGAAAGTGATTCATATCCGGCCTGTTACCAGCACGGCACAGCATTTGCGTTATAATTGAATGCGTCACACACAGACGTACTTCAAATTAACGGGAAACCCAATGAGATTACACTCTGAGTAATGTCAAGTATCGAATCTTTTAATCACCTGCATTCTTCTTCTCTTGTTGATGGCAACAAGCCTTTCAGCTTTGGCAAGTGGACAGGGGCACCACCATCACACTGAGGAACCGTCCGAACACACACAGGCGATGCTGGCAGTAAAAGAGAGTGTCCCTGAAGAATATCAGATTATGGAGCGAACCCCGTACCAACTGAGGGATCTTTGCAAAAGGGGAAAGAACTGTTTTCACAGAATTGCAGTGTCTGCCACGGAGAGAAAGGGAATGGGAGCGACCCCGCCGCCGCTGCTCTGAATCCTTCTCCAGCCAACTTTCTGGAGATGGAGCATAGTGCCATGTATGGCCCCAGGGAGAAATATTGGATCATTGGTCATGGCTCAGGGGAAACCGGCATGCCAGCCCACAACTTACGCATATCGACCGCTGGCATCTTGTGAATCATATTTTTCACCTTCAGGAAAGTGAATCAAGTGAAGTATTTGATTTGTGTTCAAGGTGAAATGACATTTCTTTCAAGATGGAGTCTTTAGAATCTGGATACTTCAGAGCATTGGTTTAAATGACAAGTTATCGGGGGACAACGTTATGAAACAGGAAAAATGGCTTTTTAATGCCAACGAAATTTATTTGCCCCGTCGACAATTTGTCAAGGGAGTGGCGATGGGCGGAGTGCTGCTCGGATTGGGATTGTCTCCGAGTCGTCTCCTGGCAGCAACGGGCGCCTCCGCTGGACAACCAACCCTGAGTGGCAAAAGCTTCAATCTGAGCATTGCCCCACAGACTGTCAATTATACCGGCCGTGAACGCATGGCCACGGCTGTGAATGGCTCAGTTCCCGGCCCGATTCTGCGTTGGCGTGAAGGCGAGCAGGTTACTCTGAATGTCACCAATCAGTTGGCGGAGACGAGTTCGATCCACTGGCATGGCATTCTTCTGCCGTCTGAGATGGACGGTGTCCCAGAAATCAGCTTCAATGGCATCGGCCCCGGCGAAACCTTCCGTTATCAGTTCGATTTAAAGCAAAGCGGGACCTATTGGTATCACAGCCATTCAGGATTCCAGGAGCAAACCGGGCTGTACGGACCAATCATTGTTGAATCGCGAGAACCGGAACCGTTCAGTTATGATCGTGATTATGTCGTTATGCTCTCAGATTGGTCTGATGAAGATCCAGGCAGCATCTACGCGAAACTCAAGAAATCCAGTGGTTACTACAATTTTGCCGAGCGCACTGTGGGTGATTTGACCCATGACATCCAGCAGAAAGGGTTAGCGCGTACCTGGGCAGATCGCAGCATGTGGAACCAGATGCGTATGAGCGATCGGGATTTGTCGGATGTGACAGGTTATACCTACACCTTCCTGATGAACGGCCAGACACCGGCTGATGGCTGGACAGGCCTGTTCAAGCGCGGTGAGAAAGTTAGGCTACGCATTATCAATGGTTCAGCGATGAGCTTTTTTGATGTCCGGATTCCCGGCCTGACAATGACAGTGGTCGCCGCTGATGGCCAGAATATCGAACCCGTCTCTGTCGACGAATTCCGCATCGGCGTTGCTGAAATCTACGACGTGATCGTCGCACCGAAAGATGACCGTGCCTATTGTCTTTTTGCTCAGGCATTGGATCGCACCGGTTACGCACGGGGCACTCTGACCCCTGATCCATCCCTGACGGTTGATGTTCCAGGAATGGACTCTTACCCGATTCTGAGCCACCAGGATATGGGCATGGATATGAGGAATATGTCAGGTATGGATCGTATGGGCCACGACATGTCCGGCAGCAAAGGCTCCATGGATAAGATGGCCCACGATATGTCTGGCAGCAAGGGCACCGTGGATCAGATGAATCACGATATGTCCGGCAACAATGATTCCATGGATGATCTGTTCGAAAAGGATATGATTGGTCAAGGCAGCGATGCTGAGATCATCCATTCCGCCACGGAATTCGGCCCACATGTCGATGCACGAGCAGAGAGCCCTCAGCGTCGACTGAATGACCCAGGTGTTGGCTTGCGCAACAACGGTCGCCGAGTGCTTACCTATGCCGATTTGCGAAATATCAACCCGACTCCTGATCAACGCGATCCTGAACGTGAAATACAGTTACACCTAACAGGCAACATGGCCCGTTATATGTGGTCGATCAACGGCGTCAAATATGCCGATGCCGAACCCTTACGTTTCAAATATGGTGAACGGCTTCGAATTACTTTCGTCAACGATACGATGATGAATCACCCGATGCACCTGCATGGAATGTGGAGCGACCTGGAGACAGGTGATGGCCAGCACATACCACGCAAACATACGGTGATTGTACAACCAGGCAGCCAAATCAGTTATTTGGTGACCGCTGACGCCAAGGGCGAATGGGCCTACCATTGTCATCTGCTCTATCACATGCTGGGAATGTTCCGTAAAGTTGTTGTGAGTTAAGGGGGGCAATCATGAGAATATATATCGTCCTGATTATAGCAATCTCTCTGCTCCCAAGATTCTCGTACGCTGGCGGAATGGACGATGACCCGTTACTGACCATGCTGGTCGTCGAACAACTTGAAATCCGGGATACGGACGGAAAGAACCCTCTGGTTTGGGAAGCCGAAGGCTGGATCGGCAAGGACTTACATAAATTCTGGATCAAGACCGAGGGCGAATATGTAGACGACCGTACAGAAGAAATGGAACTACAGATGCTCTACAGTCGCGCTGTGGCACCTTTTTGGGACTTGCAATTAGGTTGGCGGCACGACATTCGCCCGACTCCGGAACGCGACTGGTTTGCCTTTGGTTTAAAAGGATTAGCGCCATATTACTTCGATGTTGATACTGCACTGTTTATTGGCGATGCTGGACGTACCGCAGCACGGCTACAAGCGGAGTATGAGTTCATGTTGACTCAAAAGCTGGTCTTAGTGCCCGAGGTTGAACTGAACTTTCACGGCAAGAATGATTCAGATACTGGAACGGGGTCAGGGCTTTCAGATATCGAAGTCGGCGTGCGTTTGCGCTACGAGTTGCGTCGTGAGTTTGCGCCCTATGTAGGCTTGAACTGGACCAAACTCTATGGCAATACCGCTGACTTTGCTCGCGCCGAAGGAGAGGACGTTGACGATATCCAGTTAGTCTTCGGGGTTAGTTTTTGGTTCTAGGAATCCAGTCGATTTTATCTAACTGACAAATCATTACTCAAGGTTATTTGAATGAATTCTGCCTCTGAATCTCTGCTCAGAAAAGAACGCTAATTATTGACTATATCTATCAAGCGGAAAATCCGGTTGGTCTATATATAAAAAAGACCGCACTGTTTCCAGCAAACAGAATCAGTGTTTTTGACCAATTCCCCTTGCATTCAACCTATATTAAACTTGCATGTAGTCAGAATAAGACTAATCTAACGTAAGAATAGGGCTGATTTATTCGTTACTTAGTCTGATCTGCCTTAAATTCTGCCTTAAATTCTGCCTTAAATTGCCGGGAGCCATAGACCACTTCATGTTTGATGGGAACCTTCGGAAGAGTTATTGCGATATTTGTCATCGACCACATTTGCGCTATAACTTCGAATTCGTGAACCAGAAAAACCAGAATAAGTTGTTTGTCGGGTCAAGCTGTATCCTGAAGTTTTCTGGTATAGCCATCCTCGATGATGACGGCCTGCCAATCCATGATTTCGAGAGCGCAAACGTAAACTCGAGGAAGTCCGTCGCAAGGATTCAGAAGACCTTATGCTCGAACCGTTGAGAGACATTATTCGAAAGAAAAACTCAGAGTTTGAAGCCGTCGTCGCCTGTGTGGATCGTTACAAGGAAAAAGGTGGGTTCATGCCGGTCGACCTATTGTTCCTGCTGCACACGATGGAGTCACTGAGCATTGATTTCGACCCTGGTCGGTTTAAGGTCTACCTTCGTTCAAAAGAGGCTTTAGAAGGGTTACAACGCATGTTCGACTCAGATTTTATGAAGATCTTGCCGGCACTTTCTCATAGTCAGAGAAAGCGGATAGTGCCGCAAGATTATAGAGAAAACCCCTTATCGGTTAACGAATTGGCTAAATGGGATCGTTACCATCGCGAAGGAATTCATCTGGGAATTTGAATCTGGATTTAGCAATATGAAGATCAACGCCAAAATTTCTCGCAAATTTCTCGCGCAAGGTGATCTCAAACAGGCTCAAATGACCTAAGATGACCTCTCATGCAAATTGCGACATTTGGTTGCGTATAGGTTGCGTATTGCGACATATTTCACGCAACTTAAGCCGTTTTATTAAATTCAAGTGTCTGAAATCATTATGTTTTTTTGAGTGCTTAGAATCTCCCCTTCGGCACCATTCAACAATCCAAAGCAGTCCAAAGATAACCAGGAAGCCCGCTAGAAATAGCGGGTTTTTCTGTATTTGCTGCCCTATCCCGTCCATCTCAATCCGTTGACAGCCAGAGTGTCATTGACGATCTTGACCTTTACGAAGCAAGTCGCCCTGTGCAGGCTCAACGCATCCTCAGCATCGATCTTCCATTGTGGATGATTCGCGCCTCGAACAAGGAAGCCCGGCGACTTGGGTTCCCCGCCAGTCAATTATCAAGATGTGGCTCGCCGAGAAGCTTGAAAAGACAGCTGGATAAAGTTTCGAGGTAGACCTTAATCCGACATGCTACACATGTACGGAAATTATCCGTAGCACTTGACATCCCCCTGGAAGACATCTATAGTTCAACTAAGAGTACGGAAACAATCCGTACAAACACAAAGGAGAACTCACATGGCGACCGCACGTCTTGACTTGAGACTTGATCTGGAAATCAAGGAAAAGGCAGAGAAAGCTTCTGCCCTGCTTGGAATGCGTAGTCTCACAGAGTATGTCGTGCACCTCATGGATGAAGATGCCTCCAGAGTCATTGCACAACATGAAAGCATCACTGTAAGCGACGATGTCTTTGATCGCTTCATGCACGCCTGCGAGAACGCGAAACAACCCAACAAAGCCCTGCGCGAGGCCCTGACCTTCACCCGAAAGCAGGGCATCAAGTGAGCTGGGCAAAGGAATTCGTTGAGCTTGACAAAAAAGTCCATGAACGCAGTTCGTTTGACAGCGGCGAGGACGAGCTGAACGACTTCATCAAAACCAAAGCAGCAAAGCATATGGCGGCTGGAATCAGCAGAACAATGGTGCTGCCAGCCGCCTCTCCTTTACCTGATGGTGAATACCCCATTTGCAGCTTTTATTCGATTGCTCCGAGCCAGATTGAAAGACAAACACTCCCGGCAGCACTTGCCAAAAAACTTCCGTACTACCCTGTTCCGGTCTTCCTGATTGCCCAACTTGCAGTGCATGCAGAAATCAAGGGGCAAGGTCTGGGCAAGATCACACTGATTAAAGCACTAGAGCATCTCTGGAGCGTCCATACCCACCTGAAAGCTTATGCAGTGGTTGTCGATTGCCTCAACCAGGCGGCCCAGGATTTTTACACAAAATTCGGCTTTGAGATCCTGTGCGACAACAACGGCAGGACCAGAATGTTTATGCCGATGAGTACAGTGGGCCAGCTCTTCGAGGAAGAGTGAGAACAGTATAGTGTCCGAAGAACAGAACAACGTACCTGACGAAACCACCACCGACTCCACCCCTCCAAGACCTCTCGACCGTGAAACACTCTACAAGCTTGTCTGGTCAGAACCGATGCTTAAAGTAGCAGCGAGATACGATGTCTCGTCGAGCTACCTGGCAAGAATCTGCACCCGAATGAATGTGCCCAGACCGGAACGCGGCTACTGGGCCAAGCTCGCGGTAGGCAGGGCACCGAAGCAACCGCCCCTGCCGGAACCAGAGCCGGGAGACGAACTCGCATGGACACGTGAAGGTGAAGAGGCTCCGGTAAAAAGACTTACCCCTCGCCCACCGACAAGAAAACGCAAAAACAAAGCAAAGTCCAAACTGATACGCTCAGGCCTCCATCCTCATATTGTCGGCGCAAAGGACCTTTTTGCAGCAGGCCGAACATCCTATAGCAGTGAATACCTGAAACCATCTAAGCGACTCCTGGTTGACCTGGCTGTCACCAAGTCTGGGCTCAACAGAGCACTCGACTTTGCCAACCAGCTCTTCTGGGCCCTTGAAGAATCAGGGTTCAATGTTGTCTTCTCCGGCAACGGCTTGAGCGAGGGGGTCGAGGAGCATGTGATCGATGGGGTTCCTGTCAAAATGACCGGCCCGGCCAGAACCGTGGCGGACTGTTTCAAGTACCGCAACAAGATTGGTCTTGACATCGCCCTGTAGTCGCTCAAGGAATGTCGAAGCACCCGGCGCTGTGAGATCGACGACCTCTGGCGCTACGCCAAGCTCCGCCGGGTGGCGAACGTGATGAAGCCCTACCTGGAGGCGATGAGCGCATGACAGCTCGCAAGACCAACATGGCGGTTTCGGCGCGCCAGCGGCTGCTGAACCGGGCGCGGGAGAAGCGGGAGGATTTTGGCCTGCTGCACACCCGATTCGGGACCGTCCCAGGAACAGCCCTTGAATGGTTTTTTGGGGGTCAATGGTAAATGGTGACGTTTGGTTGCCTAAAGGTCTCCTTTGATGACGCACTGGGTGCAACTAGTCTATGCAGCCAGCAAGGCACGGTCTAAGAATCGAGGCTTAAAAATTTCTTCTCTCTCACTCCGAGCGAATCTTGCAGCGTCATCCTTTAAATGGTATTGATTATCCTATTTTGATGCTCTTGACCTAATATCCAAATTTTTTAAATATGATAAGATTTGTAATATATAGGGCCAGATGACATGAAAAATGGAGCAAGAGGGCCAATTATGACTGAATCAACGCTTGATGAGTCATATCCCACAGAGACTGCTAGCAAAGTCGTCAGTGTAAAGAAGAGATATTCTCATATATGGTGGCGGCCCGGCATGCTCCTGGCCATAATCTTCATCTGGATCTGTGCAGCAGAGCTCACAGATGTTTTCTTACTGCATCAGCTCTCTTTTTCTTCAAAAATGGTTGAAGCGCTGGTTGACGTACTGGTCCTTGGTGTTTTTTTGTCGCCGTCCTACTTTCTCTTTTACCGGCCTCTCAAGGCCCATTGGCAACAAGAAATCAAAGCTCGACAGGAAGTCCATCAATTGAGCCATAAGTTGTTGCGGGCAGAAGAAGAAGAACGACGAAAACTTGCCCTGGAATTACATGACCACTTTGGCCAGATGGTTACGACTCTGCAGTGCAAGGCAGAGAGAATCCAGCGGCAAATATCCGTAAAAAATATTGCTGCCTTACAGACCTGTGAGTCCTTGATGGAGACAATCTCACAGTTGGGGCATGATATCCGGGAATTCACCTCAGAGCTGAGACCTGACATGCTCGACGATCTCGGTCTGGTTGAGACGCTGAAATGGTATGTTAGCGGCCTGGCAAAGGAACACCCGCTTCTGCAGATTGCATACAGTGCTGCCGGAGTTAAGCAGCGTCTGCATGCAGACATCGAGATTGCAATGTACCGGGTCTGCCAGGAAGCCTTGAATAACATCATCAAACATGCCAATGCGAGCCTTGTCAGCGTAACCCTCACTTATTGCCATCCCCTGATCATTCTCAAAATTAGTGATAATGGTGATGGCATGCCGGACCCGAAAACAACAGATCTTTTCGAAAAAAGGAGTGGGTTTGGCTTGCTGGGCATGCGAGAACGTCTTGCCGCAGTAGGCGGCTCGCTCGAGCTTTCTTCAAATCCGGGAGAGAAAACGACTGTCCGTGCCTTGATCCCGATTAAAGGGGAGGCTGAATCTGCATGGCTTTAAGCATTTTTATCGTCGACGATCATCCCGTCATCAAAGATGGCTTGCCAGTCATGCTGGAACATTATCCTGAATTGCAGGTGATCGGCAGTGCAGCGGATGCCCACGGGGCCCTCGCAAAGCTCAAATACCTGACCCCGGATGTGATCATCCTGGATATTTCTCTGCCTCAGCTAAGCGGACTCGATGCCATCCCATGGTTCAAAGCAGAATTACCAAAAACTCAGATCCTGATCTTTTCCATGCATGAAAAGGAGGCCTATGTTCATCGGGCGCTGTCAGCCGGGGCTCTCGGTTACGTTGTGAAAGGTTCACCCATCAATGAGCTGATAGATGCCATTCGGACAGTTCATGCCGGCGAATATTATTTGAGTTCAGGTATGAAGAAGGAGGTTTTTCAAAATTATTTGAGAAACCGTCAGGACGACCCAGATACGCCGAGTGGTTATGACCTGCTGAGCGAACGGGAACAGCAGGTTTTCCGTTTGCTGGTCGCCGGCAGCAGCACTCAACAAATCTCCAATAGTCTTGGACTGAGCCCCAAAACCATCGAAAAGCATCGCACGAATGTTTGCAAGAAACTTGGTATCCGCAACCTGGTCGATATGGTGAAATATGCCGTGCAACTGGGCATTATTGATATGGACACGTGGTAATCAAAAGCAAGGCCTGCTCGCTCTGCTCTTCGATTAAAACGTCTGCATTGTCACATCCTTAATTTCCAATCCAGCAGTCTGCAGAGTGTTGTCCTCTCACTTGCTGTTGCTCCACATGAGAACCTGGTATCGCATGCTCAGGAGGTTGTTGACTATCCATGAACCGCCTGCAAAAGCGATTGATCTGCCCATACTTCAGCTCCTTTTTGCTCTAATTAATTATAGCTTTGGATCTGCAGACGAGCTAAAGTCTTTTCTCAAGCCTCCAGATTCTCGCTTCGATCCGTATGGTCCGACAGCCTGCTAGTGAATCATGTGCTTTTCCCGAATTCCACTTGTTATATGCTGCCAATCGTGAGGTTCTGATGCGTCTGTCCATACTCTGGCTCTTGTTCATTCTGATCTGTTCGCCGCTGTTCGCCGCTACTCCTGCCGGGCCCGACGACAAGACCCGCTGCGAGGTCTGCGGCATGTTCGTTGCTCCTTATCCCCATTGGGTCGCGGTCCTGGAAATGACCGACGGGCGATATCTCTATTTTGACGGCCCAAAAGACCTGTTCATCTTCTACGAAGATCCTGCAACCTATCAGCCGGGTGCAACGCGCGATCAGGTGGCGAACCTGTATGTCACGGAATACTATACAGCCCGCCTGATTTCGGCCAGGGAGGTTCTGTTTGTTGCCGGCAGTGATGTTCTGGGTCCGATGGGGATGGAGCTGGTGCCGGTGGCGGGACGTGAAGCGGCCGAGACGTTTCTGCGCGACCATGCCGGGACCAAGCTGATGCGTTTTGATGGTCGCGAACTGCTCGATGCTCAGGAACAACCATGATCCGCAGCCGCGCTTATCTCTCTCTGATCGTTCTGTTGTTGTCAGTGCTGGCCGGCTTGACCGCCTGGACGCAAAAGGCCGCGGCAAACTTCCTTGCCAATGACCTGCCGGCGCGAAAACAACTGGTCAGCGTTCTGTCTCTGACCGATCTGGCGCTGTGGACAGAAGCCCGCTACACCCGCCATCCCTCGATGGCCGACCTGTTCAGTCCGTTCCAGGACCATCCGGCTGCCTTTGAGCATTTCCCTGCGGGGAGCCTGATGGCTCCGGCAGGCCCCCGTCCGGCGACCACCCTGAACATCCGCCGCCAGGAACAGCCCTGATGCGTCAGCTCAAGATCCTCGAATACGCCCTGGCTTCACTGCTTCGGCGTCCGGGCAAGACCTTTGCAATCCTGGTGGTTTACACCCTGATGATCGTGGTGCTGGCGTCTGTGCTGTTATTGACTCAGGCGCTGAAGACCGAAGCGACGGCCATGCTCGCCGGCGGCCCGCAGCTGGTCGTGCAGAAGACCATGGCCGGGCGGCATGAACTGATTGCGATCGACGAGGTCGGCCGGTTGGCCGGAATCCCGGGGGTCAAAAGCGTCAAGCCGAGGGTCTGGGGCTATTATTACGATGCGCTGACCGGGACGAATTACACCTTGCAGGGCATTGACGCAGCGGCCAGTGAATTGCGCCTGCTGGACGGCCGCATGCCGCGCGAGGATGGTGAGTGCGCTATCGGCACCGGGGTCGCCGAAAGCCGCCGGGTGGCGTTGCAGGACGACCTGATCCTGATCGATTATGACAACCTCGGACGGATCTTCACCGTGACGGGTGTCTTTGCCTCTGCCTCGGACCTGCTCACCCAGGACCTGGTGGTCATGTCTGAAGACCCATTGCGCCAGTTCTTCGGCATGCCCGAGTCTCTCGCCACGGATCTGGCCGTCGAAGTTTACAACCCGAGCGAGATCAACACCATCGCCAACAAGATCAAGCGGGCGCTGCCCGACTCCCGTCCGATCACGCAGAGTGAACTGTTGCGGACCTACCATGCAGTCTTCGATTGGCGCGGCGGCATGATGCTGGCGCTTTTCTCCTCGGCGCTGATGGCGTTCTGTATCCTGGCCTGGGACAAGGCGACCGGGCTCAGTGCCGGGGAAAGACGTGAGATCGGTATCCTTAAAGCCGTCGGTTGGGACACCGGCGATGTGCTGCTGCTCAAGTTATGGGAGGGGCTGGCCCTTTCTCTGCTGGCGTTCCTGGCCGGCTGTCTGGTCGCCTTCCTCATGGTGTTTGTCTGGGGTGCTCCGCTTCTGGGCGGCATCCTTCGCGGTTGGTCCGTGCTCTTCCCGGCGCTGCGGCCGACGCCTTTTATCGATTTCTACCAGCTTGGCACGCTGGCTTTCCTGACCATTGTCCCCTACGTGGCAAGCACTGTCATCCCGGCCTGGCGGGCAGCGGTGACCGACCCTGACGAAGTGATGCGAGCATAGTGTCTATCCTGATCCGTACAGAAGAAGTCTGCAAGACCTATCACCCGCGCCAGGCCGATGCGACGCAAGCGGTGGCCGGCATTACCATGCAGGTTGCTGCCGGTGAGGCCGTGGTGCTCAAGGGGCCGAGCGGCTCCGGCAAGACGTCGTTGCTGAGCCTGGTCGGCTGCATGACCAGGCCGACCAGCGGCCGGGTGATCGTTGCCGGAGAGGAAGTGTCGCGGCTGCCCGAACGGTTCTTGACCCTGGTGCGTCGGAGGACCTTCGGTTTTGTTTTCCAGCAATATCACCTGATCCCGGAACTGAGCGTTCGCGACAACGTCATGCTGCCCCTCTACCCCGAAGACCTCTCTGCCGCTGAAATGGGCAGGCGGGTAGGGGCAGCCCTCGCCGAAGTCGAACTGGCCGGGCTTGCCAGACGCCGGGTGACCGAGCTGTCCGGGGGAGAGCAACAGCGGGTGGCCATTGCCCGTGCCCTGGTCAACCAGCCCCGTGTACTGATCGCCGATGAACCGACCGCCCACCTCGACAGCCGCCTCAGTACCGCTCTGCTCGAGCGCTTCGTCCTGCTCAAGCAGGCCGGTCTGACCCTGGTCATCGCCACCCATGACCCCCAAGTCTATACACATCCCCTGGTAGACCGGATCATCGCGCTGCACGACGGCCGCCTGTGCGAAGAGGCTGGGGCATGATCCTGCACCCGGGTGTGCTGGCTCTGCTTCTGGGTGGCACGATCAGCCTGGTGATGCTGTCCGGAGGAGCCCTGCTCGGCATCAGGATCGCACGCCGCTGGGACCCGGACGGTGCTGAAGCCGACCAGCTCAGCCTGGAGCGCCGCGCCTGGCTGGTGGCGGTCCTGGTGCGCTGGGCCATCGTCTTTGAAGCCCTGTCGTTATTGCTCTTTATCTATACCGCTGATGTTATCCACCCGTTATTCGTCGGTGCCATGTGTGCCACGGGCACCCTCAACGCCAACCCGATTGGCTGGCACCTGATCTGGATCAAGCTGCTGCTGTTCCTCCTTGGCAGCCTCTGGATGGTGGTCAACCATCTCGACCTGCAATTGCCTGAGGCGCCGCTGACCCGGCTCAAGTTCATCGCCCTGGTGCCGCTTTTGCCGCTGGTTGCAGCGGACCTGGTCCTGACTCTGGTCTACTTTGCCGGTCTCGAACCAGAGGTGATCACGTCATGCTGCGGGGCGCTGTTCAGCTCCGGCGGGGACGGCCTCGCCAGCGAACTGGCGGCATTGCCGCTGCGGCCGATGATCATCGCTTTTTACCTGGTGTCGATCCTGTTCGCACTGCTGCTGGTGGTCTGCCGCCAAACGACGGGTCGCTTGTGGCGGACGCTGCTGGCCCTGAACGCCCTGGGATTCGCTGCGGTCTCGCTGGCGTCTGTCGTCTCGTTCATCTCGGTCTATTACTACCGGCTGCCCAGCCATCATTGCCCTTTCGATCTGCTGCAGGGACATTATCATTTCATCGGCTACCCACTCTACCTCTGCCTGTTTGGTGCTACCCTCTGCGGACTGGTGCCGCAGTTGTTGCTCCTGCTGAAACGAAGATCCGTTTCCGACCTGCTGATTGCCAGGCTTGAGCGACGTTGGCTCACGGCCGGTATCGCGCTTCTGGCGGGTATGCTGGCACTGGTCAGTTGGCCGATGCTGTTTGGAAGTTTCACCATGCAGGCATATTTTTGAGGGTGCTCTGATGCGGACCCGGAAACGAGGAAGACGCGCATCGGTAGACTTGCTTTATGCCGCACAACCCGGGTCTATCTTTCAACGGTTTCCTGCGTCTGTAAAGTTCCGAATCAACAAACATCGTTTTGCCTGTATAAGTTTGTCTTTCCCCCCCACCTTCACCGTGTCCGCACAACCGCACCAGCTCTTAGTCATCCCTATGTACATTGAACTGGTGAACCAGAAATCATCATGCGAAAAAACCTACCGCAGAAAGAAGGAAATCCCTACCGGCGGTTTCGTTTAAAGCTAACGCTATAAGTATTCAATGCGTACAGAACTGTAAGTATCCGTAGTCAATCAATAAATACAATTTCGTTCAGCGTTAATAAATAGATATTAATCACTGCTCCTGGTGAAAGATTGCAGGATTCTAATATGTGCCAGTCTTGACTCATTTCGTAACCTCTGGTTAATTAGTGTCAAGGCTGGGGATGTATCAATAAGCACGATATTTTCTCGATGGCTGTTAATTTAATTTGCTGAAATGTCATTTTATTAATCGTTCTAAACCGTACTTCGGGAGTTCGTTTCATGCACGGCGGGTATCGTAATCAAGGGAAATCTGTTTTTTGTTTCATGAGAAGTAATGGCCGGAGAGCAGCTTCACTGATATGTCAAAAGGTGAGCAGCAACTCTGTTCCATTGCAATTCCGTACTGTTGATCAAAGACAACGGCCTGTCGGGAAATGCCTTATGGCATGTAAGCCTGATAGGCCGTTTTTTGTAAACTTTAAAAGCTCAGTAACTGGCTGGCAAGGCAAGCAATGTCCAGGTTATATGTAAATACCTGGTGACCGAAAACGTGGGCCTGAAGTGGAACGATGCTGAAGTATAACCTAGGCAAAAGTAAGACGAACTTTAAATACAACAAAAGCGGCTTTCTGAAAAATCGTGGGGAACAGGATATTAATTTGACACCTGCTGCTTTCGGAAGACCCAAGCAAGGACCTTAAGTGGGGAGGCATCTTATGAAGCATGGGATCTTAAACGGTATCAATTGCGGCGCAGCAAAGTGGCGACTGGTTATCCCGGTGTTGCTTGCCTGTTTTTTTATTGTGCCACAGGCTTTTGCTATTACCCTGACAGTCGTGGACCCGGATGGGAATACGCTCACTACCCCCAACGGCTACCGCTGGCTGTTGGAAGAGGACACCACGACCTGGACTGAGCCGGGGAAAATCCAGGTGTCCGTAGATCAGCCGACCGGTGGTAATTATGCGACTGTGCCGGGACCGAGCATCGGCCTGGATATCCACAGCAGCTATGCTCCGGTTGTGAGCAAGGGGGTCAACAATAACCCTGCGACACCGGCAAACATCACAACGGATGTCAATGGTGCCCCTCTGGACGCCACTAAGCGCTATTTCGTATCGGTGCTGCCGAACAGTGACTATTCGAACAGCGGCGCTCCGGTCGCCCCCGGCCAGACTTCGGTTACAGTCGTCGTGCAGGCGCTGCCGATGCCGACGGCCCAGATCAGCATCAAGGTCTTTGTCGATCACGACCGCATTAACAATGTCTGGGACGAAACTGACCCCGGCCTGGGCGGCGCTTCTATTAAGCTGGCAGATTTCAGCGGCGGGGCTGTCCTTTACGATGCTTTCGGCAATCCCCTCGGCACCACGTATGATGGGGCAGGAAACGTCGTCATCATGGGTTCCGGGGCCATCACGACCCTGTCGTATAAAGACTGGTATGAGGCCCAGGGCCTCGCGCCAAACGGAGTCACCCCCATCACCGCGCGGCCGGAACTGAATCCCTTTAATGTCCTGCCGGGCGAAGCCATTATCAAAAACCTGGCTCCCGGCAAGTATGGCATTATTGTCGTTCCGCCCGGTCGCGACGACAACGGCGCAGAAATGACCTGGGTCCAGACTTCCACCATCGAGGGGACCCCGACCATCGACGCCTGGGTCCAGGCCAATGAGGCACGTATTTTCACCGAAGGTTTTGGGCAGGGTGTCCAGCACGCCATCTTTGGATTCGTAAAAGTCACACCGCAAGCCGCTTCTCCCTGGAAAGGCCAGGTTATCAACGGCCTGGTGTGGCTTGACCCGACCCATCCCGAGTACATCGATCGCTCCGGTTTCACCGGCAGCATCTCCGGCACCCTGCGGCTGAACCATTTCTCCCGCCCGCCACTTACTCAGGGTTTCTTCGTTGGACGGCCGGTTTTTGAAGGCTGGGTCGGTTTGAATGACACCTCAGCCGTTCCCGAAGTCAACGCTTCCGGAGTCTATGCAGCGGCCGCAAACCCTGAGACGGGTGAATTTATTATCGAGAATGTTCCCCCCGGTACCTATCAGCTGGTGAGTTGGGATGCTCCCTTGCTCAACCTGTTCGGCACCAACACCGTGACCGTGCCGCCCGGAGGCAGTGGTACCGGTGCTTCTGTCAACCTCGGCAACGTCCTGACCTTCTACTGGTTCGGTGATTTCTCCGGTAAAGTATTCTTTGATGCGGATTCCGATGGATTCCCTGATGCTGGTGAACCCGGCATCCCCGAACAGAATGTCAACATCCGTTTCCGCGACGGAACAATTTACCAGGCTCAACCGACCGATGTTAACGGTGAAATGGATCTCGCCGCGGTTTTCCCTTTTTTCAAATGGCTGGTTCCCGAAGTCGATTTTGTTAATTACAAGGCGACCGGGATGACCGCCGTGACTGACTTCGGCGGGGAAGTCCTGCCTGACAATGGATGGACCTGGCCCTCCGGTGACAAGCTGACTCCGCAGCCGCAATGCGTGGGAACCACCGGCCAGGTTCCCAATGACGGCGTCTCGACCATTGAGGGGAGCTGTGACCCGTTGGTAACCAACCAATCAGGGAACAACCTCTCCCGCACCGAAACCGGACCCGTTTTGACTCAGGCCATGCACCTGTTCCTCAACCAGTTCAACGAAATCTACTGGGGCAAGAATAATTATGGCCCGGGTGAGAACGGCGGAATTTCCGGTATCGTCTTTTATGCCAACACCCGTGCTGAAAATGATCCGGCCTTTGCTGCCGCTGAGCCGTGGGAGCCTGGGGTTCCCCGCGTACAGGTCGTCCTCTATCAGGACAACCTGAACAACGTCACATCCGCGACTGCACCGGACGGGATGATCGACGACATTAACGGCACGCCCGGTATCCAGTTGGCCGACGTCGATAACTATCCCTTCGGCTGGTCAGTAGGCGGAACCATGGGGTCTGAAGACGTAGAGCGCTCAGGCAGTGATGGTGTTTTTGATTTAGGTGACGCCCTTGAAGTCACCGCCACTGACAGCTGGGATGACAACAAGCCGACCGGCTGTGTCCAGACCCTGCCGGTGGTGCACGGCATCACCGCACCCGAATGCGCCGATGCTTTCGCCACTTGGAATCAAATACGTCCAGGGCTCTTCGATGGCGGATATGCCTTCGGCCCGGCGGCGGGCGGCCCATCCTTGCCCACAGGAAATTATATCGTCGAGGCGGTGACCCCGCCCGGTTACGAACTGGTCAAGGAAGAAGACAAGAACGTCGACTTCGGTGAAACCTATGTCCCTGGCACCCTGGCGCTACCGCCGGCCTGTGTCGGCGACCCGCACACCGTACCCGACTATCTGAGCTTCCAGACGTACTATGATACCGGGACCAGTAGTTTCGTGGCCCTGCCGGGCGTCACTCTCGATCCTGAGCTGATGGCACCGTTCGCTGGTACATCTCGGTCATTGTGTGACCGCAAACAGGTTTTCGTAAACCAGGGGCGCAATGCCGCTGCTGACTTCTTCCTCTTCACTGAAGTTCCCAAGGCTGCGCGCGCGGTCGGTTTCGCCCTTAACGACCTGACAGCAGAATTCAACTTCCAAAGCCCCAACTTCGGTGAAAAGGCCGGAGCACCGTGGATTCCGGTCGCGTTCAAGGACTGGAACGGCCAGGAAATCACGCGTGTGTATACCGATGAGTTCGGTGTCTACAATGCCATGGTCCCGGGAACCTTCACGGCCAACGTACCGGCGCCGGCAGGTTACTCGCCAAACATGCTGACCCTGGTCCTGAATGACCCGACCTTGCCGAATACTACGGCGGACCCCTTCTATAACCCGACCTATACGGTGACACCATGGACCTTCAACTATATGTCGGCAACCAGCAGCTATCTCGATACGCCGATTATCCCGCTTGGCGCTTTTTCGGCAACGGGCGGTACTGTTGATACGAACCAGGTCGATGCCGGGCCGGTGATCGCTTCAGTTGTCGGCCCTGAACCGGCAGGTGGCCCGCTCCTCTGTGACACTCAGCCGAACGGCAATCTCGTGGAGATCAACTCCCTGGGAACCAATTTCAGTGTCCCCAACCCGGATTACAACCCGTTGCTGAACCCCGGAGCGCCGCTGTTCATCACCCGTGATTTCAGTTTCGGCACCGTTACGGGAACTGTGACCCTTAACGGCGTTGGGCTGGTGGTCACGAATTGGACAGCTGATACGATCACTGTTGAAATACCACTCAGTGCGACAACGGGGTCGCTGATGGTCACCCGCGGCGATAACGGCATTTCAACCCAGACCGGGGTAACGCTTAATGTCGTCGATTGTGGCGGAACGGCCATCCGGGAAGTGCCTGGTACTTACCCGACCATCCAGGCGGCGATTGATGCCGCTGATCCCGGTGACCTGATTCTGGTTGCCCCTGGCATCTACAATGAGAACGTGGTCATGAACAAGCCGGTGCATCTGCAAGGTGCGGGCGCCGCTTCGACGATCATCAATGCCACCCTCAACCCGCTCAGCAGGTTGCAGCTCTGGCATGATCGGATCAACAGCCTTGGCGGAGCAGCCTATGAGGCTTTCCTGCTCAAGTTCCCGTTCGGGGCGGGCGAGGCTCCTGCAATCACCGTCATCGGCGAGCATGTGTTCCCCACCGGCAATGTGCAGGCGGAAGGTACTGGGACCGTCACTCTCAACCCGGGATATCCTTTCGACACTCCTGGACAGGCGGTTATCGACGGCTTCTCGCTGAACGGTTCAGTTGTCGGCGGCGGCATCTTCGCCGTGGCCGGAGCCAACTACCTGACGATTACCAACAACGATATTTTCAACAACCAGGGGAATGTCGCCGGCGGAATCGCCATCGGCATGGATGACGTCGGCCATGAACAGGAAAACCGCAACGTCATCATCCGCGGCAACAAGATTCACAAAAACGCCGGTGTCCAGGGCCCGGGCGGCATCGCGCTGAACGAGGATTCAGACAACTACCTGGTGGAATACAACCTGATTACCGGAAACTTCTCGTCATTCGTCGGTGCAGGTATCGGCCATCAAGGTCACATCGACGGTGTCGGCGTGATTGCCGATAACCAGATCCTCTTTAACGAGAATCATCATAACGCTCTGCTACAGAACGCTGGAGACGGCGGCGGTATCTTTGTCGGCCCCGATGCCGGCGGATTGATCGGAACCGGCAATGTGGTCATCAACGGCAACCTGATCCAGGGCAACATCACCGGATCCGGTCGTGGCGGCGGCATTATCGCCAGGGAGGTGAACTACCAGGATGTGCTTGACAACCCCACGGACCCGAGCCAGTGGTATGAGTTGAAAATCGTCAACAACATGATCGTCAACAACGTGGCGGCATTCGGTGGCGGCGGCATCTTCCTGAAAGATGTTGCCAAGTCAACCATCATCAACAACACCATCGCCAATAACGACAGCACCTCGACCAGCATCCTCGCTTTTGCACCCGGTTCGCTCGATTCCACCCCGCTGCCCTCCGGGGTAGTCAGTGGGGTTCACAGCGCCGGATTGCAGTTAGCTTTCGGTGGTGGCTTCGAGCAGACTTTCTCCAACCCGGAGCTGACCAACAACATCATCTGGCACAACCGGTCCTGGTACAACGACGGAACGACAACGCCTGGTGTTGGAGTGTTGGCGCCGAACCCGGCAGGTCTCTATCAGGACCTCGGTGTGATTAACACGGCTGCCCCAGAGTTCCTGAGCCCGATGAGCAGCATCCTTACCAGTACTGCCGGATATGATCCCAGTAACCTGGCGGTTAACCCTGGCTTTATCCTGGAATACACCAATACGCTTTCCACGGCCACGGTTCTTGACGAAGGTGGCAACGCCATCAACGTGATCTACCCGGAACTGAATGCTTCGGACGGCAATTACCATATAACCGGTGGCTCGCCGGCAGTCGATGCCGGGGCTGGCAACAATCTGACAGCCAATCCGCAGCTCGCCTTTGATTTTGATGGTGAAACGAGGCCAATGGGTGCAGGAGTTGATGTCGGGGCGGATGAGGTACTGGCAGGCGTTATTATCGTGGCAGATAAAATCGGCACCTTCCGCAATGGTCAATGGCGTCTGGACGTTGACGGCAATTTTGCATCCAATGCCGGCGACATCTACTACCCGTCCTTCGGCATTACTGGTGATAAAGCTGTCGCTGGTGACTGGAATGGTGACGGAATCACCGACATTGGAAGCTTCCGTAACGGCCAGTGGCGCCTTGATGTGAACAACAACGGTGCCATGAATGCTGGCGACATCTACTACCCATCCTTCGGTATTGCCGGTGACTTGCCGGTCGCCGGGGACTGGAATGGTGATGGGACCGCTGACATCGGTGTCTATCGCAACGGCCAATGGCGCCTGGATACGAATAACGATGGCAATATGGCTGCCGGTGACATTTACTATCCGTCCTTTGGTATTGCCGGTGACATCCCCATAGCTGGTGATTGGGACGGTGACGGGACTGTTGACATTGGTCTTTTCCGTAATGGCCAGTGGCGACTCGATCTCGACCACAACGGTGTCATGAATGCCGGCGACATTTACTACCCGGGCTTCGGCATAGCTGGGGATATCCCGGTCGTGGGCGTCTGGAATGGTGATGGAACCACCGACATCGGCGTCTTCCGCAACGGCCAGTGGCGCCTCGATCTTGACAACAACGGCACAATGAACGTTGGTGATATTTTCATTCCGGGCTTCGGACTGCCGAGCGACCAACCGATGGGCGGAGTGTGGCGGTAACCTCTCCCTTAACTTCTAACCCGATCAATAACAACCAACGGAAGGTGGCCAATCGGTCGCCCTCCGTTGGTTGTCGCTTGTCTGTTAATCTGGTTTCGGGGCTAAATTTCACGTCGCTGCTGCCTGAATAGAGATTATACCTTGATCTGGATCTCTACAATACTCCAGTAACTGTGACATAAACTGACACAGTTCGTCACTAAACTGGCTTCCACTGGCTTCCAGCAAGAATAGGGAGGCCAGGGATGCACGAAGATTTTCCTAAAAACGAACTTGATTTCGATCGTCGTTTCAACCATGAGCAAACCTGTCTGGATTACCTTTTCCAGCTTCGTTGGCCGGAAGGCTTCATCTGCCCGGGATGTGGGCACACTGAGAATTGGAAAAGTATCAAAGGCCTTTATTTTTTGCAGACAATGCAACCACCAGCAATCTGTTACTGCTGGAACAATCTTTCACTCGACGAAGAAACCACTCACGGTTTGGTTTAAGGCTCTGTGGTGGTTTTCAACCCGCAAATCGGCCATTAATGCCATCTCGTTGAAAGAATCTCTGGATCTGGCCAGTTACCAGACAACTTGGAACTGGCTGCAAAAGCTGCGAACGTGTACCGTATTCCCCGACCGAGAAAAGCTGTTGGGCCAGGTTGAAGCAGATGAGTTTTGTCTGGCGGCGTACGCAGCGGCAAACGCGGACGTGGTGCTGAGAACAAGACAAAGGTGGCTATCGCAGTCGAACGACGAGGCAAAAGGCTTGGACGGGTGCGCATGCAAGTTATTGATGACTGTAGCGCTAGTCAGCTGATCACCTTTGTGAAAAACAACGTTGCCCCAGGCAATCAGATATCGACCGATGGCTGGAAGGGCTACTGTGGTCTTAAAAAAGCAGGTTATGACCATCAAAAGGTTCTGCCCGCCCATTTCACAACCAAGAGAATGAGGTTGTTGTATGAATGAAATCAAAGTAAGTGAAGATTTGAAGAATAATTATGAAGATTACTATGAAGATGATGATTCTGAATGGCGTTGGCTAGGGGCATTAGATAAAGCACAAAATATTTCCACACTGTGCAAAGGTCTACCAATCAATACTGTTATTGAAATTGGAGCCGGAGAAGGGTCTATTTTGAAAAGACTATCAGAACTGAATTTTGCAGCAGAGTTTTATGCCCTTGAAATATCCCCTACAGGAGTGTCCGCCATCAAAAATAAACATATTCCTCTCTTAAAGGAATGCTCTCTATTTGATGGATATAATATTTCATATGAAAACATGAAGTTCGACTTGGCGATATTGAGTCATGTTGTCGAGCATGTTGAATATCCTAGAAAGCTCCTCTATGAAGCCAAGAGAATCGCCAAATTTGTTTTTGTAGAAGTACCGCTTGAAGACTCGTTGAGGCTACCACAAGATTTTATTTTTAATAAAGTGGGACATATTAATTTCTATTCACCAAAAACAATTCGTAGACTGATTCAAACTTGCAATCTTGAAGTTATAGACCAACTAACAACAAATCCGGCAAAGGAACTTTACATTTTTCAAAAAGGAAGAAAAGGGCTAATAAATTTTTATATAAAAGAATATTTACTTAGGTTTTTTCCATTCTTAGCAACGAAAATATTTACTTATCATTCGTCTCTAATATGTACAGACAGCATCGAAAACCAAGTCACCTAACGAACAAGGATAGATTGCGCGAGGAACGAGTCGCGATCTTATCCATGGTTGAACAAGCCCAGACATAACACTGCATAAGCAAATATATCCGCAGGCTCAATTCATCGGCACCAGCGCATACCCTTTGATCTGATAAGCGATCAGCGAGTTGAGGCTGTTGCCGACCGCATGTATCCCGTCAACCAGATCTTCCGCTTCCAGACCAAAGAGATCGAGGGCATAGCTGCAAGCTTCCAGGCTGACTCCTCGTTGGTTAAGCTCACCGATCAATTTATTGGTTTTTCCCTGTAATTCCGAATCCCCATGTCTGCTGCGAATCAACAATTTCACCGTGGGCCCGCGCATGCTGACGACGTAGTGCGGCTTGACGTCCTGCTGCACGGTTGCGTCCAGGGTGTCGCGGATCGTTGTGAAAATGAATTGCAGGGTCTTCTCCTCGCTGGTGCGAACATCGAAGATTGCGCGGACCGAGGTCAATCCGCTTAAGGCGAGAGAGTCATCTTGGGCATGGCCGTCTACAGCTGACGCGATCAGAATTGTAAAACATAACACCGCTATTGTTGAAAATTTCATACGATCCTCCTGTAAATGTAAAACCAATTTATGTATATATTATCAGTATTTTCTGGTTTTGTATGCTCTGGGAGATAGCTCTTGCGCAATGGTGTCTGGTGTCTGGACAGCAACGGCAACCGCCAATGGAACTCCGGGGTCGACTTGATCTATCCGAGCTTCGGCCTACCTGGCGACCAACCACTGGGCGGAGTATGGCGGTAGCTCGTCATCAACCTTAATATTCAACCAACAAGGGAATAACAGAGGGCAGCTAATCGGCAAGCCAAAGATCAACGAGAGTGACTTCGACCCACCTGGTCAGCCTTTCGCGAGTAACATCGTCGACAGGTAAAATCCTGATACGCTCAAGCAAGGTTGCTCCGTCAATGAGTTCCTCCATTAAGAGCGTCGAAACGAAGATTCGATCCTTCTCCCGGTGCGCAACAAGCTTACTGGCAGCAAGGTCGTGAGATTCTATACACAAACCTTTGCACCCCCTCGTTCCGACCGGGTGAGATACTGTGATTGTCCTTTCGGACCAACCCTCTGGAATCGTAGCAATTTCAATGGAAACGCCGTGAACGTAAAAGCCATGGGTTGCGTGAAACAGTGACCCTTCGCCGAGTGCTCCATCGATGTAGACCGTCATCTCTGGCAGGTTCTTCGCCTGAACGTCGACCTCTATGGATGCTCTCAGTTGCTCAGGTGCTTCAGGGTAACTACCAAGAAGAGCCTGTGAGCCGAAGATGAGGATCTCGGTGTCACCTGAAACATCGCACGCGGCGCGAATGGCGTGTTCTAGCTGGTCGTACCTCATCGCCTGGCCTCCATCAGCTTGAGCATTAGGTCGCGCTCGTCCGGCGTCAAAACTACGAAGAAAGGAGAACTCCTTCTTAGCCGCTCTGCTCGCGAACTCTTGGACACAAGAAGTTCTCTTAGTCGTTCCGGTGAGTATGTCTCAAGAAGCTGTCGCCACTCACCTATGTCGCTATTTGCCGTACCTTGTCCCTCGTGTAGAAGCCGATCTGTGTAATGAATGGCTCGCCGGATCAAGGAGGGGTCTGATTTGAGCAACTCGGCAATAGCCTGCGCCATTCTTAGTGAGCGTTTTGCAGATTCGGCATGGGTCTGGACGCCCGCTGAGCTGTCATTATCAGCGCCCGCCCCAAGCCCCCAGAGCATAACAGCACCATCGGGAATCTCGGGGCTGTCAGCGCGAGTGAAAACATTAAGTTCGATGACGAGATTGAACCGTTTCTCAAGGCTGGCCAATCGCACGCGTAGTTCAGGGCCAATCCAACTGATCGAACGAGCCTCGGTGACTACACCCAGTTCCAGGTGGTGCGAAGGCTCGGTCGACTGGTCTCGCAGCCAAGCATCTCGTATCTCTGGTATACCCACTGCATCACGTAGCTCCCGGAGGAGTTCCTCGTGCTGACGCTGTTCCAGTGTGAATAGTTCGCGAAACAAAGACAAATACGGATTCCCTTCCTTTGGAGCGAACTTTTGGGCGCGGCCGGTACCAACCCTGGCGGCGACTCCCAATCGCTCCAGAGTCTCCAGCGCCTTACGAGTTCCTGCCGGCGTGAGACCTGCCTTCTTTGCTGCTTCTGTGATGCCGACAGGTCCGTTCACGTCGTAGACAAGCACGCGCATCAAGCGCACCATGGATGGGGTGGCAAGTACGCCATCGAGTGGGTATCTTAAGCAGCTGCGCTGGATTCGAGGAGGACGCATAAAAAACACTCCTGTTTAAAGATTGTTTTGCGCTCATTTGGTAACAGTAGTATCTAATTGGAAACAGTAGTATCTAATTAGAAATTGTAGTTACGTTTCATCAAGTGTCAATTAAATTGTGATTTCTGTGAACATTTAAGCAAAAAAAGTGGTAAACACCGTGAGGTTAATGCCATTTTGAATCTAATCGTTGAATCGTTGAATTGCTTAACCATAAGACTTTTGTCTTGAGTCTTGTGGGACGTGCAAAACCCCGGAGGAGTTGAAACAAGTATTCCCAAGCCTTGATAACTTCAAGTACAAGGACAAGTGGTACGTGATCGACATCGGCGGGAACAATCTGCGGATCATGGCGATGATCCTTTTCACCAACCAGAAATTCTACGTTAAACACATCGTCACACACACAGAATACGACAAGCTTTGCAGAAAATACGGAAAGGAGAAGTGATGAATATTGCGACAGCGAAAAAACTTGAAGATTCGTTTCTCTCTTTCTTCGAAACTGCATACCGGGCAATTGAAATCGAAACCGAGGAAGATTACGAGTTCGCCCTGGATCTTGTCGAGCACTTGATGACGAAGGCCGGACCGTGAAGGTGAGCCGCTGCTTCGTATGATCGACATGATTGCCGGTTCAATCGATAAATACGAGAAATGCCTTGAGAGTATGAGTCGCTTTAGCCAGGAGGCTGAGGCAGTCGACCCGGGAGTTTCAACACTGAGAGTGCTCATTGATCAGCACAACCTGTCTTATGCCGATCTTCAGGAAGAAATTGGCTCCAAATCTCTGGTATCCCAAATCCTGAGCGGATCGAAGAATTTAACCAGGGCACACATCGCAAATTTGACAAAACGGTTTAATATCAGCCCTGAAATGTTTTTCTGATCATACACGATCCCCCGGCAGCGTTTTCTAATAAGTTACCATCAATCAGACGAGAAAATGACTACCTCCGCATTGGGGTAGTCATCCCTGAAAATCACGCGTTTTAGCTTTTAGACGGTTTTTTATTTGGCTTTGTTAGCGAATATCGTGCAACTCTCAGACGCAACTGCGCAAGTAAATTCGAATCCATCCGCCATCGTCAATCTACTCACCTCATTCTGGCGATGGGAAAGTGGTCTCTGGCAAGAGCTCATGGTTTCGTCCACAGTGTTATGCTATTTTTATTGCAATCCCCCTCAACCTAGCCTCAAAGCCTCGATCAATCCCGCCTAATGATCCCTATACGAGAAAAACCCTTTAAATCGTAATGCGATTATGATATAAGGGGTGTGTTCTGAAGCTCTTCCCAAGGAGATTTTCATGCGACGGCGACAGTTAGCTTTTCTCGACAACTGGTTGAAGGATGCCAACCGCAAGCCTCTTATCATACGTGGGGCTAGGCAGGTTGGTAAGTCAACACTGGTTGAACTCTTCGCCCGTCAGAACCAACTGCCCTTGCGCTGCGTCAATCTAGAGCGTCATCCGGAGTTGGCAGAGATTTTTTCCGGAAAAAATCCCGAACAGATTGTTCAGCAACTTGAGTTTCTGCCGCAAATGGGCCTGATCAGCAATGATGCGCTTTTGTTTCTTGATGAGATTCAAGCCATTCCAGAAGCCATTGCGGCATTGCGGTATTTTTACGAGGAGATAGCTGCATTACCGGTTATCGGGGCTGGATCTTTATTGGAATTCGCACTCGGCGACCACTCGTTTTCCATGCCAGTCGGCAGAATTAAATACTTGCACATGGGGCCGATGACATACAGTGAATTTCTTTTAGCCGTGGGCGAGGAGCGTCTGTACGACTTCATCAACGGCTATGAATTCGGCCAGGAGATTGGAGCGGTTGTTCATCAACGCTTGCTGGAGTTGCTGCGCTCTTATTTTTTCGTCGGCGGCATGCCTGAGGCAATCGCTGTTTTCGCAGAGAGCCGCAGCTACAAAAAAGTGAGCGATGTCCACACCTCCATCATCGACACCTACCGCGACGATTTCCCCAAATATGCAGGCTCAAGAAACCTGCACCGTATGCTCAACGTCTTTAATTTCGTGGCAAAGAATGTGGGTGTAAAAGTCAAATACAGCAACATCTCACGCGAGGAGCAAAGCGTAACCCTTAAGAAAGATATTGAACTGCTGACTATGGCCAGGGTAATTAGCAAGGTGGTCCACAGTCATTGCTCCGGCTTGCCGCTCCAAGCCGACCTCGAAGAAAAAATCTACAAGCTGCTCTTTCTTGATGTCGGTTTGATGAATGCGATTTGCGGCCTCGACTGGCGCACAATCTCGCAAACGGACGAAGTCAAGCTAATCAACCAAGGCGCCATTGCCGAACAATTCATCGGCCAGCATTTGCAGGCCATACTTTCGGACAAACCGAACCGGGAATTAACCTATTGGCTGCGCGAGGGAAAAGTGTCGAATGCAGAAGTGGACTTTGTCGCCGCCTTAGGTGGAGTCGTCGTTCCAATAGAGGTTAAGTCAGGCGCAGCCGGTTCACTGAGGTCATTGCATCAGTTTATGGGCTGCAAAAAGGCTCCGATGGCCGTCCGCTTTGATACGCAACCACCAAATGTCCACGAGATTGAAACCGTGGTCAGAATCAACAACCAGAACAGGCCGGTAAAATATCCATTAATAACCTTGCCCCTTTATCTGGTTGAACGTTTAGAGGCAATCGTTCTCGAAAAACAGGTCAAATAGGTCTGGTGTTATGAGTTGTAATGGTTTTCTAAAATCAAGAGGGAAGAGCAAATTTCGTGCTTCGGATGCCTCTGTAAGTCTGCTGGGACGGATACATGAAGGAGGCGGAAAGGAGGCCGTCGCGCTTGGCGTTCATCACTTCTGAACTGTGGGCGTCGAGGAAGCAGAACCACAGCCAGCGCCAGAAGGTGTTGCCAGTGCTCACCCTGCAACTCAACGGCAGTCGACAGACCTTGACCTGGAGCGACGGTGGTGGTGCGACCGTGACCCTGCAAGTAACCAACGAGAGAACACCAGAGGGCGGCTAATCGGCGACCCTCTTTTTGTCGCTCGCCATGTTTTTGCTTCGATCCGCAGAGACCTACCTCCGGCAAAAGAATATCCCCCGTTTGTCTGATTTTGTATGCTCGGACATATAGCTCTTTGCAAAGGCTGCCAATGTGTTTAGAATGACTGAGTAAATTATTATTCTCCAGTCAATGGTGCATCATGAACTATCGTCAAATCCTGAAAAACAGCCCTTTCTTTGCTGGCCTTTCCGATCCAGACCTCGATGCCTTGATGGCCATTGCCCGCATCCGCGAACATCCGCGCGGTGAGCTGCTGTTTTCCGATGGGGAAGAGGCCATCGGCTTTTTTATGGTTCTGGACGGCAAGGTCAAGGTCTACAAGCTTTCCCCTGAAGGCAAAGAACGCATCCTGCACGTCATTCATCCCGGCGGGACATTCGCGGAGGCTGCCATTTTCGGTGACGGGCTGTATCCGGCCTATGCTGAACCGCTCCAGACTTCCATGCTGCTCTTTTTACCCAAAGACGGGTTCCTTAACCTGTTGATGAACAATGGCCGGATCGCTATCAACATGATCGCCGGCCTGTCCAGGTTTCTGCGCCAGTTTGCCAACCAGATCGAGGAACTGACTTTTAAGGATGTGCCCTCGCGTCTGGCGCGTTACCTGATAAATCTTTCCCGCGGCACCAAGCAGACCGTTGTACTGCCGATCTCCAAAAGCCAATTGGCCTCCAACCTGGGTACGGTCAGTGAAACACTTTCACGCACCTTGCGTAAACTCTCCGAGGATGATCTGATTACTGTTAACGGTAAATCAGTTGAGATCCTTGATTTCGATCGTCTGCAGGAGCTTGCCGACAAGTGCAAGGAGGGGTGAGGGAAGGGCCGTAATGAAGGGGCCGTGATGAAGGGGGGCCGTAATGAAGGGACCGTGATGAAGGGGGGCCGTAATGAAGGGGCCGTAATGAAGGGGCCGTGATGAAGGGGCCGTAATGAAGGGGCCGTGATGAAGGGACCGTAATGAAGGGGCCGTAATGAAGAGACCGTAATGAAGGGATCGTAATGAAGGGACCGTAATGAAGGGACCGTAATGAAGGGGCCGTCACGCGTCACGGTTTTATTGTCACTGATTCTCCATCACTGATTTTAGACCGTTAAATCGCCATGAATGTCAACTTGAACAACACAACTCAGCCATTGACCCGAAAAGAGATCAAAGATCTCAAGGTGCTGCTGCAGTTTACTTCGGTCTACTGTCGCGTGAAACATGAAGGCGCCAGGTTAAGCATCACGACTGCTGAGCCTGAGTTGCAAACCCTGCCGCTGCAAAAGTTTCCTGTCTGCAAAGAATGCCGCGAATTTCTCCTTTATGCCATGCAGCGTCGACTGTGCTGCCCGCTCGACGACAAACCCGTCTGTAAACATTGCCCCGTGCACTGCTACAAGCCGGAATATCGACAAAATGTGCGTGAGATCATGCGCTTTTCCGGGCAATATCTGATCAGGCGCGGCAGGCTGGATTTGCTCTGGCACTATTTTTTCTAGTCTCTTGACT
>JBPPMB010000182.1:0-20240 GCA_051305855.1 Desulfuromonadales bacterium
GTGAATTGCCAGGTATAGTCTTTGACCAGAGTATTGCCCGCCAAATCCTCGACATCAGCGGTGATCGTGGCTGTGTAAGCCGCCCCGGGAGCAAGGACAACACTGCTGCGGAAGAGTGCGGTCCGGCTGCCTTCATCGTAGGTGACAGAACCTGTTACAGGGCTATCGTTGGCATCATCCACCAGAAAGGTATTTGATGTGATCATGGCAGGGTCGACGGCTTCATTGAACGTTGCCGTAATGGCGCGGTTGGTTGCCACATCATTGCTGTTGTGCACCGGATTCGTAGAACTTACATAGGGAGAGACAAGATCAATGCTGTCGCCATCACTGCCACTACCGCTGTCAGTGCCGCTCCCCCCTCCACCACAGGCAGCCAATAGAGAAACGAGAAGAAGTAATGGTAAAATGCTTAATCTTAACTGCATACAGCCTCCTTTTTTCAACGCCCAATGCTTGAGTAACATAGATTAGCAAACGATAAGTACACAAATAAAAGCAATAATCATGCCATTTTTTTAGAAATCCAATGTATTTTGATGTGTAAAGCTTGTCTCAACCTTAATATGATTCATTAACCCATACAGGTTGGCGACTTTATCTGATGATGAGGTTGCAAAAGATTGTTCGCTGTAAGTCAAAGCAAAATGTTTATTAATTGGAACCCTTCATGATTTAAGCTCGGTTTCCAGATGAGCAATAAATAGTGACAAAATTTGTACAAAAAGTCCAATGAAAGAAGGGAGGGCACCGCCAGCTAATCAGGGGATGAAAAATGCTGATGACAAACACGCTTGGAATGTCCGTTACTCTCAAGTCAATGCATTAAAAGAATACAATATTAATTTTATAAAGAATACTACCTTGATATTGACACAAAATAAACATCTATAGTCGCTGCGTTAATTTAAAAGGCAAAAGAACCACCCGTTGCACAGTGACCTGAGTGCTTGATAGTTAAACGGTCGGCCTGAGAGAATTTGAAGGATTATGGTTTATTCCTGCGATCGATAATCCGATTGGCTTTGCCTTCATGGCGCGGCATGGCCGATGGCTCCACCAGCTTTACCTTGGCATGCAGGCCAATATTGGTTGCCAGGCGTTTTTCCAGCATTTCCACAAAGGCACGCTGCTTCTTCATTTCATCGAAGAAGATGTTCTCGTTGACCTCGACCTGGACCTCAAGGGTGTCGAGAGTCCCCTGCCGATCGACGATCAATTGATAATGCGGTTCACAGCCTTCGACCTGGAAGAGCACCTCCTCGATCTGGGTCGGGAAGACGTTGACGCCCTTGATGATCAGCATGTCGTCGCTGCGCCCCATGATCTTTTCCATGCGCACCATGGTTCGGCCACATGCACAGGGAGCGTAATTCAAACGGGTAATGTCGCGCGTGCGGTAGCGGATCAGGGGGATGGCTTCCTGGACGATATTGGTCAGGACCAGCTCGCCCTTCTCGCCGTGTGGCAGCACCTCCCCGGTCTCGGGGTTGATGATCTCCGGGAGGAAATGATCCTCGAAGATGTGCATGCCCTGCTTGCACAGGCATTCGCCCGCCACACCCGGGCCGATGATTTCCGACAGACCGTAATTGTCGGTTGCTACAATATTGAGACGAGTCTCGATCTCGCGGCGTAACTCCTCACTCCAGGGTTCACCGCCAAAGAGACCGACTTTGAGACTCAGATAGCTGCGCGCATCCTGGCCCATCTTTTCAATGCGGTCAGCAATCGTCAATGCGTAGGAAGGCGTGCAGACCAGAGCTGTGGCCTGGTAATCCTTCAGAATCATGATTTGACGCTCGGTGTTGCCGCCGGACATGGGGATCACCGCAGAGCCGATCAGTTCCGCACCGTAATGCAGGCCGAAAGCCCCGGTAAACAGACCGTAGCCAAAGGCAATGTGCACGATATCGTCCGGGAGGACGCCGGCGGCGGTCATGAAACGGGCAACCAGGCCTGACCAGTCGTTCAGGTCCTTGCGAGAATACCCGACAACCGTGGGTTTTCCAGTCGTTCCCGATGACGAGTGAATCCTGACGACGTCACGCATCGGCACGGCGAACATGCCATAGGGATAATTCTGACGCAGGTCTTCCTTGGTCGTAAACGGCAACCTGGAAAGGTCCTCCAGGCTATGAATATCCCCAGGCCCGATTCCGGCTTGCTTGAATTTGTTCTGGTAGCACGGGACTTTGGCAACCCGGTCAAGCGTAGAGCGCAAGCGCTCCAGTTGAAGGTGCTCGAGATCTTTGCGTGCCAGGCATTCGTGGAGAGGATCCCAGATGTTATGCTTCACAATCAGTCCCAATATTTGTTAGAATTTACGTGAGCTTTTGCGTGTAAGGTTCTGATTAAAGGCTGTACAGCTTTTCGCAGGTGAGGATGCTGATGCCCTTCTCCTGCAAGATGCTGATGGCATTGTCGGTTTCATCAAAGCGGTAGATAATGACGGCATTATCAGCATGGCGCTCGGCAAAAGCATACATATACTCGACATTGATCTTCGCGTCGTCCAGCACTTGCAGGATCTTGCTCAGGCCTCCCGGTTGATCAGGAACTTCAACAGCAACCACCTGCGTCTTGTTGACGGTAAAGCCGCTTTCTTTCAGGGTGACAAAAGCGACGTCGGTCTGATCAACGAGCAGGCGCAGAATGCCGAAATCAGAGGTGTCCGCCAGAGACAAGGCACGGATGTTGACGTTCTTCTCACCGAGGACACGGGCGACTTCGGCGAGCCGGCCTGATTTGTTTTCGATAAAGATTGAAATCTGTTCAACTTTCATAATGGTCTCTCCATCGCTTTATTTCTGACGTTTATCGATAACCCTCTGTGCCTTGCCCTCACTCCGGGCAATTGTTTTGGGTTCAACCAGGCGAATGCGACAGCTGATGCCCAACAGGTCCTTGATTTCCTTTTCAGTCCTGTGCGACAGGCTCTGCAGGGTCTTGATTTCGTCGGAGAAAGTCTGTTCGTTGACTTCGACCTGAACTTCCAGGGTATCCAGGGTGCCTTCACGATCGACAATCAGAACGTAATGCGGTTCGACCCCCTCAATATCCAGCAGAACGCTTTCAATCTGCGACGGATAGACATTCACACCACGGATAATCAGCATGTCATCTGAACGGCCGCACATGCGCGCAAGCCGCCGATGGGTTCGGCCGCAGATGCACGGCTCAGCGATAATCCGGGTGATGTCACGGGTGCGGTAGCGGATCATCGGAATCCCTTCCTTGGTGATGGTCGTGATGACCAGCTCACCCTGCTCCCCTTCCGGCATGATTTCACCGGAGTTTGGATCGATAATCTCAGGGATAAAGTGATCCTCCCAGATATGCAGGCCGTTCTGTGCTTCGATGCATTCAACACCGACACCGGGCCCGAGGATTTCTGACAGGCCATAAATGTCGATCGCCTTGATGCCGACCTTGGATTCGATTTCATGGCGCATTTTTTCGGACCAGGGTTCGGCACCGAGGATACCGATGCGCAATTTGAAATCGCGGATATCAACCCCCTCTTCCGCGGCGGCTTCAGCAAGATAGAGGCTGTAGGATGGCGTACAGGTAAGTACCGTTGAACCGAAATCCTGCATGATCATCAACTGTTTTTTGGTATTGCCGCCGGACATGGGAATGACCGAGGCGCCGATTTTTTCCGCGCCGTAATGCGCACCAAGCCCGCCGGTAAAAAGTCCATAACCGTAGGCATTGTGGATGACATCACCGCGATTGGCACCGGCCGCAATAAACGAGCGGGCCATCAGTTCGGTCCAGATTTCGATGTCACGGCGGGTGTAGCCCACCACGGTCGGCTTGCCCGTTGTTCCCGAAGAGGCATGAATCCGCACGATCTGGTCAAGCGGCTTGGCAAACATGCCGTACGGGTAGTTATCACGCATATCCTGCTTGAGTGTGAACGGCAGGCGCTGCAAATCATCAATTGACCTGATTTTCTCCGGCGTGACGCCGGCCTTGTCGAGGTGTTGCCGGTAAAAAGGGACCGTGGCATAAACCCGCTCTATAATTTTCTGCAGGCGTTTTGCCTGGAGGGATTCAAGCGCCTCGCGCGGCATTGTTTCAAATTCGTCATTCCAGATCATGTTTGTTTCCTTACGCTTTTGATATCAGGCATCAACAAAGGGCCTCGATAATAACGGAGGGCAAGATGGGTTGTCAACGAAAGGCTGAATATCACAGAGAGTAGAAGCCTCTCCAATTTGCCGGAATCACTGACAACCAGACTCTCCATATGCCCTCGGCCTGCTTCCATGCCAGTCGACAGATGCGGCCAGGCAGACCTCTGGGAAGACCTTGCCATCGACAAGCTTGTCGATCAAAAGGCGTAACGTGTTGCTCCCTGCATCAATGGCGGCCAGCACTATGTTTTACCGACCACAGCTTTGGCAAGGTTGAAGGTATGATCACCGATTTTTTCAAAGTTATGCAGCATGTCGATGTAGATCAGGCCGGAGATGACCGTACATTCACCGGTATTCAGACGCTTGATGTGGTTGTTGCGCAACTTTTCTTCCAGGTCGTCAATGGCGTCGTCAAGACGTTGGGCTTGGTCGAATATGACCGAGTTATTAGCGTTAAGCGCTGAAACGATTTCGGCCAGAAAATTGCTGGTCAATGCCGAGATATCGGCGATTTCGTTCATGGCCACCTCGGAGAAGGTAATCCGCTGTTCAAGTTTTCGCTGATTCAGCGTCCAGAGGTTCTCACAGTGATCACCAACCCGTTCCAGGTCATTGGTCATGTTCATCATGGAGGCAATCTCTTGCGAGGCTTCCTGATTCATTGATTTCTGCGACAAGGCCACCAGGAAGTCGGCAATCTCTTTTTGCAGAATATCCGTGAGATCCTCTTTCTTCTGCAGGTCAGCTATTCTTTTCAAGTCGTTGTCCTGCAGGAAGCGGAGAGTCTCATCGACCATATCCTGAGCGATCTGAGCCATGCGTCGCGTTTCTGAACGCGCCTGGGCAAGAGCAATGGGAGGTGTGCTCAGAACCCTGTTGTCGAGGTATTTCAGGTGGAATTCCATCTCTTTCTCCCTCCCAATGATAACAAGCGTACTCAACTTGGCCAGCAGGCCGATAAATGGCAGGAAAATGATGGTGTTAACAATGTTGAACATGGTGTGAGTATTGGCAATGTGCCTGGCAATAAAGGGCTTGTCGCCGAGCTCTCCGTCCATGCGAGCGACCTGATCCTGGGTTTGTATGATAAAATCCGCATCCCCGGGCGTTATGGCAGAGATAAACTGGAGAAAATACGGGAAGATGACAAGCATGTAGCAGACACCGAGCGTATTAAAGAGAAAGTGTGCAAACGCGGTTCTTCGTGCCGCCAGGTTAGTCCCGATTGCAGCCAGGTTGGCCGTAATCGTTGTGCCGATGTTCTCACCGAGAATCAGTGCTACACTGGCATCGAATGACAGGACTCCACTGGACGCCAGGGCAATGGTCAGGCCGATTGTTGCGCTGCTGCTCTGAACGATTATGGTCAGGACAGCACCAATCAGCACGCCAAGCAAGTGGTTGCTGCCGACGGCCAGGAAGAGTTGACGGAATTCCTCACTCGACTTCAACGGATCGAATCCGCTCTTCATAATGCTCAGGCCAAAGAAGAGCAATCCGAAGCCCAGCAGGATTTCACCGAAGTAGCTCCACTTCCTGTTCCGGGAGAAGAGCTTGAATCCCGCCCCGAGACCGATCGCGGGCAATGCATACTTGGTTATCTTGAAAGCGATCAACTGAGCCGTCACTGTTGTGCCGATATTCGCTCCCAGGATAACGCCGATCGACTGCACCAAAGACATTAACCCGGCATTAACAAAGCCAACCACCATGACCGTCGTAGCGCTCGACGACTGGATCATTGCCGTGACTGCGATTCCGACCAGGGTACCGATGATGCGGTTATTGGTCAGTGCTTCGAGAATTTTCCGCATCCGGCTGCCGGCAACCTTCTGCAGCCCTTCTGACATAATTTTCATGCCGAAAAGGAACAGCCCGAGGCCGCCCATCAGGCCAAAGATGAGTTTTTGATTCAGCAACAGTTGCAGCATTTGTGGTGAGACTCCTGAGCAGGAACTGACAGTCTACAGGCGTGGATGTGCTCTTGACTGCCATCTTGATCGAACAGGTTTCAACAAAGAAGAGATGCCATCTCTTTGCTCCTCAGCGTCGCCGCGTGCAGACTTTTTTTATCATTGATGTTCGGGATTGACAAGGCTTTGAAATTGCTGACCAATGCAAGCTTGGCACCAGAGGCCGGGGGAATGAGCGGGGGACTGAAGCAGCAAGGATATGATTCGCTCGCAAGGCCGAACTCCACTTCGTTCTAAGATTTCTGCATCGTCCAGATCAGCATGTCACGGTATTCCTCATTCGAATCATGGACACGCTTGCTGAAAACTCTGGCGAGATTGATCAGCAGTTTAAGAGCCAAAGCGGCATCTTCCTGGCAGAGTCGCTCCAGATCCTTTTTTTTGAGACTGATCAGCTCGGCCTCTTCGGCGACTCGGGCCGTCGCAGAGCGCGGCAAACCATCAATGACAGCCATTTCACCGAAGATGTCTTCTGGACCGAGGATGACGAGGATTTTCTCATCTCCTTCAGCAAACATCCTGGAAATGCGGATGGTTCCCTTCTTGACCAGGAAAAGCGATTCACCGGGCATATTCTCAATAAACACCGTGGTGCCCTCAGCCATTTTGCGCATAACGCAATAAGCAGCGAACTGGCTCAGTTCCTTGTCAGAGAAGCCCTGCAGCATGCTGGTTTTTTTAATGGTCGAAAAGTCATCAATCGTAACCATGGGGATGAATCTCTCCTGGATCAGCAAAGTGTATAATAATCGCTGGAATCATAGCATGTAAACCCTGAAAAATGGGCATCTTCTGTCAATGAAAATGCATCACGACGTCATCAACTCCATTAGACCTGCGGCCGATAATCTTCCTGATATAGAATGTAGTGCTCGGCAATTGCGTGGATATTACGGCATTCATCATCAGTAAGAACCCTTTTGACGCGGCCCGGGCTGCCCATCACCAGTGAACGCGGCGGAATTTTCGTGCCCGGTGCGATAACTGAACCAGCGGCAACCAGTGAGGAAGCACCGATAACAGCTCCATCCAGGACAATAGCGCCGATACCGATAAGGCATCCATCGTGCACAGTGCAACCGTGCAGGGTCACGCTGTGACCGACAGTGACATCATTGCCGACAACCGTCGGGTGAGTGCCTCGGGTTACGTGGACCACCGTGCCATCCTGAATGTTGGTTCGGCTGCCTATCCGGATAAAATTAACATCGCCGCGAACCACGACATTAAACCAGAGGCTCGACTTTTCGCCAATCTGGACATCGCCGATAACACAGGCACTGGGAGCCAGAAAAACCGATGCATCAAGTTGGGGTGTGAACCCTTTGTGCGCAAGTATCATAAGCCTGAAGTCCCTGAGCATTGACGCGATCAAGTCAAAGCTTTGACAGCAGTCAGTTGCCTTTGCCAACAGTCATGACAGAGACTATATGTCATGACAGCCCCTGCGACCAAGTGGTTATGCACCATCGGAAATGCACAGACTGCCGATGGAGGCCGGGCGCAATAAAGCCGGGAACGTTCCAGGCTGTTTCCCGGCCTCAAGAGGGTGATGTTTCTGGGGTTTTTCAGCGCAGGCTGTTAACCTTGTCTCTCAGTTCCTTGCCAACTTTAAAGAAAGGCAGCTTCTTTGGCCTGACCTTGATCACTTCACCGGTCTTCGGATTGCGTCCCATATAAGCCTGGTAATCCTTGACGACAAAACTGCCGAACCCACGAATTTCAATGCGCCCGCCAGATGTCAGAGTCTCCGACATGGTGTCGAACACGATATTGACGATCTCCTCTGATTTTTTGTAGGTGAGGCCATTACGGGCGGCCAACGCTTCCACAAGTTCTGATTTGTTCATATATGCCTCCAGACACAGCATTTAACACCGGATCGGGCCCTGCTGATCACAATAAACCAGGCAGGATCCCTGCGAACTACAACCATATTACAGTGGCATTATAGGCTGTCAAGCCCAGCAGCCTGTATTTTCAGTGAGTTGTAGCGTTAAATCAGCATTTGGGCTTGTGGATCAGATGGTTGTGAACGGAGACAAGGTCCAGATGATACGTGCAGCATCATTGCCGACATTGTCCCAACGGTGCGGCAGGTGCGACTTGAAGGAAAGGCTGTCACCGGCGGAGAGGGAATACTCCTCTCCTGCAATGGTGACTTTAAGGAAGCCATCAATCAGATAAATCAGCTCATCACCGGGGTGATACATCTGCTTCTGACCGCTGGTACCACCCTTGGGGACAACACACAGGAAAGACATGAACTGCGGGTCGCGCAGGCCGGAAGTAAACGACTCCGTATGCATGTTCCTCTCATCATCATAAACCGTCGTATCCCGCTGCCCGGGCGAAGAGTGAACAATTTCGTGGGTGCTTGAAACCTCTTCAATGAAATAATTAATGCTCTTATCAAAAACTGCAGCGAGTTTCATCAGAATTTCAACCGAAGGGATTGTCAGCCCTCGTTCAACCCTGGATATCATATTTGAAGAGACTCTGGATTGTGCGGCCAGTGCCTGAATCGTCATATCTCTTTTCAGGCGTATCGCTTTAAGCTTTTTACCAACAATCTTCTTCAGTTTCATAGTACGTTCTCTTGTATGGATGTCCAGGAGACAGTCGGATTTGCAACCGACTGATGAGTCGTCCGACCGAATTCAGAGGATTCAATTCAGGCTGGGCGCGGGAGAAACAACCCAGAGTATGTTGGTTTTGCCCGGGTGAAGGTTGCGCCAGCGGTGTGGAAGTGAGGCTTTGAACACAATGGAATCTCCTTCACCAAGCTCGTAAGATTCTCCTTCGATGACGAACTCAAGAGAGCCATCGATGACAAGGGCAAACTCCTCGCCGGTATGGACCATGCCGCCGTCGCCTCTGCTGCAGTTCTGTTCAATAGTGTCAAAAAAAACCGTAAAATTCGGGTCACGAAGACCTTGTGTCAAACTGATGATCTGGTGCTTGTCTTCAAAGAAAAAAATCGGTTCACCCTGCCCTTTTTTGGTGTGGATGATGGTGGAGCCCTTCTCTGCTTCCTCGACAAAGTAGTTGATACTCATGCCAAAAGCATTGGCCAGCTTGACAATGATTTCCACAGAAGGCGTTGTGAGACCGCGTTCTATTCTGGATATCATGTTTGAGGAGACAGCGGAGCTCACGGCGAGTTCCTGTATCGTCATATCATTGCGCAATCTCGTGGCTTTGAGTTTCCTTCCGATCAGCTTTTTTATCATATTCAGTGAGCTCCACTATGATGCAAAATGAAATAACGTTCTAGCATTCTGAGGCCAGGTTGTCAACAAATATGTACTATAAATCACATAAGTAGTACAAGGGGCACGTTAACCTGACGCCGGATATGGTTGACAATCGCTGGGGCATTGCAGATAATTCAAAGTTTCCGGATGGACACTAAATGTCAACAGGAGTTTTCCATGAAATATTGGCTGGATGTACGTCAGTTAATCGACCGGGTTGTCGCTGGCCAAACACCAACCCCGGTTCAAGGCCTGAGCATCCTCCGTTCCAGCGGCGCAGAATACTCCGCATACATGGCTGGAGCCCATTATTTAAAAGAAAGCACCTTCGGCAATGTGGCTCAGCTCTGTTCGATTATTAATGCCAAGTCAGGTCGTTGCCAGGAGAACTGTGCTTTCTGTGCCCAATCGGCTCACCACCGGTCCTCTCCCCCGGTATACCCACTGAAATCCAGGGAAGAGATCATTGCTGGCGCTCAACGGGCCGAGGAAGAAAACTCTCATTGTTATGGCATAGTGACAAGCGGCACCAGGCCTGAAATCGGCTATGAATTCGACACCATACTTTCTGCCATCAGGGAGATACGCGATCGCTTTGCTATTGAACCCTCTGCATCATTGGGACTCTTGACGGAAGACCTGGCGCAGGCTCTGGCTGATGCCGGCTGCGTCACCTATCACCACAACCTGGAAACAGCCCGCTCCTTTTTCCCGCACATCTGCACCACCCACGCTTACGAAGACGACGTGAATACCGTCAGGCTGGCCAAGGCGTCGGGGATGAAAGTCTGTTGTGGCGGCATCTTCGGCCTGGGGGAATCCATCGAGCAGCGCGTGGAACTGGCAGAGACATTACGTGAACTGGAGGTTGACTCAGTACCGCTGAATTTCCTTAACCCGATCCTGGGGACTCCACTCGAAAACCATCGATCACTCTCCCCCATGGACTGTGTGCGTGCCATAACCATGTTCCGCTACTTCTTGCCAGACAAGCCGATCAGTGTCTGCGGCGGGCGGGAAACCAACTTGCGCGAACTGCAATCATGGATTTTCATGGCCGGCGCGAGCGGCACCATGGTCGGCAATTACCTGACGACGTCAGGCCGGGACCGGGACATCGACATGCAGATGTTTGCCGACATAGAGGTCAAAACTCATGGCTGTTGAAAAACCGTGTCCGGCCATCTTCATCACCGGGACGGACACCGGCGTCGGAAAAACACTCGTTGCCGCAGCCCTGGCACGGCATTTCTCGTCACAAGGACTGCGGGTCGGGGTGATGAAGCCGATTGAAACGGGAGTTAACGAGACCCTGGAACTGGGAGCAGACGCAACCCTGCTGCGCTGGGCAGCCGGCTCGGCAGATGATCAAGAGCTTATCTCACCCTATCGTTTTTCACAACCTGCAGCACCCTGCCAGGCGGCAACCACCGCCAAAGAACAGATTGAAGCGGACAAAATCGTCGCGGCCTATCATGCCCTCCGTCAGGGTAAAGACATCGTGCTCGTTGAAGGCGCTGGAGGCCTGATGGTTCCCATTCGGGGCGGCTACATTATGGCCGATCTTGCCAGACAGATGGGACTGCCGCTCCTGATCGTGACCCACCCACGGCTCGGGACCCTGAATCACACCCTTCTGACAACCTTTGCTGCACGAGCCATGGATCTGGAGCTTAGCGGTTTCATCATAAATCACATGCCCGCCACGCCAACGGAAGCTGAACGACAAGCCCCTCACCTGCTCTCTTCCCTGGCTTCTGCAGATTTGCTGGGAGTTTTGCCGGAAGTAACCGGGACCGAGCAGGAGCGCGTCGTGGCACTGGCAAAAGAGGTGGGGAAAATGCCGGCCTACCAGTGGTTGCTGCTTGGCCTTGGCCTGCAAGCCTGATCCTTTTATTTTGCTTGCTTCAAGCGAAAAAAGCCGGGCGCCGTCAATTGTCGGCTCCCGGCTTTCACTTTTGTTTTCAGACCGCGAAGGGTTACTTGGGCTGATGCACGGCGACTTCGGTATGCTGTTCGGCAAGATCAGCAAGAATCGCCATGGATTCTTTGGCATACGTGTCTTCGAGCACGCTCTCTATTAATTTTTCGCTGGCATCCCGTTTATCCTCTACCACTTTCTTCTCTTCTTCTTCCGCATCGACGTCTCCGCTCAGGGTTGCACCATGCGGGCTCGCACTCATACCCTGCAGCTCATCTCTTTCCCGTACAACGTCTTCAATCCGCAGTGACTGGCGTGTATTTTTAATGCGCTCGCCCATCGCTTCTGCAACACGCTGGATCTCGATGAAATCCTCATTTTGGGCGACTCTTGCCCGGCTTTTTGTGTTCAGCTCGGTCCTGTCAAAGGACGGCCATTCTATATGTTGCACTTCCTCAATACGATCCCAGGGAAGGCTGTAATCCAGATAACGCTCTCCAAATTCATTGTAACGGCTGCGATCCGGCAGGATGATATCCGGAATAACGCCACGATACTGGGTTGAATCACCACTGACACGATAAAATTTCTGGGTCGTCATTTTAAGAGCACCGAGAGGCATATACTCGCGCATATTCCTCAAGGTCAAACTCTTGTCCAGGTCCATGATAATCTGGACGGTTCCCTTGCCATGCGTGTGCTCACTGCCGACAATCACGGCTCGCCCGTAGTCCTGCAAAGCCCCGGCAACGATCTCGGATGCTGATGCGCTGAACTGGTTGACGAGTACAACCATCGGGCCGCTGTAGGCGATTTTGGGGTTGTCGCTGTACAACACCTTGGCATCACCATCACCGTCCCTGACCTGGACGACGGGGCCGGCACCGAGGAACAGGCCGGCAACACCGACCGCATCAGTCAGGGCGCCGCCACCATCATTGCGCAGGTCCAGGATCAGTCCAGCCAGCGGTTTTCCTTCAAAAGCTTCAAGTGCCGCCTTGACGTCGTCCGTCGAGTTCCGGCCCTCGCTACCATCGCGTGTCGTGGCAAAATCACGGTAAAAACTCGGTATATTGACATAACCGTAACGTTTACCGGATTGTGGGTCGGTCACCATGGTTGACTTGACAAATGATTCCTCAATCATCACAACGTCACGCACGATAGCAACAACAAAAGGCTTTACTCCAAGGCGCCTGAGGGTCAGCCGCACTTCCGTACCCTTCTTGCCACGGATCAGGGCGACGGCATCACGCAAACGCATATCCGTGACATCGACAGGTTCGTCATCCCCCTGAGCAACCGCAAGGATAACATCATCGGCGTTCAGCTGGCCTCCCCTGTCAGCGGCACTGCCTGGAATAACCTTGACGATTTTGATGTAGCCGTCCTCTTCACGCAGCGTGGCACCAATTCCTTCCAGAGAGCCGCGCATACTGATATCAAAGTCCTCCTTGGATTGGGGCGGCATGTAGGTCGTATGCGGATCAAATGCGCGGGCAAAAGCATTCAGGTAACGGTCGTAGTGATCTTTGACGGTCTCTTTTTTCAGGCGTTCAAAATATGAAAGATACTGTTTGCGCACCTTTTCCCGCGCCTCAAGTTCCTTTTCCTTCTGCTGTGCAGCGGTCAATGTGAGCAGGTCCTTGATACCGGCGTCTTCAAGCAGCTGCAGGTAGCGACTTAAGGTGCGATACTTGAGGTCGCTGCGCCAACGCTCGGCAAGTTCTGCTTCCGTTTCACAGAACATCAACTTTTCAGGATCCGTTTCGTAATCTTCAGCAATATCGAAAGAGAATGGATTCGCCAACGCTTGATCTGCCATTTTTTCGGCTCGTGCAATGCTGTTGCCGAGCAAACGAAATGCCAGCGGAGCAAGAATGACCTGTCCACTGTTGATCTCATTATCAATACGGTCTTCAAATATTTTCAGCTGCTCAACTTCACCGGCAAGCAGCAGTCGCTTCTGAAAGTCCAGCTGCTTGATGTAGAGATGAAAAGCAGCACGGGAAAGCTCATCATCTATCGCCTTGCCACTGAAGTGATTTTCAACCTGACGCCGCAGGACGTAAGCGAGGAGACGGGCACGGTTCTGGTCCAGCTCGTCAGGCGTCGTCGCGCTCATCGGGGCAGGCATGACAAACATGACTGCCAGAACCAGCGTCAGACTTGTGACAAGAACGCGAAACCATCGATTAGTTGTAAGCATTTTTCATTCACCTTTTACTCAGCAGTATGGACTTTATATAGGTATTTTTATATAAACATAATGTACCCTAGTTCTATGCTGTTTGGCAATCACCTTGACCATCTCTTGTCAGCATTTTAACAAAACACCCTTTTCTGGCTATCTCAATATTCGTTTTCAATCCAACCGTCAAACATCGGGAAATAAAGAGCCGTGCGGAAATCCTGGCCAGGTTTAAGCTGTTTCACAAGCGCAGCATAGAGTTGCAGCTGACTGCGATAACGCTCTGCCTCATGTCCCATAAAGAGGTCTTGGTCTTCTCCGGGCGCAGGGCTGTTGGTTTTGTAATCAACGAGCCAGCGCATCCCGTCATTATCAATAAAAGTCCGGTCAATAGTCGCACGGACCAGTCTTCCGTCGACCATGCCGTTGACAGCCAGCTCACTGACGGCTTCACGGTGGCTGTCCAGCAGCCAGCGTCCCCGCTTGCTCGCAACGGTATTGAGAAGACAGGAGATTACCCTCGACGAACCTGCTTCGAGCCGTGAGAGGGGCAGGCCATACATGTTCAGTTGCGCCTTGAAGCTGCCAAGCTGTGCCCGGATCGCAGCTTCAGGCCAGAGGTCCAAGCCTTCGGCCGCAATACGCTCCAGCCATAAATGAACCAGGGTGCCAATCACTCTCCCCTCTTCCGTGCGGCGAGATTCACTGGTTTCAACCCGAAAGTGTCCACTGCCTGAAGCACGTTGCACGGCATTCACTCGAACCACCAGTTCCTCTGCTGATCCCGGCGGCTCCCAACCCCCCGGCAGGCGTTTCAATGTTGAGACTGGCGCTTCGTGCTGGATGTTATCCACTGCGCTAATCATGTTTTCTGAAAACTCATGACGACAGGCAGGCCAGGCGACTGACAGAAGCGATCCGGGAATCGGTATGAGATCATGGTTGTGATTGAGTTTTGCATGTCCGAGCAGATGTAATCGTGATTTTGCCCGAGTCGCCGCAACATACAAAAGACGCAGGGTCTCAAGATTGTCCTTCTCCTGCAGGATGTTGCCGATTGCCTGATAAGTCGGATCTTGCTGGTCGCTCAGCAACGGCGGTATAGGCGCCAGAAGCAGTTCGAAATCAGGGTGCTCCAGCCAGCGCAGCAAGGCTCGTTCACGGGCTCTTACGCCGCGACCAAGACCGGGCAGGATAACCGTATCAAACTCCAGCCCCTTGGCCTTGTGAATGGTCATCAACTGCAATTCCGGCCCGGCCTGGGGGTCCGGCGCAGCATAAAGCTTGCCGAGCTGTCGCTCCAGTTCCTGCAAAGGGCCTTCACTGTCGAATTCCTCGAGCAGTGCGAACACCTGTTTCACATCCAGCCGGTCGCTCTCTTCGATACAGGCAGGACCGCCAAGCGCCAGCCAGGTTGATTCAACAAGCTTTCGCAAGCTGATTCGCCCCCTGATGTTCAAGGCGTGGTCAAGGACAGGGATAAGCCGATTCAGCCTTTCCCTGCCGTCCTGGCTGATCTGATCGAACATTTCCACCTGTTCATCGGCTTGCATCAACAACTGCCAGACCGTAGACCGGGCGTCTTTGCCGCATAACTTAATGAAATCGTCCAGGGTCAAGCCACACCACGGCGCCCTGAGCACGGAAAGCCAGGCGACCCGGTCGGCAGGATGCTGCAGGGCGCGGGTCAGCGAGAGGAGGTCCAAGACTACGGGACGATCGAGCAGGGGGTCAATGTCCTGCGACTGGAAACGGATAGCGGCTTTTTTCAGGGCGCTGACGATTTCCGTAAGGTGGTTCCGGGAGCGCACGAGGATGGCAATCGTGCCGCCGGGTTGTATTGCTCTGGCTTGGCGAACCAGGCCAACAACAGCCTCAGCCTCATGTGCATCCTGTCGGTTGACGAAGCAGCAGGCCGTCACTTCGGCGCATTTCCCAACCTGGTCGAATGCTGTGGCTGCAGTGAAGCGAACAGCTCCACGGATTTCATCCTCGATGGCAGGAAAAAGCTCGGCAAAGTTGCCATTGACCCAGTCGACCAGCTTTTTCCGGGAGCGAAAGTTTGTGCTCAGGGTCAGGCGCTGCATCGGCAAGCCGTCCAGACCACGTTGACAGATGCGCAGATACAGCCCGACCTCCGCCTCTCGAAAGCGGTAGATCGATTGCATCGGATCGCCAACGACAAACAGGGTCCGTCCGTCATCGGGGGTCCAGCCGGCGGTCAGGCACCGCAGCAAGTCATATTGGGCGTAAGAAGTGTCCTGGAATTCATCCACCAGGATATGACGGATACGGCTGTCGAGTTGCAGAAGAAGTTCTTCAGGTTCTGATACCGAACCGAGCGCCGCGTGCGCCGCTCCGGCAATCTCGATAAAATCAACCTGCCCGTGAAGACGGAAAACGCCCTGAAGTTCTATCACGGCAAGGGGGAGCAGTTCGATCAACGCCTGCAGAACCTGCCATTGCTCCGAGGTGTAGCTGGTCGTCGGCAGACGACGCAGCTCCTGAAGCACGTCGGCACTGGCACGGTTCATCCTGAAGTGTTCAAGGAGACTTAGCGCGCGGGATTTCACAGCCTGGCCTTGTGGAGATTTGTCAACCGGGAAGCCGGTGGTCTTATTGATGTTTTTCCTGACGTCTCCCGATGCTGTCAGCATCAAGTGCGCCAGGGCCAACCATTGCGGGAGTGAACCGGAATCTGGTTTTTCATTCAAGAGCACGGCAAACGGGTGGTCAGGCTGTTCATCTGCCAGATTCGCTGCGGCAAACTGGGCCAACTCCCTGAGTTCACGATATGCAGTGACGCCGAGAGTCTCATGGGTATGTTCCAGAAAAGCCGTCACGTAAAGCTGCAAGCCTGACTCAAGGAGCTGACGCGGCTGTTTGCCGCGTTGCGCCATAAGGTGACGCAGCCATTGATCGCGTCTGCCGAGCATGGCAACCAGCAGGTCGCGCAGCAGCGTAAGTCGATTGTCAAGGTGAACCAGCAGGCGTTCAACGGCATCCTGGCCGGCACCACCCTTTTCCAGTCTGGCCAGTAAAGCTTCAGAAGCTGACAGGTAAAGTTCAGCAGGATCGTCGGTTACCCTGGGCTGATCGCCAAAACGCGCCAGCCAGGGCATTCTGCGGGTCATAAAAGCGCAGAAACTGTCAATAGTCATCAACTGCAGGCGCGTTGGATTCTGCTGCAGCGACCAGCCTTTCTCCCGGTCGCGGGCAAGCACGGCACGGGCTCTCTGCCAGGTTTCGGCAGCGTGTGGTGCTTCAGGGGGGTCCTCGTCGCCGGCACGGTCCAGGGCCTTCAGCAGGCGCAGTTTCATCTCGCCGGCAGCCTTGCGGGTAAACGTAATCGCAAGGATTTCCTCGGGAGAATCGGCTATCGCCAGCAGCGCCAGGATGCGTTGGACGAGCAACTCGGTCTTGCCGGAACCTGCAGGCGCCTGGACGATACAAGAACGGCTGATATCGACAGCATGCTGCCGCTCCTGCCAATCAGGCGGTTGCGAGGACGACTGCTTAATCATCATGCCCCTCCGGCAAGGTCGTGCCACGCTCCATAATCCGGCAGAATCCGGTCAAGTCACAGTATTGACAGGCGATTTTGGGGTCAACGGGATCGACAGAGGCGTCGCCACGAGCAAAAGCGTCGCCCAAAGCAGGCAGAATATCTTTCCAGTGGGCCAGCACCTCCGCGAAAGAATTCCAGCCCTTCTCTGTAAGGCGTGCTTCAAGTGCACGCGATTTTGACCCTGGAAAGGATTCGACTTTGCGGGCCAGCCCGCGGTAGCCGCATTCCTTCTCCTTGCTGCGCACTACGGCAAACATCACCGCGCCAACCTGCTCACCGGGCAGGTCCAGACAGTAGGCCGGCAGTTGCGGCTCGGTAACCCGGTCGTCCAGCCATTGCAGAGGCTCTACGCGACCGGTCTTGTAGTCGATCATGGCGCAAGTGCCATCGTCCAGTTCATCGATCCGGTCAATGCGGGTACGGATTGTCAGCTTGCCGATCTTGACCTGATGGCTCTGTTCTGAAGCCACGACTCGAAAACGGCCACGGTACCGCTCAAATTCAAGCCATTGTCGCACCAGAGAGATCAAACGCTGACGCTCGATTTGCCGTTGACGCACCGGGATATCATGGCGCTGCTCCCTTTCCAGGCGGCCCAGGGCACCGTCAACAGCTTCATGCAGGAAGCTGCTGAGGGTCGCCTCTTCAAGAGACAGCAGGGTCTCCTGATCGACGACCTTGCTCCAGAACAGCTCAAGGGTGGTATGGGCGAGGGTGCCACGCGATAGGTTGTCTATTCCGATAACCGGAACATCCAGGCGTTCGGCTCTGAGACGATGATGGGCGAAGGCTCGAAACGGACAGAGAGCCTGGTCCTTGATGATGCCGGTCCCGCCGGTAAACGGCTTGCGGGTGGAAAGCGGCGGCCCCTGATTGTCAGACAGCTCTTCAAGAGGTGGCCGCCCTTGCCAGATAGCCCCGGCCGGGTCACAGGATTCTGCCAGCATCGGCTGTCCTTCGGCAATCTCCATGATAAAAGAACTCGGTCGCTGTTCTGCGCCTTGATCCTGCACCGGCCAGCTGAGCACAACTTCGGGAGCCGCAGAGAAGAGACGGGCCACAACCTGCTCGGCAAAGAGCTGCTCACGTTCTGCATCTGAGCGTTTCATGCGATGCAGGCGTTGCACTGGCAGGGGGATAAACGGGTTGGGGTTGGGTGGCTTCGGTAATGCTGAATCACGCAGTCCGAGGATCCAGAGATGATCAAAAGTCAGACCGCTCGCTTCCAGCTCGCCCAGCACGTGAACCGGCCCGGCGACACCCTCAGGCTGGAACTCCGAGGACCTGGCCAGACGCATCAGGGTTCTGGCGGCGGCAGAACGGTCAATCGGCGCCGAAACACCATCCAGGCTGGCCAGTTCACCCAGCACTGCTCTGAAATGCTCGATGGCCTGGTATTCACGGCTTGACAAAGTTCGTTCTCCAGGCCAGCCGACCTTGCGGAGCAAGAGAGCAATGTGCTCAGCCCAGTGCCCCGGCATGCGTTTCGCCGGCTTGCGCAGGTCGGCGGCAAGCTCTTCAATGATTTTGATAAAACCCGGCACAGCGAGCGCATATTTCCCGGATAGAGTCTTGAGTGTCTTGGCAAGGCGGGGCAAGGACCAGTAAAAACGCCTTAAACGACGGATTTCGCGGTCGACCTGGGCCCGGCTGGCACTCTCTCCGACGGAGTTGCTGAGATACGGCGTGCGCAGAAGCCAGCTGATTTCTTCATGATCGACCTGCACACCAAGCCGCAGCAGGCGTAGAGCCGCAGAGATCACCCCTTCCCTGTCCAGACCGCGGCCAAGAGAAAGGTTGAACAGATGCGGTGTCTCATCACCGGCGAGGAATGCTGCAGGGTCAAGTTCTGCGGTAAACCCCTGCTCAATGAGAGACTGGTACATTTCCATCTGCGGTGCGACAACGCCTATCTCTGCTGCGGGATTCTCAGTCAGAAGAGTTCTGATCCACCGGGCGCAGCGATTGACTTCATCAGCGGGATCGTCTGCTGCAAGCCTTTGACGCCGAACCTTCTGACATGGCTTTGGCTGCCAATATTCGATGCATGTGCCACGTTTATCCATGACCTTGCACAGATGCAGCAAATCAGGAGTAATCTCGTCGAACCCGGCGAAAACAATTTTGCCGGGCAAGGGCATGCGCTCTTCGATGACGGCTTCAGAGAGCAGCCAGGGCATCTCTGCAGGATCATGCCAGCCATTTTTAAAGGCTTGCGCCTGCCACGTTTTGCGCCAACGAAGGAAGGCCCTGTGGTCTTCAGCGGCTTCGTTCATGCTGAAGTCCGCAGAATATCGAATCAATAACTGGTGTGCCTGCAACGCCCGACTGGCGGTCTGCGGAACCTGCAGAAGATAGTTTCCGGTTTGTTCAACGTCCGACTCGACGATCTTCTCCCAGACATGCTGCAGTTGAGCTTTGTTGAGGAACAAAGGCATACCGGGAATCTGCAACTGGGTGCGTGACAACCACGCCGAAAAGCACAGGATCTCAGGCCGCAACCAGGCCGTCAGCCCCTGTTGCTGCTGCTCAATGTCATACTGCTGCGACAGGCTTCGTGCCAAACGATCATTGACCGTCAGGACAAACCCCCCTTCCCTGGCCGCAGCATAGAGGGTTTTATCCATGGTTTTTATCCACAGGTTCATGTGGTAGGGAGACCAGGCGCTGGACCTGACGCAACAGGACACAAGCGAGGGAAGCGCCGACAGCATCCGCGAACAGGTCCCACCATTCTGCAGTCCGCCCGGTGTGAGCCAACAGTTGCGCGACCTCCATCAGGGCGCCGAGACAGAGGGCCGCCAACAATGCAACCCGGCAGGCTTTGCCTGGATGAAGAGGCAGGCAGAAGAGAAATTGGGCGATCAGGAGAGTCAACACAGCATATGCGCTGCCGTGCAGCAATTTATCCCAGCCCAGGACACCGGGTATTTGCGGTGGCGAGGAGGTTAACGACAGCCAGAGGATAGTGGCGGCCCAGGCAAGAGGAGCAAGCAACCGCAGGACAAATTCGAAAGTGCTTGGGTTGCGGGTTTTGAGATTGGTTATGGCAGCCATGATGACGGTCAGACTACCCTAATTGACGATACAAAAAAAGGGCCGATTAACGGCCCTTGCAAAGACCGGAGCCCCTTAAGGATGCACTCACAAAAACCTAGGAGCCTGTCGGACTTGGGAAATCCAAG
>JBPPMB010000131.1:0-3345 GCA_051305855.1 Desulfuromonadales bacterium
CGATGACCGTGCCGATGATCGAGGTCGTCGCAAGCAGAATCAGGATGCTGATCGCCAGTTTCAGGGAACAGAAAAAATCCCACAACCGGTCAGTGAAACTCTGTGCTTTACTCAAGATGTTTTCTCCTGAATTGATAAGTTAGTATAAACAACCACATTTGTTGAGCGCAAAGGGCCACGTCATCGTGTTTATGTGGCACTTCAGGCCATCAGGCCAGAAGAACGTTGATCCTTAATGTAGAAATCAGATTAAATTCTTGCGGACTTCAGCCGATGTCGAGAACGGGAGCGGCTATCAATTCCGGAGAACAACTGTGCGGTGGGCAAGCATGGTTTGAGAAATTCTTGGCTGAAATCGTGGCATAAGATGGCCGACAACCAGGTTGTCATTCCGGGGAGCAATCTGTGTGTGGCTTTTGGGAGATACGGTATCACTGGAAGTCGTCGGGATTCTTTTAAGACGTTTTAAAAAAACGGCGTCGCTTTGTTGTGCAGAGAAATCGAGGCACAAACCGCAATGTTCGCTGGATTGGCTGATTGCAGAAAGATCGGACCTGACAGCCTTGTCGCCTTGGAAATCATCGGCGCAACAACTTTTATCAGTGAAGACGTCGATTCCCACATGGCCATCATCGCCCACGCACCAGGCATAGCCGAACACGTTTCCGGCACTTGCTGTCAGAAATGCGGCCAGCAACAGACAGACCATAACTTTTGAGGAAGGCATGAGTTTCATGGAAACGGAAGATAACACAAACAACCTGAAAGATACAATTCAGAGAATGAATATTTCTCGAGAAAAAGCACTATCGCGAAACAGATGCCCCGGCAGGCTTGATTGATTCAATCAGGCCTGCACTCATGTCAGCCGCGTTTAAGCGCAGCGTTCACCACCACAGTTCGGGCAATAGGCCCAGGTGTCACGCAGACCTGTCCGGCAGCCACCGCACCCTCCCCCACCAGGTTTGGTATGCTTACGGTGTTTAACAAGGTAGAGCACGAAGCCGGCCACCAGGTTGGCAGCAACAAGCCCCCAGCCGATTGGAGGAATATGCAGGTAATCATTAATAACACATCGACCACAGCCGATTAGCCAGACATTGCACGCGAAAATCGCCAGAATAGCCGCTGAGCAAAAAACGACAAACCAGGAATATTTGTATTTTCTGATTTCTATCTTCATCCGTTCGCCGCTTCGATCATATGCCTGCACCAGGGACAGTACTTCATCCAGCTGTCATGCACCTTGCCGCATCCGGGACAGGTCTCACGCAGAACCACACGGCACTGAGGGCAGACCAGCCAACCCGACTCGACTTGCCCGGAGCAGCCAGGGCAATTACCCGACAAGGGGATCTCAGGAGGAACGGGCTTATCCAACTCCATGCAGATGAAGTAGAAGAGAATCGAGAGACTGATAATAAAAACCAGGAACATGCCGCCTCACATCGCTTGCGAAAGCGTCTCGCTGGAGCCTAAAGTGTCCTTTTCAATCAAGCCATCACGCAGATAAACAGTACGATTAACCCAATCCAGGTTCTCTGTATTGTGTGTCACCATGATGATGGTCTGTCCGCTCTGGTGCAGTTCTGCAAGCAGGTTCATCACCTGCAGGCTTGTTGCAGAATCGAGACTGCCGGTCGGTTCATCAGCCAGCAGCAATGGCGGATTATTGACCAGAGACCGGGCAATTGCCACCCGCTCCTGCTCCCCTCCTGACAACTGTTGCGGTAAATGCAGCATGCGACCAGACAGACCAACCCTCTCCAACATAGCTTCGGCACGCTGACGTTTCTCTGTTGAGGAAAGTTTCGCAACGGCCAAGGGCAGCATGACATTTTCCAGGGCATTCAAATAGGGGATAAGATTATGCGACTGGAACACGAAGCCGAGATATTCTCGCCGAAAATCTGCTTGTTTTTCCTGGGAGAGGCCGTAGACGTCTATGCCATCGATATTGACTGTTCCAGAGGATGGGCTGGTCAGGCCGCCCAGGACACTCAGCAAGGTACTCTTGCCACTCCCTGACGGCCCCATGACGCCCAGAAAAGTCCCTTCATCAACAGAGAGGGACAGCTTCTGCAGAGCGATCACACAGTCACTACCGTTCATGTAATGTTTGGTCACGTGTTTCAGGTTAATCAGAGTCATATATTTTATCCCGGGTTATAGCGCACGGAGCGCTTCGCTCGGCTCAAGACGACTGGCTCGCAAGGCCGGCTGCAACGAAGCAAGCAGGCCGACAAAAACTGCAGCAAAAACTGCAGTAACGGCAAGAGTTGGATTCCATTGCCAGTGTGCCATGCCGCCAGCAAGCAGGGGCAGTACTATCATGGTTGCAAGCACCCCGGTCAGGTAACCCAGCACGCCGCCCATCGCACTGACAATTGCCGCTTCCATGAGGACCAGGTGCAGCACATGTCGACGACGGTAACCAATTGCCCGGAAAATCCCTATTTCGCGAGTTCTTTCACTGATCGCCCCCATCATGGTGACGAAAACCAGCAAAGCTCCGATAATGACAACCGTCACGGCGACGCCCCAGGCAAACAGCCGGAACTGCTCGAGTGCATGCATACGGGTTTTCACCACCTGCTGAACGGCCTGCACATCAGTACCCGGCAAGGCCTTCTGCAGCTGACCGACCATATCTTCAACCGGGCAGTCATGACAGAGCGCGGCGATTTCTACCATGCTGACGACACCTTGCTTGCCGAGCAAGCCTTGTGCGACCGGCAAAGGGGCGATCAGAAGCTGGTCATCCTGCGAACCGGTTTTGCCCAGAAGCCCAACCACTGTCAAATCATGTCCATCGATTGTCAGAGTGTCCCCCGTCGTCAGCTTGAAACGCCGTGCAATCGAATCGCCGACAACCAGTTCATGCCCCTGCAGTAAGGGACGGCCGGCAATCGACCACCAGCGCTTCAATGTGAATTCCACTGCAGGGTCCACCCCCATCAGCATGACTCGCTGGCCTTCGACATCAATCGTGCCCAGCACTTTGGGTGCAATCATGGCGACATTGCGCCGGTTGGGTATCGAATCTATCTTGGCCAGACTGCTCTGCTCGATCTCTTCAGAAACCAGGCTGACGCCGGCGAGTTGCAGCCCGCCATAACTCAGGGCCATCTGATCACTGCGGGGCGTGATAATGATATTCGCTCCGAAGTTCTCCATTTCATGCTGGGCCCGTTGGCCAAGTGCATCCGTCAGCGACAGCAGGGTGACCACTGTGGCGACACCGATCAGGAGGCCAACCACAAGAAAGATCGCCCGCCCTTTACGACGTCTCAGATTATGAAAAACAATATGCTCCAGTCGCACGTTTATATCCTCAGTTGACCG
>JBPPMB010000137.1:0-11685 GCA_051305855.1 Desulfuromonadales bacterium
TCCGTCCGAACGGGTCATATTTCGCCGCTTTCTTGGTCAATAGAACGACTATTAACCTTCAAAATCGACAAAATCTGCCCTCGTCCAGCCGAATTTTCGCTTGGATTTCCCAAGTCCGACAGGCTCCTAGCAAAGAAAAGGTTTCTGGCGGGACACGTCCTTGCCGGCCTTGATATTGCTGGTCAGCAGAACCTGGGGGTTCGGCCGCTGTAAACACCAGTAGAAAGTGTCACCAACGAAACACCTTTGCTCCGGTTTGATTGCCCTTTTTTTGTGAACACCACTTCTGTGGGCACATTCCTGAAGCGTGAAAGTGGCTTTTTCTGGCGTTTTACAAGAAAAGCGGAGAAATGTGCTTGCCGTAATTGCCAGGAAAAGCTGTTTGGTACCTTCCTTGCTCTATAGTTCTCCAGTGTGGCAATAGGTAAACCTGATGACTACCAACGCAACAGTTTCCAGCGGTGTTGATCTTCCACCCCAATGAATAATCGCAAGCTCTGAAAAAGGAGACCGAACCCCATGCAGGACGTTTTTGTGATTGAAGCCTATCGCACTCCCTTCGGCAGCTTCGGTGGCGTTCTCGCCGACGTGGCTGCTCCTTATCTGGCGGCCCCGGTCGTCAAACAGCTGCTCGAGGCCAGTGGTCTAAAGGGCGAGGATATAGACCAGTTTATTGCCGGCCAGGTCCTTTCCGGCGGCGCTGGCCAGGCACCGGCACGGCAGGCGATGCGTTTCGCCGGGCTGCCCGATACGGTGCCGGCCATGACGATCAACAAGGTTTGCGGTAGCGGGTTGAAGGCAGTTATGCTTGGTGCTGACGCGATTCGTCTTGGTGATTCCGGGGTCGTCATAGCCGGCGGTATGGAAAATATGTCGCTTGCTCCTTATGTCCTGCCTGCGCTTCGCTTCGGGCAACGTATGGGGAACGCCCAGGCCCTCGACCTGATGGTTCATGATGGGTTGACCGATCCGTACAGCGGGCGCCATATGGGTGATGTTGCCGAGGCGCGGGTCGATGTTCACGAGTTTTCCCGTGAAGAGCAGGACGCTTTTGCCATTCGCTCTTATCAGCGAGCCCAGCGGGCCATCAAAGGCGGGCTACTGGCAGAGGAGATCGTGCCGGTGCTCAAGCCGTCGCGTAAAGGCGATGTTACCGTCAGCGAGGACGAAGAGCCGTTCCGGGTTGACTTCGACCGCCTGACCAGCTTGCGACCGGTTTTCAAAAAGGACGGCACCATCACGGCAGCCAACGCCTCGACCATCAACGACGGTGCGGCCTTCCTGCTCCTGGCCGGGCGCGATGCGGTCCAGCGCCATGGTTTGAGGCCGCGCGCGAAGATCATCGGGTTTTCCACCCACAGCCTGCATCCTGACCTCTACCCGGATGCTCCAGTCGGCGCCATACAAAAAGCCTGCGCCAAGGCCGGGCTGCGTCCGGAGGACATCGGCCTGTTCGAGATCAATGAGGCCTTTGCCCTGGTGACTATGATCGCCATCAAGGATCTGGGGCTTGATCCGGAACGGGTCAATGTCAACGGCGGAGCGGTTGCCATTGGTCATCCGATCGGCGCCAGTGGTGCCCGCCTGGCAGCGACCCTGATTCACGAAATGCAGCGACGTGGCGAGCGCTACGGGTTGGCGACCCTCTGCATCGGCGGCGGTGAGGCAGTGGCGGTAGTTTTCGAACGAGTGGATCAGCGATAAGGTCAAGGGTCAGGATGAAAGGCTAAAGCGCAAAGAATCAGCATGCCAGCGAGTGCCTGTGGGCTGCAGCTATTGCCTGCGTCCAACGTTGTCACTTAACTTCCCGCAAGCAACAGCTGCAGCCCACAGGCTATGCCGCTGAGTAAGGGTGGTGAATAGTTACAAGCACAACGCAGGCGCGAGAAAGAAAAGAAAGACGCAGGGTTTCCTTGCTTGCAAAAATTCGGTTTTCGGGGATTCATTGCGTCTTGAGTGAGCGCAGCGAACGGGCGTTGCAAAGGTTTCTGTCAATCAGGGAGAGCAACAATGAAAATTGAAAAAATTATGGTGATTGGCGCCGGGCAGATGGGCGGAGGGATTGCCCAGGTGGCAGCTCAGGCCGGCCTGCAGGTGGTGCTCAATGATATTGACACGGTTCTGATCGACAAGCGGGTGGCATTCATCGACAAGACCTTGTCCCGCAACGTGGAGAAGGGACGCATCACTACCGCAGAGAAGCAGGAAATCCTTGCCAGGCTGATACCATCCACCGATCTGCAGGACGCCGCTGATGTCGATTTCGTGGTTGAGGCGGCCAGCGAGAAGATGGAGATCAAAGCCAGGATCTTCAGCCGGCTCGACGAAATAGCCCGTCCTGGCGTAATTCTGGCGACCAACACCTCGTCGCTGCCGATTACTGAAATTGCGGCCGTGACCGGTCGCCCCGAGAGCGTGATCGGCATGCATTTCATGAACCCGGTACCGGTGATGACCCTGGTCGAGATCATCCGTGGTATCGCGACCAGTGACGCAGTTTACCAGGTCGTTGAAACCCTCGCCAAGGCCATGGGGAAAACACCGGTGGAGGTCAACGACTACCCCGGCTTTATTGCCAACCGGTTGCTGATGCCGATGATTAACGAAGCGATCTACTGCGTTTATGAAGGGGTGGCCGAGCCGGAGGCGATCGATCAGGTTATGAAGCTGGGGATGAACCATCCGATGGGCCCCTTGACCCTGGCCGACTTTATCGGTCTCGACACCTGCCTGGCCATTATGGAAGTGCTCTACGAAGGCTTTGCCGACAGCAAGTACCGTCCCTGTCCGCTGCTGCGCAAAATGGTAAAGGCCGGCTGGCTTGGCAAGAAGAGCGGCAAGGGCTTTTACGCTTACTGATCCAAGGAGGAGACAGAGATGAATTACGCCAACCTGTTGATTGACATTGCTGATGAAACCGCAGTTGTCACCATTAATCGCCCGGCAGCACTCAATGCTTTGAATGTCGAAGTTCTCGAGGAACTGGCTGCTGCGTTTGCTGCATTGCAGAACAACGAGGCAGTCGCTTGCGTAATCCTGACCGGCAGCGGCGCCAAGGCTTTTGTCGCCGGTGCTGATATTGCCGCCATGCAGCCCCTCGACGCGGTGTCCGCTGTGCATTTTGCCCGGCTCGGCCACAGTGTGCTCAACGTCATCGAGAAGTTTCCCAAGCCGGTTATCGCGGCCGTCAACGGCTTTGCCCTCGGCGGTGGCTGCGAATTGGCTATGGCCTGCGACATCCGGATTGCCGCAGAGAACGCCCGCTTCGGGCAGCCGGAAGTCAACCTCGGCGTCATCCCCGGTTTTGGCGGCACCCTGCGCCTGGCCAGGCTGGTTGGCAAGGGGCGGGCCAAGGAACTGATCTTTACCGGGGACATGGTCGATGCTCAGGAGGCTTACCGCATCGGTCTCGCCAATAAGGTCGTGGCAGCCGGGGATCTGCTTGCCACCGCGCGCAGCATGGCAGTCAAGATTGCCTCAAAGGGCCCGGTTGCCGTGCGCTTTGCCAAGGAATCCGTGGACAATGGCCTGGAAATGGATCTCGATCGCGCCGGTCGTTTCGAATCCGACCTGTTTGGTCTTTGCTTTGCCACAGCGGACCAGAAAGAGGGTATGCAGGCCTTTCTGGAAAAGCGCCCGGCACAGTTTACCGGCCGATGAAAGGACCGTTTACTGATGTTTCTTGACCTCAACGAAGAGCAGAACCTGATCCGTGCCACCGCACGTGAGTTTGCGGAGACCGAGCTTGCTCCGGTTGCAGCTGCGCTTGATCGCGGCGAGCAGCAGGAAGTGTTTCTCGACAATCTGAGAAAGCTGGCGCAACTCGGTTTCATGGGACTGAATGTCAAGGTCGATTACGGCGGTTCGGAAGCCGGAGTGATCGCTTTCAGCGTCGCCTTGACGGAAATTGCACGCGCCTGTGCCTCTACGGCGGTGACCGTTTCGGTCAACAACATGGTCTGCGAGGTGATTCAGGCCGTCGGCAATGAGGCGCAGCGATTGCGTTATATCCCGAAGATCTGCAGTGGCGAATTCCTGGCCGGAGCTTTTGCCCTGACCGAGACCAGTGCCGGATCCGACCCGGCGGCGATGACCACCCTTGCGGTGCAGGATGGCGACGACTGGATTCTCAACGGCACCAAGATTTTTATCACCAGCGCACCTTATGCCGGGGTGTTTGTGGTATGGGCAGTGACCGATCGCAGCGCTGCCAAGGGGAAAGGGATCAGCTGCTTTCTGGTGGAGGCCGGGACTCCCGGTTGCCTGGTCGGGCGCGCCGAAGAGAAGATGGGGCAGCATGCTTCGGCGACCAACGAAGTGCTGTTCGAGAATTGCCGAATTCCCGGCACGGCCCTGATGGGCAGGCTCAATGATGGTTTCCGGATTGCGGTTGGTGAACTGGCCGGCGGTCGGATCGGCATCGGTTCGCTCGGCCTCGGCGTCGGCCAGGCGGCTATTGAGGCAGCGTCCCGCTACGCTCTTGAGCGCAAGCAGTTTGGCAGGCCTATCAGTGATTTCCAGGCGATTCAATGGAAGATCGCTGATGCCGCGACCGAGCTGGAAGCCGCTCGCCTGCTCCTGATGAATGCCGCGTTTCGCAAGGAACAGGGCAGGTCTTACGCAAAAGAAGCTTCGATGGCCAAGCTGTTTGCCACCGAAGCAGCTAATCGCGTCTGTTACGAGGCCATGCAGATTTACGGTGGCTACGGCTATACCGTTGATTTCCCCGTAGAGCGCTACAGTCGCGATGCCCGGGTTACCACCATTTACGAAGGCACAAGTGAAATTCAGCGTCTGATCATCGCCCGGGAAGTGCTGCGCGGCTTTGCGTAAGTGGTAAAAGGTGAGGAGTGAGGAGTGAGGAGAAAAAACCTTACGCATCCTTGAGCAGCACATCAATTTCAGGAGGAGACCACATGAATTTTCAACTGACCGAAGAACAGAATCTGATTCGGGAAACGGTCCGCAGCTTCGCCGAAAAAGAGCTGGCACCATCTGCGGCCGAGCGCGATGAGAATGAACGTTTTGACCGGGAATTGATGTTTGACAAGCTTGCTGAACTGGGGTTGGCCGGCATCGTCTTCCCGGAGGAATATGGCGGTGCCGGCGCTGACTACATCAGCTATGCGATCGCCGTGGAAGAACTTTCCAGAGTCTGTGCTTCGACCGGGGTGACCCTCTCGGCTCACCTGTCGCTGGGGGCCAACCCGGTCTGGCTGTTCGGCACCGAAGAGCAGAAGCAGAGTTTTCTGACGCCCATGGCAGAGGGGACCAAGCTCGGCGCTTTCGGTTTAACCGAGACCGGCGCCGGTTCTGATGCCGGTGGCACCAAGACGTTCGCAATGCGCGACGGCGGTGAATGGGTTCTCAACGGCAGCAAGATATTCATCACCAATGGCGGTGATGCTGAGATCTATATCGTTTTTGCCCGGACTGACAAGGATGCCCAGAAACACCATGGCATCAGTGCCTTCATCATTGAGAAGGACACCCCGGGCTTTACCTTCGGCAAGAAGGAGAAGAAGATGGGCATCCGCTCATCACCGACCTGTGAACTGATTTTCGAGAATTGCAGAATTCCGGCGGATCGCCTGCTCGGCAAACAAGGGGAAGGCTTTAAAATCGCCATGAAGACCCTGGATGGCGGCCGCATCGGGATTGCTGCCCAGGCCCTTGGAATCGCCCAGGGGGCTTACGAAGAGGCGCTGAACTATGCGCGCGAGCGCAAACAGTTCGAGCAGCCGATCGCCAGCTTCCAGGCTGTGCAGTTTATGCTCGCAGACATGGCTGTGCGCATCGAAGCGTCACGTTTGCTGGTTTACCAGTCAGCCTGGCGGGCCAGTGCCGGTCTCTCTTACGGCAAGGAATCTGCCATGGCCAAGCTGAGCGCTTCGGAGACGGCCATGTGGGTGACCACCAAGGCGGTTCAGGTGCATGGCGGCTACGGATATACCCGTGATTTTCCGGTGGAAAGAATGATGCGTGATGCCAAGATCACGGAAATTTATGAAGGAACCAGTGAAGTGCAAAGGGTCGTGATCGGCACGGCGATAACCCGAGGTTGAATTGTGCGGGATTTGGCAGAGCTCAAGTCGCAGATTAGGAAAGGGTGGAATGCTATGGATGCAAAGCTGGATGAAGGCGTTGGCCTGCTTCAGGGTTTGAGCAAAGCAGAATTGATCACAATTATCGTCGATGATGCCAAGAACTGGCTTGCTCATGATGGCCTCTGGTTTCAGGCTGTCGATCAGATGTACGGCATGGAAACTGCGATCGAAATCGACCGCATGGCCTGGAAACATTTTACCGTGGTTGAAGCCAGGCGCATCATGACGCGTCTTGGCCTTGAACCGGGTGGCGGCATTCCGGCCCTGGTTGAGTGTCTCAAACATCGCATGTATGCGCGGCTCAACCTGCAGGAAGCGATCGAGGTCACCGACAGTCGCGCGGTGTTCCGCATGGTCGACTGTCGGGTCCAGTCGACCCGCAAGCGCAAGGGCTTACCTGATTTCCCGTGCAAAACGGTTGGTATTGTCGAGTACGCCGGTTTTGCCAAAACTATTGACCCCCGTATCGAGACCCGCTGCATCGCTTGTCCTCCCGATCCGCATCCTGAAGAGTTTTGGTGTGCGTGGGAATTTGTCCTAAACGGCTAAGATCAGGATGTGAGACTATGAGTACTGCCGCGCTTTTAAGTGAAATTGACACCTATGGCCGGGCTACGATTACGCTTAATCGGCCGGAGATGCACAATGCTTTTGATGATACCCTGATCAGCGCCCTGACTGAAGAACTCAAAAGGCTGGAGCGCGAGCAGAGCGTAAGGGTTATAATGTTGGGGGCGCGGGGAAAAAGCTTCTCTTCAGGTGCAGACCTCAACTGGATGCGGCGCATGGCAGACTACTCCTTTGTCGAAAATCTGACGGATGCAGTTGGATTGGCGGAATTGATGAAGACCTTGGCCAACATTGCCAAGCCGACCATAGCCCTGGTGCAGGGGGCGGCGATCGGCGGCGGAGTCGGTCTGGTCGCCTGTTGTGATATCGCTCTGGCAACCGAGAATGCAATCTTCTGCCTTCCCGAAGTTAAACTCGGACTGATTCCGGCTGTGGTTTCGCCATACCTTGCCGCAGCCATCGGCTCTCGTGCCACCCGCCGCTATTTTCTCACCGCGGAGTCTTTTGACGCGGCAGAGGCACACCGGCTCGGGTTGGTCCACGAAGTGGTCAAGGCGGAAGATTTGGCGCAATATGCTGATAATCTGAGTCACCGTTTGCTCAAAAATGGGCCCGAAGCCATGGCTTCGGTGAAGGCGCTGGTTTCCGAAGTTGCCTTGGGTTATCTGGATGATGACCTGATTGCCGATACGGCCGAGCGGATTGCCGAGACCCGGACGTCTGCTGAGGGGATCGAAGGCTTGTCAGCATACATGGAAAAGCGCAGCCCAAGCTGGACCAGGGGATGATGCAGGGTTGGTCAAGGTCCGATCGCCACAGGTGGCGCGAACGCATGCGCGTGGTCCTTGCGCGGCAACTCGTGATGAGACAGACAATTGCAGTAAGGAGAGACTCGCTATGCTGAAAGATATCATGGTCCACCTGGACCAGGCGCCAAGCTGCCGAAGCAGGCTTGCAGCGGCAATCACTCTGGCAAAACAGCATGATGCATGCCTGACGGGCCTCTACATCTATTCGTCACCACATCTGGAACAACCGGACCAGCTTCTGGCAGACATCCGCACAATGTTTCAGCAGCAGACTGAAGGGGCCGGGGTTGCTACCGACTGGCTGGCTGTCGATCTCGGCTTTTCACGCGTCGGTGTTGCGGAAATGATCGGCTATTATGTCAGTTTCACCGATCTGCTGGTGGTCAGTCAGCCGCTTACCGCCGATAAATCTAAACAGCATAGTGTCATCACCAGCCCTGAACGCCTGCTGCTCGGTTCAGGCCGACCGGTTTTGATCGTCCCGGCTTTCGGCACTTTCCCTCATATCGGCGAGCGGATCATGGTCGCCTGGAAAGCCGGGCCCAAGGCCTCACGTGCGATGTACGATGCCATGCCTCTGCTGCAGTCTGCCAAGCATGTCAATATGGTTTCCATCGGTAAAGCTGCATTCAGCCCGGGGGAGAATGAGCGGCTTTCCCGTTACCTTGCACTGCACAATGTGCCGGCTGTCATCGAGCGGATTCCTCCCGGGACCCTGAGTGTCGGCAACACGCTTCTCAACCTCGCCGCTGATGACAATATTGATCTCCTGGTTCTCGGTATCCACATAACAAGCAGGCGCGGCCAGCTTGATATGGGCGAAATCGGCAGCTACCTTCTCGGGCAGATGACTGTGCCGATGCTGCTCTCCCACTGATAGAGACAGCGGGATATCCAGAAGAGCAAAGTAAAAAACGCCTCTTCTGGCTAGCAGCCCGGACTATCCATGAGCCGGCTGCTAATCCGGCTGTTTGTCCCATATTTCAGTTCCTATTTGGTCGATAGCTACGGTTATGAACCTGCAAATGAGCTAAAGTCTGTTCTCAAACATCCAACCTTTCGCTTCGGTCTGTATAGTTCGACAATCTCCTGAGTACAAATTTCAGTGTATCAGTGACTTATGAACCGGACAGATGTTGTGCTACAGAACCGGATAGTTTACGTGTTATCGACACTATTTAACAATTGATTGACAGTTGTAAATATTTCCCGTATCTTTTCTAAGCTATTAATATTTCAATGTTTTGTTTTGACATTTGTCTTGCCACATGTGAGGTGGGATTATAAATATTTGAAATGGCCGCCGTTATCGGAGCATCCCCGATCGGCGGCCGTATCATTTCAGGGAGTTTTCGTGCATGCACGCCAACCTGGTTCAACTTGAAAAAAAACTCTGGTCAGCCGCCGACGAGCTGCGCGCCAACTCGGAGCTGAAGTCGTCGGAATACGCGGTGCCGGTGCTGGGGTTGATTTTTTTGCGTTACGCGGACGTGAAATTCGCCCATGCCCGAGAGGCGTTGGCCGGCCAGGGGACCGGGCGACGCACCATCGGGCCGACCGACTACAAGGCCAGAGGCGTGATCTACCTCCCCGAGGGGGCAAGATACGCCGAGCTGCTCAAGGTGCCGGAGGGCGAGGACGTCGGTGCCAGGATCAACGATGCCATGCGCCTGATCGAGCAGGACAATGAGGACCTGAAAGGGGTGTTGCCCAAGACCTACCAGAAGGTCGGCAATCCGGCGCTGTTCACCTTGCTCAAGACCTTCGCTTCCATCCCGGTCGATATCGAGGGCGATGCCTTCGGCAAGATCTACGAATATTTTCTCGGCGCTTTCGCCATGACCGAGGGGCAGAAAGGCGGCGAGTTCTTCACCCCGCTGGCCCTGGTCAAGCTGATCGTCGCCATTATCGAGCCATATCACGGGCGCATCTACGACCCGGCCTGTGGTTCGGGCGGCATGTTCGTGCAGAGCGCCAACTTTGTTGCCGGGCACAAGAAGAACCCCGGCAGCGAGATCAGTATCTATGGCGAGGAGCGGGTCGCCGAGACGGTGCGGCTGTGCAAGATGAACCTCGCCGTTCACGGCCTCTCCGGCGACATCAAGCAAGGCAACAGCTACTACGAGGATATCCACGAATCCCTCGGCCGTTTCGACTTCGTCATGGCCAATCCGCCCTTCAACGTCAACGGCATCGACAAGGAGCGGATCAAGGACGACCAGCGCTTCCCTTTCGGCATGCCCAGGGTTGATAACGGCAACAGCCTGTGGATTCAGATGTTCTACAGCACCCTCAATGCCACCGGCCGCGCCGGCTTCGTCATGGCCAACTCGGCCAGTGATGCCCGCGCTTCGGAACTGGAGATCCGCAAACAGCTCATTGAGGCGAAAGCGGTCGACGTGATGGTCGCCATCGGCCCCAACTTCTTCTACACGGTTACATTGCCTTGCACCCTCTGGTTTCTCGATAAGGGCAAGCAAGGAACCAATCGCGAGGACAGCGTGCTGTTCATCGATGCCCGACACATCTTCCGCCAGATCGACCGCGCCCACCGCGATTTCAGCGCCGAGCAGATCGAGTTCATCGCCAACATTGCCCGGCTCTACCGGGATGAGGCGCCGGAGACCGTTCACGGCAGTGCCGCCCTGCTCAAGGAGAAGTTTCCCGAAGGCCGCTACACTGATTTCCCCGGCCTGTGTAAAGTGGCGACCCTGGCAGAGATCGAGGCCCAGGGGTGGAGCCTCAATCCGGGACGCTATGTCGGTGTGGCCGACCAGGAGGCTGATGATTTTGTTTTTGCCGAGCGGTTGGAGGAGTTGAACGAAGAGCTGGAAGTGCTAAACGCCGAGGCGCGGGAACTGGAGGAGCGGATTGCGGAGAATGTGGCGAGGTTGCTGGAAGGATAGGGTCATCTGGAGGTCACAATTTGTGACCTCAAAGAACTGACTTGTCACAAATTGTGATGAGTACGATTTTTATTGTGATATCAAGGGGGGAATATGGATGCAATCGTACCGATGGAGACTGTCAAGGGGAAGATTTACCTGATTCGTGGGCAGAAGGTTTTACTGAGCTACGATTTGGCCAACCTGTACGAGGTAGAGCCGCGGGTTCTCACTCAGGCGGTGAAAAGGAATCTGGACAGGTTTCCTGATGATTTCATGTTTCAGCTTACAAATCAGGAGTTTATAGGCTTGAAATCACAATTTGTGATTTCAAGTTGGGGAGGGGTTCGTACCGCACCCTACGCCTTCACCGAGCAGGGCGTCGCCATGATTTCCAGTGTGCTCAAAAGCGATCGCGCGGTGCAGGTGAACATCGCCATCATGCGCGCTTTCGTGCAGATGCGCGAACTGGCCGCTTCCAACCGCGAGCTGGCGCGCCGGCTCGACGCGCTGGAAAAGAAGTTCGCCGGCCACGACCGGCAGTTTGTCGTGGTTTTCGACGCCATCCGGGAGATGGTGACGCCGGTAGAGAAGAAGGGGCGGAAGATCGGGTTTGGGCAGGGGGATGAGGGATGAGTAGGCTGGGGTGGATTGTGGAGAATGTGGCGAAATTGGTTGAGGTTACAGCATGAGCGGCTGGGTTGCTTGTACCGTACAAAGCCTTGTCGACCAAGGGCAAGCTGAGGTAAAGACTGGACCTTTCGGGACACAGCTTCCTGCCAGTGTTTATGTTGAGAATGGAATTCCCGTTATCAATGTAAGAAATATTGGATTTGGCGACATTCGCTCGGAAAAGCTTGAGTACATTTCAGAGGGGACGGCGCAACGTTTATCTTCCCACCTGTTGAAACCCAATGACATTGTTTTTGGACGTAAGGGTGCTGTGGAGCGACATGCGTTTATAAAAAAGGCCCATGATCGCTGGTTTCAAGGCTCTGACTGCTTACGCTTGCGAGTCAGTGGGGAAACTGCCGATCCGAGATTTGTTTCATACTGTTTCCTGATTGAGGCCCATAAAACTTGGATGATGAATCAGTGCTCCCATGGAGCAACTATGGCCTCTTTGAATCAGGACATCGTAAAAAGGATTCCTCTCCGCCTCCCCCCTCTCGAAACCCAGCGCAAAATCGCCGCCATCCTCTCCACCTACGACGACCTGATCGAAAACAACACCCGGCGCATCAAAATCCTCGAAGAGATGGCGCAGGCCATTTACCGCGAGTGGTTCGTCAACTTCCGCTTTCCCGGCCATGA
>JBPPMB010000260.1:0-2399 GCA_051305855.1 Desulfuromonadales bacterium
CAGCGCAAAAGCCACTGCGGCAATGAGGATTCCGCCGCCGAAGGCGATGATACCGTGAGTTACCTCACGCTTTGTATCTGTGTTTGCACCGTCTGTGGCCCAAGCAATCACGCCGCCACCGAAGGCTGCGAGACCCGCAAGCCAGGAAGCGATAATAATGATCGTGAGCTGACTCATATTCCTTTACTCCTAACTATTGCGTTAAGCGGCAGGCCCGACAGTGCCTGTCCGCTTGAACGAATTGTCGGCCAATTTGACATCGGAAAGCTGGCTGAGTACGTGCATTTCAGATGTTAGAATCTGGCGTCTCGCAACACCCCCACACTCGCGACCACGAACAGAACGCCGAGGGTGACTGACAGGTGAGGGACGAAGGCGATCTCGTCAGCGCGGCGGATGGTGCGCAGGACGAGCAAGCAGTACAGGAAGGTGGCGACAAAGGTGCCGAGTACCATTTGTGTCGTGGTGTCGCGCATGAAATTGCGGAGCAGACGGGGACCGGGCTGTGACGAGGCAAGCGATAGGGCGACCAGGGTCATTGAAAAAACCACCCCGGCGATGGTGATCATCGACCCGGCGATGGCCCCCAGTAAGGATCTCGCCCCCTCCGCTCCGCCGTAAAAAGTCCAACCCCAGTTAAGCGTCAACCAGTCCGTCACCCGCTCATCCAGGGCGACAGTTGCGAAGGGCAACACCATCGCCCCACCGGTCTTGTCATTTGACAAGACCTGCTTTTTATTCATTTAGCGCAGCATGGCTATCAGGCCTTCACCACCTCAACCAGATAGCCATCAGGATCAGCAAGGAAATAGAAGCGCGCACCCTGCCCTGGCAAACCTTTGAGTGGCTTCGGCGAGAGCCCCATCTCTTCATGTCTTTTGTGTGAGGCTTCGAGATCGGCGACACCGACTGCAAGATGCGAATAACCGTTACCAAGGATATACGGCTCTGCCTGATCCTGATTCCAGGTCAGTTCAAGTTCAAAATCACTCCCCGTAGAACGTAAATAACTGAGGGAGAACTTGTGTTCGGGGAAATCCTTGCGGCGTACGACTTCGAAGCCGAGGGCCTCCTGATAAAACTGCTCGGATTTCTGCAGGTTCAATACCCGGAGGCAGGAATGGATCATCTGATAGGACATGGTCATCCCTTCCGTTTCTTAAATTAATAGTTGATATCCACAAAACTTTACCAGATGACAACGATTTGACAAAATGCTCAGCTGACATCTTTTTTTTTATCTTTTTTTCTACCCAGTTCGAACGGATGGGCCTGACGGCTCACAATAAAATCAGCAAAGAATTTCATCCAAAGCGTCACCCCGGCCATTGTGCTCCAGGTCTTGTATGGAAACAACGCAAACAGAACGCCAATGATGGCCAATAGCGCTACAGAGCCTGCCAACAGATTTATGATGCCCGTCGCAAGAGCCCATTTCCTGGGATTGGCTGGAGTCTCACCGCGTTTCAAAGCGACTTCAGAGTAGTCTTTCCTGATGAATATCCGCCATGCCCGACGCAGCCAGATAAAGGCCATGGGAAAAAGAGCAAGAAATAAAATCCAGGTGATCGCGATACTGATGTCAAAAACCATTAAAACTCCCGGTGCCCTGCGCTGACAGGGCGATAAACAGTTTACGGCTGGAAACCAGGTAAAGTCGAAATACCTTGTACCTGATGATGCGTGGCCAGGCAATCATAAACGTGTAAAAAACCCCGCCAGACTGGCTGGCGGGGTCAGGTGATCAGGCATAAACCTGATCAGCATGTGATTAAAGATTAGTGAGCGTGGGAACCGTCCACAGCCTTGGACCCGCGCGGGATACGCACGCTTTCCACCAGGTGCTGGATATGCTCGGGGCATTCCGGGGTGACCTTGCTCACCACGTAGGCCACGGCGAAGTTCACCAGGGCTCCGATGGCGCCGAAGGCTTCCGGAGTGATACCGAAGAACGAGTTGGCTCCACCGATCAGACCGAGATAATCAGTCCCCTTGATGAAGAACAGGCCTTTGTGGGCGAAAACGTAGAACAGCGTGACAAAAAGGCCGGAGAGCATACCTGCAATGGCGCCTTCCTTGTTCATCTTCTTGTTGAAGATACCCATCATCAGGGCCGGGAAGATGGAGCTTGCGGCAATGCCGAATGCCAGGGCCACGGTCCCGGCAGCGAAACCGGGCGGGTTGAGACCGAGATAACCGGCAACCACAATAGAACAGGCCATGGCGATCTTGCCGGCCATCAGCTCGCCTTTCTCGGTCATGTCGGGTGCAAAGATGTTTTTCATAAGGTCATGGGAGATCGCCGAAGAGATCGCCAGCAGCAGACCCGCCGCGGTGGAGAGAGCGGCTGCCAGACCACCGGCGGCCACCAGAGCAATAACCCAGTTGGGCAGCAGTGC
>JBPPMB010000010.1:0-4722 GCA_051305855.1 Desulfuromonadales bacterium
AGATTCAGGATACCGTCATCAAATATGCCAACATCATATCCCAGGTGATCAATGTTGACGTGGATATCATAGACAAAGATTTTAATCGCATTGCCGGTACGGGTTCTTATCAGGGGAAAATCAATGAGAACATGGCTGTTGAAGGATTTATCTACCGGGAGGCGATCGCAACCGGGCAGACCCTGGTAATCAGCGACCCCGGCTTGAACCGGGTTTGCCTGCCCTGCCCGCGCAAGACGACCTGCGCGGAAAAATTCCAGATCTGCAAACCGATCAAATTGGGCCAGGACACCATCGGGGTCATCGCTCTGGTCTGCTTTAACGATGGGCAGAAAGAACACCTGCTCGAACGCTTCGATGTCTATCTGGAGTTTCTCGATCAAATTACCGAATTCATCGCCACCAAGGCCTACGAAAATAAGGAGCATAAACGCACGGGACTGATGATCAGACTGATGGAGCAGGTTGTCAATAAAACCGAGATGGGTGTCCTCGTCATCGACCATGGCGACATGATCGTCAATGCCAATGGTAACGCCTTACAGCAGCTCGGTTCTTCGCAGGCGTGTCTCAACAAAAAGATCCTGATACAGCCGACCGGCGACAACATCGGCGCGGCGGAAGAATTCAAGGTGGTTATCGGCCAGGAAGAGTATTTCCTTCTGGGCAGCATGCTGCAGGTCGATTTTGACCTGGACGACTATGCCAAAATTCTGGTTTTTCATGATATAAAAACCGTCAAATCCAGAATCTACGAGCTCACCCAGATCGGCGAGGATGTCCATATCGGCGACATTCTGGGGCACTCCAGCGTGATACAGGAGCTGAAAGAAAACGTCCGCAAGATCTCCATTTCTAACTCCACGGTCCTCATTCGTGGCGAGAGCGGCACCGGCAAGGAGCTGTTCGCCCGCGCCATCCACCGCGAGAGTGAGCGCCGTGACGAACCCTTTGTGGCGGTCAACTGCGGCTCCATCCCCGACACACTCATGGAAAGCGAGCTGTTCGGTTATATCAAAGGTGCCTTTACCGGCGCCGATCCCAAGGGCCGAATCGGCAAATTCGAGCTGGCGAACAAGGGAACCCTGTTCCTGGATGAAATCGGAGATATGCCCCTTTACGTGCAGGTCAAGCTGTTGCGGGTCCTGCAGGAGCGGCAGATCACCCGGCTCGGCTCCAACAATCAGATCAACGTCGATGTCAGAGTCATTGCTGCCACGCACAAAAACCTCGCCGAAATGATAAACGAGAACACGTTTCGCGAGGACCTGTTCTACCGCCTGAACGTCATCCCTCTGGAGATTGCGCCGCTGCGGGAGAGAAAGGCCGACATCGAACCGCTGGCCTACCACTTCATCAGGAAGTACTGCCAGCTGTTCGGTAAAGGCTTCAAACGGCTTGCACCCGAGGTGGCGGAAAGCCTGCTGGCCCATGACTGGCCGGGCAACGTCCGGGAACTTGAGAACGCCATCGAGTTCATGATCAACATGATGGAGCCGGACGGCCTGTTAAGCAAAAAGCTGCTGCCCAAGGCGATTGTCAAACCACAGCCGGTCTCGACCATGGGATCGGCCCCGACGCAGGTACGGCCGATCCGCGAGCTGGAAACCGAGGCGATCCGCAGAGCCCTTGAAGTTTACGGCCTCTCCTCCCAGGGAAAGAAAGTCGCCGCCCAGAAATTGGGTATCGGCATCGCGACCCTTTACCGGAAACTCGAAGGAACCAACTTATCAAAATGATATAGGTCGTTTTATCTAATCACCCACCCCCCTCTTCTCTCATAGAAGTGGCCAAACGGGACCCTATCAAAGTGATATTTATTATCATTGTGATAGAGGTTTTTTTGTCCCCTTCACCATGAAATCCACAGAGAGAATTACAAAATACTGTTTTAATTCATCTTTTATTTCTTGGCACAATGGTTGAACTAACAAGAATCGTTCTCTAATAATATGTTTGAAATGACTATTGCTCTTTTTCGGGAGAAAGAATGCCATGAACGAAATGCCTTACTCTACGAAAACAGTAAAGGAGAAAACAATGTATGGATTTTTTGGACGGATGCTGGTTGCCGATGCAACCAGTCGAACCTGTCGCACGGAAGAGATCTCTGAAGACCTGTACCGAAAGTACCTGGGGGGCAAAGGCATAGGAACCCACCTGCTGATGGAACGGTCGCCTGCAGGAGTTGACCCGCTTTCACCTGAGAATCCCATAATTTTCTCGCTGGGGCCGATTTCTGACACCAAGATCTGGGGAGGATGCCGCTTTGGTGTGCACACCAAAAGCCCCCAAACCGGTTTTTATGCAGAATCTTATTCAGGTGGGAAACTAGCGGAAAAGATGTCGCGCACCGGGTTTGACTTTTTCATGATCACCGGTGCCTCTGCAACTCCCATCTATCTGGCGGTGACTGAAGGGGGTGGGAAGTTTCACGATGCCGAGCACCTCTGGGGCTTGGAGACCTATGCCACCGAAGACGTCTTAATGGATGCCCACGGCGGAAAAAACTGCTGTGGCGCAGCTGTGATAGGTCCGGCTGGGGAAAATCTGGTTCCTTTTTCCATTATTGCGAACGATTACTGGAGGTGTGCTGGTCGGACCGGTACAGGGGCGGTCATGGGCTCAAAAAAGGTTAAGGGCATTGTGTTTGTCTCAGGGCAGGCCAGTCGCCCGATGGCCGACCCGGAAGCCGTCGAGGTGTTTGCTAAAAAAACCCTCGCCGAGACCAAGGATCTTCCGGCAACCCAGAACTATAAGCGACTTGGAACGCCGCAGATGGTTAGTGTCATGAATGAAATTGGCACCCTGCCCACCCGTTACTGGCACAATGGAAAGTTCTCCGGTCACGATAAGATCAATGGTCAGACCATGGCAGCCCGAGGGGCAAAGCCGAAAGCCTGTGCGCGCTGCTACATTGCTTGCGGCAAGCTAATGAAGTTCACGGAAGGCCCCTATGCTGGGCTCACTATAGAGGGCCCTGAATTTGAGACCATCATGTCACTTGGCAGCCTTCTCATGATTGACTCCATTGATGCCATTGCCCACCTTAATGACCTGTGTGACCGGCTGGGGATGGATACTATATCGGCAGGCAATCTGATTGGTATGGCAATGGACGGATCGGCTCGCGGATTGATTCGCGAACCTATCGCATACGGCGATTTTGAAGGGGCAGCGAGACTACTCAAGCAGATGGCTGCGCGCATCGGCATGGGTGCCGTTCTGGCCAAAGGGAGTCGCGCAGCCGCAGCTGAATGGGGTATGGAGGCCGATGCCATACATGTCAAGAATCTGGAGCCAGCGGCCTACGACCCCCGCGTGCTCAAGGGAATGGGGCTCGCCTATGCGACATCTCCGCGCGGTGCTTGCCACATGCGTGCAACCATCTACAAATCAGAAGTAAGCGGGAAGATGGCACCGGATCAAATCGAAGGAAAAGCTTTGGAAATGATCGATTACGAAGATCGGCTGATCATTCATGACACTTTTGTTCTTTGCCGGTTTTACCGTGACATTTATCTGTGGCCGGAATTGACCAAAATCATCCGAGTCACAACCGGTTTCGATGTTAATGAGTCAGACGTACGCGAGATTTCCCATCGAGTGGCCGACCTGGTGCGCAGCTTCAATCTCCGTGAAGGGTTGATCAAAGATGACGACTGGCTTCCCGACCGCTACTTTGACGAGCCGCTGCCGGAAACCGGTGCTGTCATCACGCGAGCAGATCTGGAGAAAATGCGCAGTGATTATTATCGTGAACGCGGCTGGGATGAGGATGGCATACCCAGGAGCTTGCCGAGCTTGCCGGACTATCCTTGACACGGCTGATTGGCCAATATTTCACCTCTCAAGAACCTCAGGAATAACGGCACATGCAAATCACGATCAGGTTTCCTGTGTCTCTGGAAGGAGCCGGGCCTACGGAACAAGCACATGACTATCCTTCTGGGATACGGGTCAGCCAGATTATCGAGCAATTGGAGTTGCCATCAGGTTATCTTGGCATGGTTCTCCTTAATGGCTGTCATACTGACACAGAACAGGTCCTTAGTGATGGCGATGTCTTATCCCTCTTGCCAATGGTAGATGGCGGCTAAAACCCAGGATCCCGTAACCGATAGAATTTCGCAAGATTGCGCTGGAATTTGGCAAGGTAACGTGGCGGGGCTGATCGTGCATAGCAGTCGGTCGCCATTGGTGCGTCAAAGAAGCGGGATCTGATCGTTTATCGATTACTGGGTACTGGCTGTTATGCACTTCTTTTATATTCCTTTCTGATTGGCAGCGTACCCCGCCCACCGGGACTGATGCTGTTGCACTTTTCCCTTGCACAGCACTTAATAGTCAGTACAAATTTGCATTTGTCGAAAAAATTCTGTCAGGTCTCTCCTTTTTAAAACCAAGCCGGTGAACATTATTTGTCTCCTGGAGTCTGTTGACTATCCATGAGCCGGTTATAAACACGAATGTTTGGCCCATAGAGTCCAGAAGACTTGGGGGCAGGACGTTTCCCTGACTTTCTTTCCGTCATTAGACATCCAGAGAGTCCTATGTTAATTTACCAAAATGAGAATTGACAGAAAGCATGCTAGTACCATGTAACATTTAAAGTTTCGTATAACGTCAGACTATAGTATAATCATGGTAACCCAAGGAGGTTGCCATGGCACCAAGATATCGAGTAACTCTGACAGAGCAAGAACGCAAAGATCTTGAAGC
>JBPPMB010000023.1:0-2432 GCA_051305855.1 Desulfuromonadales bacterium
TCCACGGGGCGGGAGAGGGCCAAGTCATAGATGCTGCCTTCTACGCTAAAAGGGATCTGCTGCATTAAATCAAAAGCATTATGATACCAGGGACCCATGCCGTGCCAGGAATACTCCGTAGGCATATTGTCTTTATCAAGCCGCGCACTTCTGAAGAATCCACCCGGCTGGTCGATAGCTTCATACACTGAAACGTTATATCCTAACCTGACCAATTCGTGGGCAGCACTCAATCCTGCGATACCGGCTCCAAAAATGATTATGGATTTCATTGTATTAAGCCCCGGTTTGCCAAACTCTGGCTAGTAATGTTAGAGAAGCGTGCGGACTTCGATGATCTGTTCTTTGAGCATACTAGGACTTCAGATGTACTCAATATGTCCGCACGTATATTCAAGGCACCTGTCCTCCGGCATTCCGTCATCTTCTACAACCCATTCCGGATGTTCCTTGACAAATTGTGCATATACATGTTCGGCATGGTCCTCGAACTCGGCGTTGAACAGAAATGCCCTGCGAATGTTTGCCAATGCCATTACGTGCATTAACAGTCCATAAATGCAGACCATAAGAAAGGGACAGGCGGAAACAGATACCATTGGTCCTAAATCCCGTCCTCTCTTATATCTCTTCATCATTCTCCGGTTCATCCAGCCCGTAAGGATGCGGATCAGCCCTGTGGCCCCGCTTATTTTCCGACCGTCCAATGATGCTCTCGATCAATCGGGATAACTTTTCTGCAGCGCCGTTGACGGCCAGTTCCAGTGTTGTGGTCTGGTGAGTGGCCACAATGGGCTGACGCCCTTCGAGCCGGGCTTCCATAACGCACCGCTGCCCGCCTTTGCCCTTTTTTTTGTCGCTGTTCTCATCACTCAGATGGACTTCCACCCGGGTGATATGATCGTTGAACCGGCTCAGGGCATGTTCGGTTTCGCCTCTGACATAGGCTGCCAGTGCTTCGTTACCATCGATGTTACGGTCGGTATTTATTTGAATCTGCATGGTGATCTCCCCTTTGGTTTCATGAAGTTAATCGTGCTTTACTGATGAAGAATGCAGACGACCAATCATTTTTTCAGTAGTCATCTCACCTCCTGACCGTCAATTGTAGAGCGTTGATCTGGTTGTACAGTGCCTATTGGCTTACCTTCAGAGCTGCTTGCGATTAGATTCCGATCCGACCCCGTTCCGGCAGACACTGCGAGATGCGCCAGAGAAAATCATGTTCCAGTTCCATGGCCGATGGGTGTTTAAAACTGAATACCTGGCAGCCTTGTGGATTGACACCGGACATGATATGGCGGATGGCACCGTCCTTGCCGGCGGCGTCCATCGCCTGAAATATCAGTAGTTCCAAATATTTGGTTGGACGCGTAGTGAAGACGTTGCAGCGAACTCAGCTCATCAACCTGCTCTTTGAGGAGCTTGTGATATTTCTTCTTTGACGAGTAAACCTTCTTCACCTGTGTCAGCCACTTTTCGAGTCTGACCTTTTCTCCTGCGGGAACACAAAAATCCTTGGATTTAATCTTCATCTTTATGCGCTCCTGAATAAAACCTGCGGCGTTTTATCAAATGCTGCCCGCACACGCGCCAGCCGGCTCTCAAAACGTGCCCGGTCGTGTGGTGACGAGATGGCGCGTGTGGCCAATTCGGCGATGCATTCCACTTGCTCACGCAGTACCTGCCTCCTAACCGGGTTGGCCGTGAGACTGGCGATGGTTTGCAGCGCCCCAAGCATGTGTAACATAATGGCGACATTCCCGGCGGCGCTGCCACGAATTTGATCGAATGATTCGGCCACTAGCCTGGTAAAGGTCGGCCCGATGGTAATCACTCTCAGTTCCCCTTTCTCATAGCGATGCGACGAAGGGATGTTCCGAGAGGCCAGCCGCGCCAGAATCGCCGTCAGATAATCCACGCACATCACAGCCGTTGTGGTGTCGTTGATGCCCGGGGAAAGTGCTCGCAGAGCTATGTCCACGATTTGGCGAATGCCAAAAGCGGCATCCTGTTCCACCGTGCGAAGGCGATGGATGCTGTAGGCCGCCTGCAATGCTGCGATGAGTTCCGGTTCCGGCGGAACCTCCAGCGCCAGGGAGGCGAACGTGGTGTTTTGAACCACAAACTCGCCGAGGCCGCGTTCCATCCGCACGATGGTCTGATGCTTCCGCGCCAGGCGCAAGAGCGTCGCGTTATCCACGCTTTGGATATAGCCATTTGCCCGGGCCGGCCTGCCAGTTCCGTTCCGGCATCGGGAGTGGTGACTGATCCTCATCGTCGTCCACCGGCGTTTGGCCAAATTTATCCGGAAAGATTCGGTCAACCGCCGCCAGGGTTTCATCCGCAACCGAAGCAATGATACGCGAGGCCTGGATCGAAGCGGCGATGTGATGAATGAAGAAAATGAGCGCGCCGATGCCGCTGATCGC
>JBPPMB010000024.1:0-2837 GCA_051305855.1 Desulfuromonadales bacterium
CGCAGCAATTATCGGCACCCCGCTCCATTTCTTATTGCTATGCAGAAAGGTAAACGTTCGCTCTAGTTCAACAAGGGAGAGGCTTTTCAGAGTTGAGCGCTTGGGCCTGATCAGAACGTCCTTAAAGCCCAGTTTCAAATCGGTTTCGACGCGCATGGAAAATCCTTTCGATTCAGGAAAAATTTAACAGCTGGTGCCGGTTGTGACAGGGGACCGATGCCAAGGGATGACTCCTCACCCGTTCTCTCCCCCGGCATAGCATCTGAGAGTTGTCGTGGACTTGTAAGAGTATACTTTCATTTCCTGGTGACTGCCACAACAGGCAGGTCCTCGCCCCTTTCCAGGAGCCATCAAAGTAGGACCGCTATCGGTTCCCCAATCCGGCTCTCATCGGGTGTGACGACGGTCCGATAGGCTAAGGCCTCGACCCCGGACTCGACCGCGTTTCTGAGCAGCCGGCCATAGTTTGCATCGATTGCGTCGGCCGGGGTAAAAGCCTCAGCCTCACTTCGCTGCACCAGGAAAAAAATCACCGCCCGCCACCCCTCTCTTGCTGCAGCCATCAAATCAAGCAGATGTTTCTGGCCGCGCTTGGTAACCGCGTCAGGAAAGCAGGCGATCCCCTGTTGACAGCAAAAGGTCACGTTCTTGACTTCCAACAGGACCTTTTGATCTTGGCCCTCCAGCATGAAATCGATGCGACTCCTGGCAAAGGGGAATTCTGCGCTGACCTTGTAGTTCTGGAACTCGGCAATGCTATTGCTCCGCAAGGCCTCTTCAACCACCCGGTTGGCGCGATGAGTATTGATATCAACCCAGCGGTTGCTGATCAGGACCAGCTCCCAGGACCAGGCAAACTTGCGTTTCGGGCTATTACTTTTAGAGAGGAGTACCGCCCGCCCCGGCACCGCGCATTGCAGCATACTGCCGGTATTTGCTGTATGCGCCGTCACCAGTGAGCCATCGCTCAATTCGACATCGGCCAGGAAACGTTTATAACGACGCACCAAGCGCCCTTCGATCAACGGGTGGGGCAATTTCATAACAACTCCCTGCTTGCGACAAACAGCATTGTAACCATCAGGAACAAAACCGGCAAGGATCTCGATGAAAGCATTTGACTCTCAATCGCCACTCGCCTAGACTGACGTCGTTTTAATCGCCAACCGCCTGATTTGTCAGAGACTTTTTACCGATGATGCACAATTTTCTGAATTCTACGACCCCACGCCCGCTGCATCCCGATGCCGTGCGCATCCTGCCCTTGGGCGGCCTCGGAGAGATCGGTTTGAACATGATGGTTGTCGAGGTTGCACAAGGGCTGCTGATCATCGATTGCGGCCTGATGTTTCCCGAAGCCTACATGCTCGGTATCGATTTGGTTATCCCGGACATATCGGCCATTGCCGCTCGCCACAAGGAGATCGTCGGTATCGTTCTGACCCATGGCCACGAAGACCATATCGGCGCCATTCCCTTCCTGATCGAAGCGCTCGGTTTTCCGCCGATCTACGGTTCTCCACTGACCTTGGGCCTGCTCGCCAACAAGCTGGAAGAGCATCAGTTGAAGAGCAGGGTTGAATGCCGGAGCATCAACGTTCGCGAAGTGGTCCGGATTGGTCCTTTCGATGTTGAATTCTTCCGCGCGGCCCACTCCATTGTCGATGGCTGTGGCCTGGCAATCCGTACGCCGGCGGGATTGATCGTGCACACCGGAGACTTCAAACTCGATCCGACCCCGGTGGACAACCAGCCCACCGATCTGGGAAGACTGGCATCCTACGGTGAAGAAGGTGTTCTGCTGCTGCTCTCCGACTCGACAAATGTTGAGAACACCAGACAGACTCTCTCCGAGCGCACAGTCGGAGAGGCCTTTGATGAGCTTCTCCCCCGCTGCACCGGCAAAATCCTGGTTGCAACCTTCTCTTCCAATATCCATCGTATCCAGCAGGTGATCAATGCCGCCGTTCTGGCCAATCGCAAGGTTCTGATCTCGGGACGAAGCATGGTCAGCAACATCGCCATCGCCAGGCAACTCGGCTATCTGCATATGCCGGATGACATCCTCATCGACCTTCGCCAGATGCGTGACCTGCCTTCAAGGCGGGTTCTGATTTTAACCACTGGCAGTCAGGGTGAACCGCTCAGCTCTCTCTCACGGATCGCTATGGATGACCACAAACAGATCAGCATTACTCCTGGGGACACGGTGGTTCTTTCGTCAAAATTCATCCCTGGCAACGAGCGGGCCATCACTCACGTGATCAACCACCTATATCGGCGAGGTGCAGAGGTCCATTATGAGACGACCAGCGAAATCCACGTGTCCGGGCACGCCAGCCAAAACGAGCTGAAGACCGTACTCAGCCTGGTCAGGCCCGAGTATTTCGTCCCTGTGCACGGTGAATACCGGCACCTGGTGAAACACGCGCAACTGGCTCACAGCATGGGGTGGAGCGAAGACCGTGCGCTTGTGCTCAGCAACGGCACGCCCCTGGTTCTATCCGGGAACGGCCACCACCTCGAACCCAGGGTTGAAACCGGCCGGGTCTTTATCGACGGCAAGGGCGTCGGCGACATCGGCGAGATGCAGTTGCGTGATCGACGACATCTGGCCAACCATGGCCTGGTGATCGTTTTCCTGGCTCTCCACCAGGAAACGGGCGAAATCATTTCAGGGCCGGAGATTATGACGCGCGGCTTCATTCTGGAAGACGAAAACGCAGAATTGTTGAAGGACGCCAGAGATCTGGTCTGCCAGATGCTGGCCGAGCACAGCCAGGCGGCGATGGCCGACTGGGAAGAACTGCGTGTCGAGGTCCGGAAAATTCTGCGCC
>JBPPMB010000049.1:0-9080 GCA_051305855.1 Desulfuromonadales bacterium
TCCGTCCGAACGGGTCATATTTCGCCGCTTTCTTGGTCAATAGAACGACTATTAACCTTCAAAATCGACAAAATCTGCCCTCGTCCAGCCGAATTTTCGCTTGGATTTCCCAAGTCCGACAGGCTCCTAGCCTTTGATGACCGCCATAGGCACCAATCTTGCCACCACCTTGCCGATCCCCGCCTGCTGCACCACATCCACAACATCGGCAACATCCTTGTAAGCCGCAGGCATCTCCTCGGCCACGGTAGCCCGACCGGCTGCCCGCACCAGGATACCGCATTGAGCCAGTTCACCAATGATATCATGACCGCGGCAGGCTTTTTTCGCAGCTTGACGCGACATGACCCGCCCGGCTCCGTGACAGGTTGAACCGAAGGTTTCGTCGTAAGCCCCCGTGGTCCCCGTCAGTACGTAAGAGTAACGACCCATGTCACCGGGAATCAGCACCGGCTGGCCGATTTTTCGATAGGCTGCAGGGATTTCCGCATGTCCCGGCGGGAAGGCGCGGGTCGCGCCCTTGCGGTGCACGCACAATCGGCGTTGCTTGCCATTGACAGTGTGATTTTCCCACTTGGCAATATTGTGGCAGACGTCGTAGATAACGCCCAGCTGCAGGTCGGACTGCCCCTTGCCGAGCACCTGCGCGAAAGTCTCACGCACCCGGGCTGTTATCATCTGGCGATTGGCGAAGGCGAAATTGGCGGCACAGGCCATGGCCGCCAGGTAATTACGGCCCTCCTCACTCTGCAGCGGTGCACAGCAGAGCTGGCGATCAGGCAAAGCGATGCCGTACTTGCGGGCGGCCTTAAGCATGACCTTGAGATAATCGTCGCAGACCTGGTAACCGAAACCCCGACTGCCGGTATGAATGCTGACAGTAACCTGACCCGGATGCAGTCCGAGGACATCGCCCGACTCTTCGTCGTAAACCTCCCCGACCTGCTGAATTTCCAGAAAATGGTTGCCGGAACCCAGGGTACCGAGTTGCGCGCGTCCCCGTTCGAGAGCCCTCGCAGAGACCATGTCCGGATCGGCCCCGTCGATCACACCATATCCCTCAATACGATCAAGATCGGCTGCGTCGCCGAAGCCCTGCTGCACCGCCCAGGCGGCACCTTTGAAGAGAACGCGCTTCTCATCATTGATAGAAAGTTTGAAATCACTGCGATGAGAGCCAACCCCGGAAGGCACATTGAGAAAGAGTGCGTCGGCCAGCCGGGCGAGATCGGGACGAATCTCGTCAGCCCCAAGGTTGCTGCGCAACAGGCGGACGCCACAGTTGATATCATAGCCGACCCCGCCCGGAGAGACGATACCTTCATCGGCATCGAAGGCTGCCACCCCGCCTATGGGGAAACCATAGCCCCAATGGATATCCGGCATGGCCATGGAAGGTCCGACAATCCCGGGCAGCGTCGCCACGTTGCAAACCTGCTCGAGCGCCTGCTCACGGCGCAGATCCTGCATCATCTTCGCTGAAGCAAAGACCAGGCCGTCGGTACGCATGGCTCCTTCGCGCGGGATGCGCCAGCGGCATTGATCGATCTGTTCGACCTTGACTGTCATGACTCTCTCTCAGAGATCGACGTAAACGCGGGCATACCAGCCATCAGGGGTCTTTTCCAGGCAAGCCTGATGATGAGTAACCGACTTGACAGAACGTTCAACGACATGGCGCTCCGGATCAAAAGGTTCCCCCGCGACAATCGCCTCCAGCGCAACGTCACTGATTGATTCGATATGAAATACTGCCGGCACCAGGTTGTCCTTTTCACACCAGTAGGCGACTTCATTCAGCCAGTTCACCAGCAATTCAATTCGATCTTCACTACGCACCAGAATTTTTGCATCAACCCTCGCTGCGGCAGGGCTGTCACCATAAATCATCGCTACCAGCCCCCGGGCCATTTCCTCGAAGACCTTTTCGCTGGAGCCGGCCCGGGCCTCGATACCCATATCTGCGGTATGTTCGAGCAGTTGGAACTTGTTGTCAATGGTCACAGCAGCGTTCCCAGCTTCCAGGCCGCGTTGCGAAACGTATGGATCATCGCTGGTGCGCGTGCGACTGTGTTTGTCACTGATGCCAAGTTTTTCCACATTGCTGTTCATGGCGGCACTCCCTCGCTATTGTTTTGCTTTCATTATACCAGCTAGAAACAATAACAAACGCTGGGAGGAATCAAAATGAGCAATCTGACCTTTCGAAAAATATGAGATACGCTTAATGACAATAATCGCATTCGCGATAAACCCATTTGTCAGCGATTATACAACTCCTTTTTTTCTCCTGTCTGATTGCTGCTTTATTGTTTTTACTTGACGCGTATTAAAGGACACCTGCGCATCGAAGCACAGATCGATGGTGGCAGGATCGTTGACGCCTGTCTGGCAAATCGTAGCTTACCTGCAAGACAGAGCCCACTGACCCGGCAAGGCGCCTTGAAAAAGACCAGTTATCACTTGTTTTTACTTAAATTTCCTACTTTTTTAATCCGGCTGAGTTTGGTAAAGTGCCGCAGCCTCAGCGCCATAACTAGTTTTCGTCCGGAGTTTCCGGATGACACTAATTATTGATCTATTTCAATGAGTCCGTTGATTTTTAGATATAGACGTCTTATAGTTGACCACAACGGTCGTAAATTTGCATCTGAAAATGGTCATTTGTTTCTGGTTTCTGGCTTGTTGCTAAAGAACTTGGTAACAGGCCACTTCTTTTTACCTGACACGCATCACGTTCAAACCGATGGAAGAGTTGATCTTCCGCGAACCCAGGGGAGCCGCACCATGCAAAGACTTACCGCCTTGGCACTCGGACTGAAAAGCATCGGCACAGTCCGACACAATCTCAATTATGATGAGCTGTTCGCTCTGGAAAACAGCAACGCAGAAGGCACTGTTTCAGAGAATGGCACCATGATGGTGGATACCGGTAAGTTCACCGGCCGCTCTCCCAAGGACAAATACTTTGTCCATCAGAAACCATCGTTAGAAAACATCGCCTGGGGGAAGATCAATCAGGCCATGGCTCCTGAAGTTTTTGACGAGCTCTTCAGCAAAGTCATTGACCACCTCGACGGCAAAGACATCTATGTCACTGACGGCTTCTGCGGCGCCAACCAAAAGACCCGCACTTCGGTGCGCTTCATTACTGAATTTGCATGGCAGTCGCATTTTGTTAAAAACATGTTCATTCGCCCGACAGATTCTGATCTCGAAGAGTTCACCCCCCAGTTTACCGTCTACAATGCCTGCAGCATGACCGATGAGAAGTGGGAGCAGCACGGCCTCAACTCCGAAGTCTTCATTGTCTTCAACATCGAAAAGAACGTGGCGATCATTGGCGGCACCTGGTACGGTGGCGAGATGAAAAAAGGCATCTTCACCATGATGAACTATTGGCTGCCGATGCAGGGGATTCTCTCTATGCACTGTTCGGCCAATGTCGGGAGCAAAGGCGACGTTGCGCTTTTCTTCGGCCTGTCCGGCACCGGCAAGACCACTCTCTCCACTGACCCTGACCGCAAACTGATCGGTGACGACGAACACGGCTGGGATGAGGACGGCATATTCAACTTCGAAGGCGGCTGCTATGCCAAAACCATCAATTTAAGTGCCGAGAACGAGCCGGAGATCTACAAGGCTATCCAACGCAATGCGCTACTGGAGAACGTCGTCGCCAACGACGACGGTATCATCGATTTCGACAGCGCGGCAAAGACCGAGAACACCCGGGTATCCTACCCGATCGAACATATCGCCAACCATGACCCCAGCCTCAAGGGCGGCCATCCGAAGAACATTATCTTCCTCACCTGTGACGCTTTCGGTGTCCTGCCACCAGTCTCCAAGCTGACCAAGGAGCAGGCAATGTACTACTTCCTCTCCGGCTACACCGCCAAGGTTGCCGGGACCGAGCGTGGCATCAATGAGCCTCAGGCAACCTTCTCGGCATGCTTCGGCGAAGCCTTCCTGCCACTGCACCCTATGGTCTACGCCAGATTGCTCGGCGAGAAGTTGGAGAAACACAACGTTAACACCTACCTGGTCAACACGGGCTGGGTCGGCGGAGGTTACGGGGTCGGCAAACGCATGAGCATCAAGGCGACCCGTGCCTGCATCAACGCGATCCTTGGCGGCAGCATCAACAATGTCGAATATGACCAGATCCGCTGGTTCCGCCTCAACATCCCCAAGACGCTGTCTGGCGTTGATGAACAACTTCTCAACCCGCGCAACTCTTGGGCTGATAAAGAGAAGTTTGACAATACCGCCTACAAGCTGGCCGGCATGTTCATTCAGAATTTCAAGAAGTACGTTACGGACAACGATGACTTCGATTACACTCAGGCTGGACCGCAAGTCTGATAACAAGCCATATATGCAAGACAGAAAGGCAACCCATGCGGCTTGAAATATTCACGACCGGCGGCACCATTGACAAGATTTATTTCGATGCCAAAAGTACCTTTGAGGTGGGTGAACCACAGATTCTTGAGGTCTTGCGCGAAGCCAACCTGTGCATCGATTACCAGGTGGTCCCTTTGCTGCGCAAAGACAGCCTCGAAATGACGGATGAGGATCGGGCCATTGTCAGACAGGCGGTGGAGGACTCTACTGCTTCGCAGATTGTCATTACTCACGGCACCGACACCATGATCGCCACGGCAAAGGCCCTTGCCGACATACCCGGTAAAACGATGGTCCTGACCGGTGCCATGCAACCAGCGCGCTTCCGCTTCACTGATGCCGTGTTTAATATTGCCTGTGCCATGATGGCGGCGCAGACTCTTCCGGCGGGGGTTTACATTGCCATGAATGGCCGTATCTTCAACCCGGACAGGACACGCAAGAATGTCGCGGCAAACTGTTTCGAAGAGACCTGACCGGAAACCCGGAAAGGGATTGTACATCGGCTTCTACACAAAGAATGGAACACTAAAGATCAGAGGATCTGGCTCAAGAACAGCTTGGTCCGCTCGTGCTGCGGGTTGTCAAAGAAATCGTTGGGGTTGTTCTGTTCAACAATCTGCCCCTCATCCATGAACATCACACGGTCGGCAACGCTTTTGGCAAAGCCCATCTCATGAGTGACGACAAGCATCGTCATCCCTTCCTCAGCCAGATCTATCATAACGTCAAGGACTTCTTTGATCATCTCCGGGTCAAGGGCCGAGGTCGGTTCGTCAAACAGCATCACTTTCGGTTTCATGCACAAGCTGCGGGCGATCGCCACCCGTTGCTGCTGGCCGCCGGAGAGCTGCCCGGGAAACTTGAGGGCCTGTTCGGCGATATGCACCTTCTCCAGGAACAGCATCGCCATCTCATCCGCCTCTTTCTTAGGCGTTTTACGTACCCAGATCGGCCCCAGGGTCAAATTCTCAAGAATGGTCAGGTGGGGAAACAGGTTGAAGTGCTGGAAGACCATGCCGACTTCGGTGCGCACCTTTTCAATATTCTTGATGTCGTTGGTCAACTCGGTGCCGTTGACGATGATCTGACCGCGTTGATGCTCCTCGAGCCGGTTGATGCAGCGGATCAGGGTCGATTTACCTGAACCTGAAGGGCCACAGATAACGATACGCTCCTTCAGCTGCACCTGCAGGTTGATGTCACTGAGCACATGGAAGTCACCGTACCATTTGTGCATGCTGTTGACTTCGATGATCAGCCCTGCAGAGGGCACGACGGCAGTCTGGTTTTCAGCTTCATTCATAAGTTTCTCGCGAGATGCGGCCTGCCAGAAAATCAGCGACCGGTATGTAGTTCTCTTTCAAGTTTGCGACTGAAGTTCGACATGGCATAGCAGCAGACGAAATAGAAAAGAGCCAGGCAGATATAGGCCTCGGTTGAAAAACCTGTCCACTTGGGGTTCGACAAAGTGACCTTGGTCGTCTTTAGAACATCGTAAAGCGCAATGATGACCACCAGCGAAGTATCCTTGAAGGCGGACAACAGGATTCCCAGGGACGGGGGAATTACGATCTTCAGTGCCTGCGGCAGGATAATCAACCGCATCGTCTGGCCATAGTTCAGCCCCAGCGAGTCAGCAGCTTCGAACTGACCACGCGGCATCGCCTGCAGACCTCCGCGCACCACCTCAGCAATATAAGCCGCGGTGAAGAGAATGATGGCGGCCTGAGCGCGCAGCACCTTATCGAACGTCACGCCCTCGGGAAGGAACAGCGGGAACATGACGGAAGACATGAAGAGCAGGCTGATCAACGGCACCCCGCGAATCATCTCGATGTAAACGACACACAGTGTCTTGATTGCCGGCATTCTCGACCGGCGGCCCAGCGCCAGCAAAACCCCGAGCGGGTACGCAGCAACCATACCGAACAGCGCGAGCATGAAAGTCAGCGGCAGACCGCTCCACTGGTCGGTATCGACCACCAGCATACCGAACAGACCACCGTACATCAGGATGCCCATCACAATCAGGCCGACCAGCCAGTAAACACCGAGAGATTTCTTCCAGTGCTTGCGGTTCCTGGAATAAATCACCAGGCTAAGGAGCAGCAACATGGCGATTCCCGGCCGCCATTGATGACCGTCCGGGAAGAAGCCAAAAACGATAAAGCTGATATTCTGCGGGATGATTGACCAGCAGGCACCTTCGATATCACGACAGGCCTCAGCTGGACTGTTCCAGACGCTGTCGATAAAAGCCCAGCTGAACAGCGGTGGCACCAGTTGCCAGAGCACCAGCAATATCAGCAGACTCAGCAGTGAGTTGAACCAGGTGTTGAACAAGTTACTGCGCAGCCAGCCAAGGACGCCGACTTCGGTGACCGGTGGCTTGAGATATTCCCGGGATGGTTTGGTGGACAGATTTTTCATCAGGTCATCTCTCCACCAGGGCCATTTTTTTGTTGTACCAATTCATGAAAAAAGACGTCGTCAGGCTGAAAAACAGGTAGACAACCATGATCAGCGCCACGCCCTCAATCGCCTGTCCGGTCTGATTGATCGTGGTATTGGTCACGGCCACGAAATCGGCATAACCGATGGCGATTGCCAGCGAACTGTTTTTAGTCAGGTTGAGCATCTGGCTGGTCAAGGGCGGAATAATCACGCGCAGCGCCTGGGGCAGAATCACCAGGTGCAGCACCTGGCCGGGACGCAGACCGACCGCCATGGCCGCTTCAACCTGACCACGACCGACCGACTGAATACCGGCGCGAACAATCTCTGCAACAAAAGCCGCCGTGTAAAACACCAGGCCGAGCAGCAGGGCACTGAATTCCGGACTGACCGACACGCCGCCTGTGAAATTGAACCCATGCAGTGACGGCACGTTCATGGCGGTCGGAGCTCCGGCGAAAGCCCAGGCCAGCAGCGGCAAGGCGATACTGAGGGCCAAGGCGACACGGATCGATGGAAAAATCTGACCTGTCCGGGCCTGGCGGCGTGCGCCCCAGCGATCCAGGCCCCAGCCGATGACCAGAGCCGCAACGAAAGCCCACCCCATGATCGCGTGCACCGCATGTGCCTCGGGCACCGCAAAAATCAGGCCGCGATTGCACAGAAACACGCCGGCAAAGGGATTCAGCGCCTGTCGCGGTGAAGGGAAGGATTCGTAGAAAATCGCATACCAGAAGAACAGCTGCAGCAGCACCGGGATATTCTGCATCAGTTCGATGTAGCCACCTGCCAGTTTCGCCACCAGCCAGTTGCTGGAGAGCCGGGCGATACCGACAAAGGTACCGAGAACAATGGTGAAGAGGATGCCGATGAAGGAAACCTTGATGGTATTCAGTGCCCCGACCAACAGAGCATCGATATAGTGATCGGCCGCCGAATAGGCAATCACCGACTCACCGATTTCAAAACCAGCTTCCTTGTCGAGGAAGCCGAAGCCTGTCGCAATGGACTGCCGCTCAAGATTAGCCTGGGTGTTGGTAAACAGGTAATAACTGACTAAGGCAACCAGCAGCAGGGCGACAATCTGGAAGACAATGGCCCGCTTGTCCGGGTCACGCCAGAAGGGCGCGGCACTCGGATGAAGGTCAGCATCCGTCGTGAGGGAGGGTTCTCTCGTCAAGGGTGATCCTGTTTCTTGTTTGAGCTGGCCTGACTTAAGGAGACGTTCTGTGGAATGTATTGCAAAATCGGGGAGGCGGCCAGAAGCGGCGCCTCCCCGACCGAACTGCGATTTATTACTTGAAAGGCGGTGAATACATCAGTCCACCGTTGGTCCATAGAGCATTCAAGCCACGCTCGATGCCCAGAGTGGTATTAACACCGACATTACGCTCGAAGACCTCGCCGTAGTTACCGACCTGCTTGATGATGTTGTAGGCCCACTTTTCGTCAAGGCCGAGAGCGCTGCCATTGCCTTCGATCACGCCGAGGAAACGCTGCACCATCGGATCAGTGCTTTTCAACATCTCGTCGACGTTCTGGGAGGTAATTCCCAGCTCTTCAGCGTTGATCATAGCCAGCACAGAGAAGTCAACGATGTCACGCCACTGATCGTCGCCATGGCGGACTGCAGGTGCCAGCGGCTCCTTAGAGATGATTTCAGGCAGGAGCACGTAATCCTTGGGATTCGGAGCAATAGCACGGGTCCCGGCCAGCTGCGACGCGTCGGAGGTCAGCACGTCACAACGCCCGGCGAAGAAGGTCTTGGCCAGCTCAGAGGTATTCTCGATAACCACAGGTGTCCAGGTCATCTTGTTGGAACGGAAGAAATCGGCGGCATTCTGCTCGGTGGTGGTTCCCGGCAGAACACAGACCGTAGCACCGTTGAGTTCCTTGGCGCTCTTCACGCCAAGTTTCTTCGGCACGAGGAAACCCTGGCCATCATAATAGTTGACGGTGACGAAGTTCAGGCCAAGCTGGGTCTCGCGGCTCAGGATGCGGGTCGCGTTGCGGGTCAAGACATCAATTTCACCCGACTGCAGGGCTGTGAAACGCTGCTGGGCGGTCAATGGTACATACTTGACCTTGCTGGCGTCGCCAAAGACTGCCGCGGCTACTGCGCGAGCGGTATCGACATCCAAACCTTTCCAGACGCCTTTCTCATCGGGCATACCAAAGCCGAATACGCCTCCGTTGACGCCTGCCTGAACAAA
>JBPPMB010000055.1:0-22877 GCA_051305855.1 Desulfuromonadales bacterium
GAATGTGGTCAGATTCAGGGTTGGAAAAATATCTTTCAGGCAGTTCAACAGGCCCATCTTCAGTGTCCAAAATGGTTGTGCTTACACCAGACTCCAGCCTCTCTGCATCGTTCTTCTTGAGGGCAAACCCAATGTAGTCTTCTACTAATTGTTTGACTTGAGCGTCTGTCAGCATACCTGTCCTTATCACTGTGAAGATTCTTTCTGTCTCTGCGGCCCAGAGCTTAAGAAGTTGCTTGGCAGAGGTCAACGTTTTAGTTTTGAGAGTTCGCTTTATTTCGTCTCGTCTAAAGTGGTGCTTGAGGTCAGCAGGGAATCTGATCCTGAAATACCATGTAACTCCTACTCTGTAGAGATGCGCTGTATGTGCCATTGTGGGTTGTCCTTTCTCAGCTCTGTGGCCAAGTTTTGGGACAACCTGCTGTGTAGACTTCAAGTAAAAGCTCGCGGAAGAAGAAAAGCCCCTGAAATCACAATTACTTATGACTCCAAGGGCTTAACATTGGTGGAGGTGGGGGGAATCGAACCCCCGTCCGAAAATCTTTCACATCAGGCGTCTACATGCATAGTTCGTGTTTTGCTTAACCCGGAAGAGCTCCCACGAACAGGATCTCTTGCGGGGGAGTCCGCTGAATTTCGCCTCGGCGCCACGGACACTCGCAAAGGCTATCCCGCTAAATAACGTCTCTAGTCCCACACGGGCGATGAATCAAGAGACGCAGCAGCAATTAAGCTGCTAATGCGTAACGAACGTCAGTATCGGCGTTTGTATGTGTTGGGCTTATTAACGGAGCCAGCCCACTCCGGCATGCAACCAGCGTTTCCAATCCCCGTCGAAACCTTTGCACCCCCTTTAAAAACCTGATGAATCGCGCTTCGCGCGTTGACTCGTTGAATCGTTGAATCGTTGAATCGTTGAATCGTTGAAGCGTTGAAGCGTTGAAGCGTTGAAGCGTTGAAGCGTTGAAGCGTTTCGCAGCAACGAACTCTGTACATCATCTCATATTTTCTGCTTTTTTTCAAGTACTTGGAAAAAGTTATCTCGAGTGATCTCTCATAGCACGAGAGGCCTCTCGATCAGCCTGTTTGCTTTTGAGGGACTCGCGTTTGTCGTAGAGCTTCTTGCCACGGCAGACACCGATCTCGAGCTTGGCGAGACGACCCTTGAAATAGATCCTGGTCGGCACCAGGGTCAGCCCTTTCTCTGCAACCTTCTTCATCAGCTTGTCGATCTCAAGGCGATGCAGCAGCAGTTTACGCTGTCGCAGCGGGTCGTGGTTCTCGCGATTGCCCTGTTCATAGGGACTGATGTTCATATTATCGACGAAAAGTTCGCCATTGCGAATGCGGCAATAAGCCTCCTTGATACTGACCTGCCCCATGCGCACGGATTTCACCTCAGTGCCCTGCAGGGCCAGGCCGGCTTCTATGACTTCATCGACAAAGTACTCGTGATAAGCCTTTTTATTGCTGGCGATTAATTTTATACTCATGGAGTCTCCGGCTTTGGGCTGAAAGCTGAAGGTCTTAAGATTTTTCTTAAAGCCTCCAGCCTCCAGCCTCCAGCCTCCAGCCTCCAGCCTCCAGCCTTCAGCCTTCAGCCTTCAGCTTACAGCCTAAAACAGCTAAAGGTTATCGTGCTCCTCTTTGAGGATCTCCACGACTCTGGGCATATAATTTTCCTGCGTCAGCGCCCTGGTGCCGACCCGTAACAAAACGAAGCTGCCGATCATAAAAAAAACTCCGAAAATCGCAGACAGCAGGTTCGGGTCAAGACCGGTGTCCAGGTTTTCACCAACCAGTTTGCCGATGACAGCTCCAATCAGCAAGGCAATCAAGGGCACAATGTAGAGGAGAAAGGACGACTGCAGAAAGGATTTCGTCGTGGTGGCGATAAGGACCTGGTCACCGATAGAAGCTGCGAGACTGTTCTGTGCTTCGATCAGGCGGGTGCGGTCATCATCACCAATCACACAATTGCCGTGCGTCGCACAATTTTCACAGAGGCTGCTTTTCTTGCACATCACTACCGCAGTGCTTTTGCCCCTCAGTTCGACAACTGTGCCGATTTCTTCAATCATAGTCTCTTGTGACCTGTCGTTATCAACATGTTATAGGCTCTCGAGCAACGCTTATGCTCAGCCGCATCGCGTAGTTCAAGCTTAACACATCGGCCGTGTTGCTGGCGTGCGTGAATTCCATCGCTCAGGTGGCGTTACCATACCACCGCTGATGATCAGTTTGAAAGCTTCTTCGACCGTCATCGAGAGCTCATCGTCACGACCACCAGCAGGCCGGTCAGGAAATATTTTTTCAGCTTGTGACGAAAAATCCGGCTGACTGCAGAGATGCGCGCCATAACCCTCTCAACCTTGTCAGTTGGATCAGTGAAGCATTATAGGGGCAGGTCAGCTGGTCGGCAAGACGTTGCGTGATGCGAGGTAAAGATATCTCACCTCGACGTCTGAACCGCCAGCACACAGGGCTTTTTCAAGCTCGCCGAGACAAGGCAGTTCCGGCAGCGTTACAACCTGAAAAGAAGCATCGCAATCAGGTGCGAACTGTCCCATCCGATCATGCAGGCCGAGGGCTTTCGCTCCGCCGAGGGTTGCAATCTCCAGCCAGTCGCGTGGTTCTGCCTGGTCTTTGAACCAATCCCTGGCAAAAGCGATTTCGTCCCAGATCGACAGGCTCGATGAACTGGCCAGGCTGTCGGTGCCGAGCGCCAGAGAGACACCGGCTGCGAGGTAGGCGGCCACCGGCGCCTTGCCAACATTCAGGGCCGCATTGGAACGCGGGCAGAGGACGACGGAACATCCGGCCTGTCTGAGCAGGTCGATCTCTGCAGCATTGACTTGAACAGCGTGGACCGCCAGGTCACCCGGCCTCAACCTCCCCGGTCGGCAGAACGCAGCAACCGGCATGCAGCCAGGAATGTCATCGACCTTGGAATTCCACTGTGCTGCAGCATATAATTTCTCGGCAATGGCCCCGGAGCCGTTCTGCAGGAAAGCCGTCTCATCCGCGGATTCGGCAAGATGAAGACTGCACTGCATAGCCTTGCGGTCAGCAAAGGCAAAAACCTGGTCAGTCGCTGCCGATGACAAGGTGTAGGGCGCGTGGGGCGAAAGCCCCCAGTCGAGTGCCGGACCCGGCCGATGTTCGAGCAAGGTCGAGATCTCAGCAAGGCGACCGGCAACAATAGACGGATCGTGACCCAGGACTTCGGCAAAAACGCGGCCCAGCAGAGGCGAGCCCTGATAAGCCGAAACAGCATCAAGTCCTGTGCAGATATCACCAACCGCTCCGGTTCCGGCGAGCAGGCAGGCTCTCAACCCGGCGGCAAGGGAAGCATGGAGCTCTTCTGCTGTGATGCTGCGCCTTACCCGCACCAGCCAGAGAATCCAGTCGACAAAGTTTCGCGGTGGATCTGGTTCATCTGCCGTTACGGCCCAATCAGCAAAAAAGCTGAGCTCGAGATGGGTGTGGGCATTGACCATCGGCGGCAGGAGAACGGCATCACCAAAATCAATGACCGTTGCTCCTGGAGAGGCGGCGCTCAGGTGGCGAAAGGCGTCGACAGCAATGATGCGCCCGCCATTAACCAGCAGAGCACCGTTTTCAAGAGGTGGAGCACTGATCGGCAGCAGAAAACGGGCGCGGTAGAGAATTGGCTTTCCAGGAGGATTCAACAAGGTCAGATTACCTCGGCGCGTTGCTCCACAGGAGGTTCATCGATCTTTTCGCACAAGGCCTCGACCTGCTTCAGCAGCGCCTGGATGTCCTGCTGAAGCACGATCAGGCACTGCTCGTCGAGAACCGCTTTGAGAATATCGTCAGTGGTCAGCGGGTTGGCCAGAACGACACGCAAAACGGTGACCTCCTGTTCATAAGGTGGGACCTGCAGCCGGGTCCTGGAAACAAAGGTCTTGCCCGCTTCGCGTTGATCCTTCTGCAACAGCTGGTTGACCTGGTCAAGCAGGAGGTTGATGGCGCCGCGCTGCATTTTGGTCGCTCTGAGCAGTGCCTGCTGAATATGCTCTGGACAGTAGCGGTAGGTGAGGATGTTCAGCTGCGGAGTACTGGTCAACTCGTAATCAGGGTGCCGCCGGATCATCGCGGCAAAAGTTCTGGCCCGTTCAATCCCGAGGTCGATGAGCAGCTCGTAGCCCTTGCGGCCGATGATCGACAGGCCGGCATGCACCAGCAACGCCTTGCCCGGTCGCGACCCCTCGAGGGTGTGGCTGCCGAGGTCCTTGGAACCGTGGCGCAGGATATAGGCGGCATGATGTTCGATGGCTGACTGGGCAGTGGGGTCCTTGAATACGACCATCCCCGCCCCCATCGGCACGTAAAGCTGCTTGTGAGCATCCAGGGTCACCGAATCAGCGCGGGAAATCCCTTGAAGCAGATGGCGATTACGCGATGAAAAGAGGGTTGGCCCGCCCCAGGCGGCATCAACATGGAAATGACAACCGAGTTCACCGGCAATGTCGGCCATCTCATCGAGAGGATCAACGTTGCCGGTTTCCGTGGTGCCGGCGATGCCCACAAGCGCAAGAGGACGGACGTTCTGACCGCACAGGCCATAGCAGGTTTCCCTTAACTTCTTCAGGTCGATGCGATTGTTATCATCTGTGTCAATCTTCACCAGGTTGTCCCGGCCCAGGCCGAGCAGGTCGGCAGCCTTGCCCAACGAGTAGTGCCCGCGGCGTGAAACCAGGATGGCCAGGTCGTCGCAGCCAAGATGCTTCAGAGAGCGGGCCAAGCCTTCCTGGGCGATGCCGCGGAAGGTGCCGCACGGTGAGCAGAGACGATTGCGTGCGACCCACAGTGCGGTGACGTTGGCGATCGTGCCTCCTGAGCAGAAGGCTCCAAGGGCGTGCTGGCTGTTGTGAACCCACTGGCCGTAGAAAGTATCGTCACCCTGGAAAACGAGGCGGTGGAGCATGGCAAGGACCTGACGTTCCAGTGGTGTAAACGCTTTGGAGGTCTCCACCTTGACCAGGTTCTGGTTGAGTGCCGTCATGAGTCGCGAAAGCGGCAGCATGAAGTAGGGAAGTGCCGAAGTCATGTGACCAATGAAGCCGGGAGCAGCGGTATGCACCGATTGGGCGACCAGCTTCTCTTTGACGAACTCTGTGTACTCGGAGACGTAGGTCGGTTCCTCGGGGATGACCGAAGATGAGAAATCGGCCTCGATCTCTTCGAGGCTTCTTTCCAGGGCGACAATATGCGTCTGCAGAAACCCGGCAACGTCCCTGCTGATCGCCCGGTCGATCCCGCCGAGGGTTGAGTCAGGTGCTTCGGGAATTGTGAAGATCCGGTAGAGGGTTTCCAGGGTGGCGCGCGCAGTTTCACGGTTTTTCGACATAAAATCGCCTAGGGGCTAAGGAGGGCACAGTTGTCGATCAGGCGGGTCTTGCCGATGGAAACCGCCAGCAGCAGAACGGAATCGGCATCGATCTGCGCCTGTTCGCGCAGCGTCGCCTGATGACAGATCTGCAGGTAGTCGATGCGTGCATCCTGCTGTGCGTCGATCATCGCACGCAGAGTGGCCAGGACTTTGCCAGCTTCAAGCACCCCGTCAGCGGCCAGCTGCCGACCGCGGGCCAAAGCGCACGACAGGACCTGCGCCTGTTGCCGCTCGGCGGGCGAAAGGTAAACATTGCGAGAGCTCATCGCCAGGCCGTCAGCTTCGCGCACAATCGGCATGCCGACGATTGCCACCGGCAGGTTGAGATCTGCAGACATGCGCCGGATGACAGCAAGCTGCTGAAAATCCTTACAGCCGAAAAACGCCACATGCGGCTGAACGATGGTAAAGAGCTTGGTGACGACCGTGGTGACCCCGCGAAAATGGGTGGGACGGCAGACGCCCTCAAGGGTCGTCGTTAACGGGCCTTCCACGCTGACGCAGGTTGCATAACCGGCCGGGTAGATCGCTTCGGCATTCGGGTAAAAGATCAGGTCGACGCCGGCAGCACGGGCCAGACTTTCATCCCGCTCGAAATCACGCGGGTAAACATCCAGGTCTTCACCTTGCCCGAACTGGGCCGGGTTGACAAAAATCGAAAGAACCAGCACATCGCCACACGTGCGACCTGCACGTAACAACGAGAGATGTCCGTCGTGCAGAAACCCCATGGTCGGCACGAAAGAGATTCTCCGGCCTGCCGCACGGGTCGCCAGGCAGCAGTTCTGCATTTCTGTGATGTCTGAGATAATTTCCATGAAATTCAGTTGTTTTCAGTGACAGTCCTGCGAATTTTCCAGCCTCCAGCCTCCAGCCTCCAGCCCCTAAAAAGAATGCTCCGGCCCGGGGAAACTGCCATCTTTGACCTCGCGGATGTAATCTTCAACACCCTGTCGAATTGTATCAGAGACATCGGCAAAGCGCTTGACGAACTTAGGCGAATACTTTACGCACAGGCCAAGAATGTCGTGGATTACCAGGACCTGACCGTCACAATCGACCCCGGCACCGATGCCGATCGTCGGAATCGATAACTCGGCGGTAATCATTCCGGCTAATTTGGCCGGAACTCCTTCGATGACCAGGGCACAGGCGCCGGCTTCGGCAACCGACCTGGCGTCTGCCAACAGCTGGTTCGCCCGGGCTTCATCCCGTCCCTGCACACGGTAACCTCCCATGCGATGTACCGATTGCGGCGTGAGGCCAATATGGGCGACGACGGGCACATCCATGGCGACGATCGTGCGGATCGTTTCGGCGACATGCACTCCGCCTTCCAGCTTGACTGCCTGGGCACCGCCCTCCTTGATCAGGCGCCCGGCATTGCGGCGCGCCTCAGCGAGATCAACCTGGTAGGACATGAATGGCATGTCGGCAATGATAAGGGAGTGTGAGACAGCACGGGCCACGGCACGGGTATGGTAGATCATTTCATCCATGGTGACGGGCAGAGTATTCTCGTAGCCGGCGACCACCGAACCAACCGAATCGCCGACCAGGATGGCATCAATACCGGCCAGATCCATAATACGGGCGAAAGGGTAATCGTAAGCCGTCAGCACCGCGATCTTCTCACCGCGGGATTTCATGGTCTGCAGATCCAGAGTTGTCCGGCGTTTCCTCGTTGTTTTGCTCAATGGGATCAACCTCTCTTTAGTCACTTTGAAAACACAAATGCCTTCCGTAGATGAACGGAAGGCAGCCGCGCGGCCAGTGTCAGACACCGGTCGTGTTCCCTTGCTACTACTGCCGTCCCGGTCTCACGGATCCAGGCGGTATGTTGATCAACCCTGTTTTTGCAGCGGCTCCGGCACTGGTTCCGGGCCAAAAACGAAGGGTTTCAAAAAACGTTTTAGTCTATAGCACAAGCCTGGAATTGAGTCCAGCTAGTTTTCGTCCGGAAACGGCCCTTTTCCGCTATCTCTGCGTCAATCTGCGGATGTGCTTGTGCGGCGTAAAGTGCACCATGGCCTCTTCAGTCCCCGACCGCCTCAAGCGCCCGCAACAATACCACATAGGGGCTGATGCTAATCGGTGGACTGGCACGTAACGTCTCAACCAGGCCATGGAAATAATCGAGACGCTGCCGTTTGGCGGCAAGGAAAGCAGCAGCCCCCTTGCCTTCTGTCACAACGCTTTCGGTCAGTTTGACAACCTGCTTGCCAAACGCACTGCGCAAACCGGCCAGAGCCATCCGGTCCCATCGATCGTGGGGGACATAGCCATTGAGGCACTCCATAACCTGGGGTATCTTTAACTTCAGACGCATTTCGCCCATGGCCGAAGTTACTGTGAGGAGGTCAGCGTTGGTTGCTTCGGCAATATGTACCGCGGGGAGGAAGCCGATCAGGTAACCGAAACTGGCCATCTCAAGCGCTACCTCTTTGCTTACCCCGTCATCGACGAGTGTTGTCGCTGTGTCCTTGCAAGCCTGCCATTCAGCGTGTGGCAGCAAGTCCTGAAGGTGTGTGCGGAAGGTCAGCAGGCGCTGCCGGTAATTTTTGACGCACTCATTCTCGAGCGACAACGGCAGACCCTGCTCGGAGGCCTGGCGGCAAAGCCCTTCCAGGGCTTTCTCCAGATTCAGCAAAAGTTCGTATTGCCGTGCCGACGGCATTCTGTTGTCGGCAGCCAGAACTTGCTTGCGAATCGCCGCGCCATCCAGCACTTTATCGAAGACCAGGTAGGCCAGGACCCCCCCTATCATGGTCGCACCGGCCTGGCGGACCAGAGTGTTTACAAAGGCACAACCGGCCTGATCAACCAGGCGGTTGGTGATCATGGTCGCTATGATCTCACGCCGCAACGGATGACCTTTGATATGGGTACTGTGACGTTTCTGAATCTTCTCGGGAAAATATTGGTTCAAGAAGCCCTGAGCCGACTCCTGATCAGGCAGGTCACTTTCGAGCAGGGCTTGATAAAGTTGCATCTTGCTGTACGCCAAAAGAATCGACAGTTCCGGGCGCTGGTAGCCACGGCCCCGAGCGGCAAGCTCCTTGCGTGAGGGGAGAGTTTCGCCCTGGCGGTCAAGAAGCCCGGCATTTGCCAGACGCTCTGCCAGGTCGATGAAAGGCTCGCTATCGGCTAAGCAGCGCAACTGGTCGAGAGAAAGGCAAAGGCTTTGCGTATAGTTGTTGGCCAGAACCTTTTCACACACATCCATTTCCACTTCATGCATCTGCCGGTTGCGGGTGCTATCCAACTTGATCACGCCGGTTTCAAGCAGGAGCTGAAAAAATATCTTCAGATTGACTTCATGGTCGGAGGTATCAACCCCTGCGGAGTTGTCTATCGCATCAGTATTGATCAAACCACCAGCCATGGCGTACTCAATGCGCGCCGCCTGAGTTAACCCGAGGTTACCGCCCTCGCCAATGACCTTGGCCTTTATTTGCAAAGCATTCACGCGGACATTGTCGTTGGCCCGGTCGCCGACATCGGCATTTTTTTCCAGTGAGGATTTGACATAGGTACCTATACCGCCGTTCCAGAGCAGCTCAACCTCGGCAGCCAGCAAGCGCCGGATCAACTCCTCCCCTTCCATGGTGGCATGGCGAACACCGAGCCACTTCTGCACAGCAGGTGAAAGTGGAATGTTTTTGGACGCTCTTTCCCAGATTCCACCGCCCGCAGAGATCACCTCAGCATTGTAATCGCTCCAGTTCGACCTTGGCTTTTCATAAAGCCGCATGCGCTCCATCCATGAGCTCGCAGGGTCCGGGTCGGGATCGAGAAAAATATGCAGGTGATTGAACGCAGCCAGGAGACGGATGTGCTTTGATAGAAGCATGCCGTTGCCGAAGACATCGCCACTCATATCGCCGATGCCGACCACCGTGAAATCTTCTCTCTGAATATCCTTGCCCATCTCGCGGAAATGCCGTTTAACACACTCCCAGGTGCCACGTGCAGTAATCCCCAACTTCTTGTGATCGTAGCCAACCGAACCACCGCTGGCGAATGCATCTCCCAGCCAGAAGTTGTACGCGAGGCTGACGCTGTTCGCAGTATCCGAAAGATGCGCGGTGCCCTTGTCGGCAGCAACCACCAGGTAAGGATCGGCATCATCGTAGACCACCACCCCCTTTGGCCTGACAACCTGCCCTGCGATCCGGTTATCAACCAGATCAAGCAGACCACGCATCAGGGTGATATATGCCTGGCGGGAAAGTTCGCCTCCTTCTTCGCGGGTGGTATACGGCGTTTTGACCACAAACCCGCCCTTGGAACCGACAGGCACGATCAGGGCGTTCTTGGTCATCTGGGTTTTCATCAGGCCGAGCACCTCGGTACGAAAGTCGTCCGGACGATCCGACCAGCGAATGCCGCCGCGGGCGACTTTGCCGCCACGCAGATGAATCCCTTCCATAGTCGCGGAATGGACATAGGTTTCATACATCGGCCGAGGAAAGGGCATATCAATGATGCCGATGGCACTGATCTTGAAGGAGAAGAAGTAATCAGGATCATCGCGACGCAGGAAAAAGTTGGTGCGAATCGTCGAATCGATGAGATTGAAAATACTGCGCAGGATGCGGTCTTCGTTAATATCCTGAATCCGGTCGAGTGCCCCTGACAGCGCCATGCGGATCGGCATAAGAGCCTCTTCCTCACGCCGCATCGGGTCCTGCCACGCCGGATTGGGCTGAAAACGCGCTTCAAAATAGCGATAGAGGAGCAGCGCCGCCTGCGTGTTATTGATCAGGGCATAGGCGACCCGGCGTTTGGTAAAGGGGTTGCCCAACTGGAAGTAGTAATTGCGGTAGGCCCTGAAAACATCGATCTCCTGCCAGTCGAGCCCGGTCAATACCAGGAGGCGGTTGAGATAATCATCCTCGATGGTTCCCTTACGCAGGCCAGTGAGGATTTCCAGCAGCTTTTCGCGTTGCGCCGCCAGCGGTTCCGTGGCCAGGGGGCTATTGCGAACCGTAAAGCTTTTCACGTAGACCGACTGCTCTTCGATCTCGAGGTTAAAATCGACCTCGTCGACAACCGTCAGGTTAAGGTTCTCAAGAAACGGCATTAATTCATTGAGGCAGCTTTCCTTGAGACTGTAGAACTGCAGGCTGTAAAACTCATGGCGCTCATGAAAGGGACCCCAGAGGTCGAACCCCTCCTCCCCGCTTTTGAGCACCTGTTCGATGGCTCGCACATCCCTGACGGCAAAACGGGGATGGATCAGATCCTTGTATTCATTCGGGAAAGCCTTGGCATAGCGTTTCCACAACAAGGCGTCGCCGCTGCCCGCTGCGCCGCGCAGAAGAAGCAGCCGCAGCTTTTCGTCCCAGGGTCGCGACAGGTCCGTCAGGACCTTTTCCAAAGCATCGACATCGATTCTGACACTCTCGCCGTGCAGCACGACACGGAAATGCAGGCTGACATAATCGGAGTAAAAATGGATCACCCGCGAAAACACATGCTCAGCAGAGAGGAAACGGCCGATATAGGACTCCATGCGCTGGAGTGAATCCTGATTGTAGTAGTCACGGGGCATAATGACCAGGAGCGTCACACCTCTCAGGCTGAGACTGCGCGTCACCACCAGCTTGACCGACTGCTGCCGCTGCAGGGTGACAAAGGACTGCACCAGCCTGTCGAGTTCGCCCTCGGAAAGAAAGAACATCTCCACCTTCGGAAAGGTATTGAAGATCTCAACGATTTTACGATAGTCGTAACTCTCGTCCTGTACATGCTGGCGCGTTAACGCTGACAAGAGTTTGACTCTCAACGGCGGGACGTTGCTGGCCAGTTCATTGATACTGTTCTGCGAGAACAGGCCGACAAACATATGTTCCAGCCTGCTTTCGGTTTTGCCGCATTCACGGAAACCGAGATAGATCAGGTTGTCCTGCAGATAAAGCGGGCTTTCTTCATCAAGGGCGTCGACGACCAGAGGGTTTTTGCGCGCAAAGAGCTCTTTTGCCCCTGCAGTCAACTGCAGCGGCTTCTGTGTTCCTTTGTCCCGGGAGACAAGGGATTCTGGCAGCCAGCCGACGGGGGCCTCTGTCAGGCGGGCAGTGTTTATGGCATTCTTGGCTCCTGAGACTTCGACTGCGGCATAGCCGAAGCAGATAAAATTACCGTTCAGCAGCCATGCAAAGAAATCCTTCTGATCCTGATGCTCCGCTATCTGCAATAGATTTCCGAGCTTCTCCTCCAGTCTCCTGCGCTGACGGCCAACCGTCTGTGCAACCAAGAGAACCCTGCGGATGTCATCTTCTATCGCTGCCGTATCCAGGTCGCGAACCCCTTCGAACAACACCAGCATAAAGGATTCCCGGATCCCTGCTTCAGTTTTTGCACCAAGCGAGGTGAGAACTCCAGCGCTGCGTTGGATATTGAGAATCGGGTGCGAGATGACGATTGCCTGCAGTGACAAGCTCTGCAGGACATTTTTTAACGAATCGACCAGGTAGGGGACATCCGGCGTACTGATCAGCAGAAACGAGGAGCCGTAGTTTTCCGGCTGAAATGGAGAGATCTTGACTTCTTCTTCGCGTCGGCGAAGAAAATCGAGAAAAGCTTCAAGCCATCCCAGCAATTCCTTGCCGCTGAGTTTGAGCAACGCATGGGAATGGCTGTAAACCAGCAGAGCATCGGCAAGAGCCAGCAGCGCCTCAGCATCTTCATGAGAAGTTGAAGACTTGAGATGGCGGCGAATTTCCGCAATCCTGGCCTGGTGTACTTTACCGAAACTTTTTCCGCGTTCTTCAATGACGAGTTCCATTAGCGACCTCTTGAAAGATAGTTAGTTTTCGTCCGGAAACTGCAGTCGTGCCATCCGGAGTTTCCGGATGGACACTAGTAGGACTTACTGAACAATTGTTTTCGATCTGGGAAAGAGCCATTTATAGATGAAATCTCATCAGGATGTGCGATTAAAGTCTAGGAGACGATAGCTATATTTCAACCCCTGGTAATGAAAAAACGAGTCATTGCGATTAATTGTCGACGGTTGCGACCAGTTCCATCATTGCTCTCCCCTGAGACAGGAACTTAAGATATTGGCCAGAGTGCCGAACTCTTCAAGTTTAAGGGTCTCACCACGTCGGCCTGGATCAATACCAGCTCTGGAGAAAGCAGGGTCGATCTGTTCCGCCGCCCATCCAGAGCCAAGCAGGCTGTTGCGCAAGGTTTTGCGTCTTTGGCCAAACGCTCCCCGCACCAGCTTGCGGTACAAGGCTTCATCCTGCAATGCCAGACGTGGTTCGGACAGGGGCTCCATGCAGAGAACAACGGAATCAACCTTGGGCGGTGGATGAAAAGCCCCGGGGGAGACTTTGACCACCCGGGCGATCCGGAACCAGGGTTGGATAAGAGCACTGAGAATACCGTAATTGCGCGTCCCTTCTTCAGCCACCAGTCGATCGCCGACTTCCTTCTGGAACATGAGGACAAGCCGACGGAATGCATGGCGATGATCGAGGACTTTGAACAGAACCTGGCTGGAGATATTGTAAGGCAGGTTGGCTATCAGCTTGTAGGGTGGCTTACGCAACAAATCCGTCCAGTCAAGTCGCAGTACATCACCGATGATAACGTCAAGATTCTTCTCATCACGATCCCGCAACACCCCCCCGAGGTCACGATCGATCTCTACCGCAAGTACCGGTAAACCGGTTGCCAGCAGGCGCGAGGTCAATGCGCCAGGGCCCGGACCGATTTCCAGGATACGGTCATCATCCTGGAGATCGGCTGCAGCAATAATACGATCCAGGACATGTTGATCGCGCAAGAAATTCTGGCCGAAACGTTTTCTGGGTCGATGCATAAGGACCGAAGTGCGCAACGCGAGGCGAGAGGCACGAATTTAGTCGCACATCAGAGATCTCGGTCGCAAGCAGGAGGTTTAAGGTTCTTCACGTTTCTTCACTTTTTTGTGCCAATGCCGGCGTGGCCAGCGCGGGACACGACAACCCTTGACGATCGGCACCAATCGCAGGGTAAGGAAATAGGAGAGAGAGCCAAGGATGAGCCCGGCGAGCGTTCCGCCCAACCACAAAGGAGCCAGAACATTCCAGCCGAGATCCGTATAGGCTTTCACGGTCAACTCCATCGGCAGATGCGCCCGAGGTAGACCGAGCAGGATACGGCCCATCTCATATTCGATGGCGTAGATGAACGGCGCTGTCACCGGGTTGGTAACCCACACGCCAAGGAGCGCCGCAAGGCGGTTTTCGCGGAGCAGATATGCGAGAAAGAGGGCTATTGCCATCTGCACGCCAAAGGTGGGCGTCATTCCTATGAAGATGCCGAGTGCAACGCCCTTGGCAATTTCTTCCGGCAGGCCGCGCAAACGCACGAACCGCACCACCATCAGTTTGATTTGCCGAATGAATCCGACTCCACGCCACATCGACCCAGGTCACTCCAGCTTCAGGTTTATGTCAGTCTATGCCAACCTCATCAAGCGCCCAATTCGACACGGCATTCACGGTACCGTCAGCATGACGGCCGTTTTCCAGGTAAAAATCAGCCGGCACTCCAAGCATGGCGGCATTGTCTCCACAGAGGGCAGGACTCGGAAAAAACACCTGGACGCCATGCTTTTGGGAAAGTTCACTGAAGCGGGTCCGTAGACCAGCATTACACGCGACGCCGCCGGCGACAACGATGCGCTCCAAGCCCTCGGCGGCGGCGGCACGCAAGGTCTTGCGGGTCAACACCTCGACCACCGCTTCCTGGAAACTGGCGGCAATATCTGCTCTGTGCTGCTCATTGATCGGCGACTCGCAGCTGTTAACATACTGCATAACGGCTGTTTTAATGCCACTGAAGCTGAAATCGAAGTTGGGTTTGTGCAGCATAGGCCTTGGGAAAGCGATCGCTTCGGGGTTGCCGAGCATGGCCAGACGGTCAATCTCTGCCCCGCCGGGATAACCGAGCCCCAGCAGTTTGGCCACCTTGTCAAAGGCCTCACCGACAGCATCGTCCAAGGTCTGGCCGAAGGTCCTGTACCTGCCGATGCCGTCGACACGATAAAGGTGGGTGTGGCCACCGGATACAGCCAATGCCAGGAAAGGAAACCCAGGGTCCGCCTCCAGCAATGGCGCCAGGATATGTCCCTCCATATGATGTACTGTCGCAAGAGGAACATCAAGCCTCCAGGCCAGCGCCTTGGCCGTGGAAAGCCCCACCAGCAAAGCGCCGATCAGGCCCGGTCCACGGGTAACGCCGATCCCTTCGATCTGGCCGATGCTCACACCGGCTTCCTGCAGGGCGGAGTTGATGACCACAGAAATCGCTTCAACATGCTTGCGCGAAGCCAATTCCGGGACAACGCCGCCGTAGCGGGCATGAACCTCTACCTGGGAAGCAACCACATTTGAGAGCATCTTGCGGCCGTCACGAACGACAGCCGCCGCGGTTTCATCACAGGAAGATTCGATACAGAGCACTAACATGGTTGCTTGGGACTGAAGAGGGGGGCTGGGGATCATAAATTCGAGCCCCAGCCCCCTGCCCCCAGCCTCTGCCTCTAGAGAAGATTTGCCGCCAGTTCAGCCAGACATGAGCGCTCGCCCTTGTCCAGGGTAACATGGCCGGCGATGTCCTCGCCTTTGAATTTATCGACCACATAGGTCAGACCGTTACTGGCGGAGTCAATATATGGGTTATCGATCTGGTAGGGGTCACCTGTCAGAACAATCTTGGTTCCTTCCCCGGCACGGGTAACGATCGTCTTGATTTCATGGGGGGTCAGGTTCTGCGCTTCATCAACAATCATGAATTGTTTCGGGATGGAACGCCCGCGAATGTAGGTCAGCGGCTCTATTTCGAGAAGGCCGAGATCGACCAGCTCCTTGTAGCCGCGCTTGCGTTTGCTTCCCTCTTCCACGGCACCGAGAAGCAGTTCAACGTTATCAAAAATCGGCTGCATCCATGGTGACAGTTTATCTTCTATATCGCCCGGCAGATAGCCCAGGTCGCGGCCGAGAGGGAAAATTGGGCGGGACACCAGCAAACGGCTGTACTGTTCATCATCAGCTGATTTGTACAGACCGGCGGCAATGGCCAGCAGGGTCTTGCCGGTCCCGGCTTTGCCGACCAGGGTCACCAACTGGATTTCATCATTCAACAGCATATCAAAGGCAAACTGCTGCTCACGGTTGCGGGCATGAATCCCCCACAAGCCCTCTTTTGGCGCACGCAGCAGCGGCACAGCCTGGCGCAGGGGGCGGTTGTAACGCGCCAACGCAGTATGCGAGGGGTTTGCAGCATCAATCAGGGTCAGGCACTGGTTGGCAAAAAATTCCTCTTCGACGGCAATAAAGCCCTGGCTGTAGAAGAGATCAACATCATTGCGCGAGACGAGGACTTCGGCGGTTCCGGAATAGAGTTCATCCAGCGATACCTTGTCTGTCTCGTAGTCCTCTGCTGTCAGACCAAGGACATCCGCCTTGATGCGCAGGTTGGTGTCTTTGGTGACGAAAACCACCGGTGAACCGGAGCGGCTTTTGACATGGAGCGCTACGGCCAGAATCCGGTTGTCGCCTTGATCCGTGCGCAACTCAGGCGGCAGACCTTTTAAATGCTCTTCAGTATAGAGATCGACCCGCAGATGACCGCCGGTTTCCAGCTTAACACCTTCAACCAATTTCGCTTTGGCACGCAAGCCGTCCATAATGCGGGAGAACTGCCGCGCATTGCGACCGGTTTCACTGAGTTCCTTTTTAAAGCGATCGATTTCCTCGATAACGGTCATAGGGATGACCAGATCATTGTCTTCAAAGCTGAACAACGCCTGGGGGTCATGCAGCAGTACGTTGGTGTCGAGAACGAAGGTTTTTTTCATACTAACTCCATAGCCAGTGCATTCGAAAATTCGTCCGATGCTATGCCGCAATGATCGCACGAATCGCTGTCAGTGTTTTGTCAATATCGTCAGAGGTATTGAAATAACCAGGACTGAGACGAACGGTACCCTCCGGGAAGGTTCCTATGCTGCCGTGTACATCGGGGGCACAGTGCAGGCCAACGCGACAACAGATATCATATTCGCGGTCCAAGCGGAACCCCAGCGTTGAAGGATCCATATTTTTAACATTGAACGAGAGGGCTCCACCGCGCGGTAAGGCGCTCAATGGCCCGTAGAGAGTGACACCGTCAAGGGTACTTAATCCCTCGATCAACGCGCTGACAAGACACTGTTCATGAGACCGGATCAGATCCAGACCAATGCTTTCAATGAATTCAATGCCAGCCTTGAGACCGGCCAGGCCGATGGTGTTGAGGGTACCGCTTTCCAGCCGCTCCGGCATCTCGGCCGGCTGGGTCGCAGACTGGGAGAAGTTTCCCGTGCCTCCGTAAAGCAGGGGACGCAGTTCCAAGCCATTGCGGACATAGAGAAAACCGGTACCAGGCGGGCCGAGCAGCGATTTGTGCCCGGGGACCGCCAGCAGGTCGATGGCCATTTCATCGACATTGATTGGAAAGACCCCGGCGCTCTGTGCGGCGTCGACCATAAAAATGATCCCTTGTTGACGGCACCACGGGCCAATCTGATCGATCGCCTGAAGGGTGCCAGTCACATTGGAGCAATGGTTCATCATCAACAGGCGTGTACCGGGGATACAAGCGTTTCGGATCTCATCAGGGTTGACAAAACCAAGCGAATCGGCGATGACCCGGATAACGTCTACACCCCGGTCGTTTAAGGCCCTTAAGGGGCGGACAACAGCATTATGTTCCATTGACGTGGTAACTACCCTGTCGCCGGGCAGCAGAAGGCCGAAGAGTCCAAGGTTAATTGCCTCGGTTGCATTGGCAGTGAAGGCGATGCGAGTAGAGTCGTTGATGCCAAAGAAACGTGCCACTGTTTCGCGGCATTCCATGACAAGCCGGCCAGCCTGAAGGGAGAGTTGATGCCCGCCGCGGCCCGGGTTGGCAGCATTCAGACGCAAAGTTCGTTCAACCGCTTCGACGACCTGAGGTGGTTTGGGAAAAGAAGTGGCAGCGTTATCGAGGTAGATTGGCATCAATCGAAGTGGACCAGAACAAGTCTGTTCCGGTTGCCTCTATTAAGGGTTTTGATCAGCATGGGTCAACATAACCGCGATCATCTTCATCATTGAACGGTCATATACATTCAGAAGCTGTAATCTTTATAAAGCGTTATTTACAGTAAACCTTGTTTTTACCTTCGCGCTTGGCCTGGTACATCAGATCATCAACCGACTTCAAAAGCGTGCGGGTATCCATGCCACAGTCAGGAAGCGCTGCCACGCCAACGCTTACCGTAATTCCAGAGGCCTTGGAAATGCCGTTCAGAAAGCGGGGGGATTCTGTCTCGACCAGGATGCGGATACGTTCCGCTACAGTGATAGCCTCCTGCAGGGCTGTTTCGGGCAACAGGACAATAAACTCCTCACCACCGTAGCGATAAATAGCATCACTGTTACGCAGCAACCCGCGCAGCATATGCGCCATCTCCTGGAGAACGATATCGCCACTGGGATGGCCGTAAGTATCGTTGAATTTTTTAAAATCATCAACATCGAGCAATATAATCGACAAGGCCTTGTTGTAACGATTGGCGCGCGCAACCTCTTCAGCGAAGTGTTTTTTGAATTGCCCGTGGTTGTAAAGACCTGTCAAACCGTCAGTGCAGGCAAGTTTCGTCACCCTCTCGTGCAACCAGGCATGATCAATGCTCATCGTGGCAAAAGAGGTGAGAATCGATAGCAACTCCAGCTTTTCCTCTAAAAACTCGCGAGGCTTGAAATCATCCAGATAGAGGATGCCGATCGTTCTCTTTTGAATCTTCAGAGGGACAGCGATCAAGGAGCGGATGCCCTCTTCAATGACCAGGGGATTATTGAAGAAATCAGAGGTCTCGGTGTCTTTGATGACAAAAAGTTCCCCACGATCAAGGATCTCATGGGTAAGGCCACCCGGGTTGGCCCGCCAGCGATCAAGAGTTACAAACTTCTCGCTGAGGCCGGCATGGGCGTGCAACTCCAGTTGAGAGGACTCCGTATCGTAAAGAGCGACGGTTCCGGCAGGCATATCCATAACCGCCATGGCGCTGTTCAGGATGTTCTGCAGTACCTCGTCGAGATTGAGCGATGAAACCACGAGTTGCGCAACATTCAGGATGCCTTTGAGCCCCTCAATCTTCTCGATCAGTTGCGCACCATCTGCGTGTTTCATATCATTCACAAAAACCCCGATTGGCTCTAAATATCGCGCGCCCTGCAGGCGTGGCGTTTTTATGATACTTACCCGCAGACAGAGACACAAGTCCCTTCCCACAGCCAAAGGATTGGAATCACTGGGCTGTCCAAGGCAGCAATATTTTTATGCAAAACATATCACGGTGCGGGGTTGACACCCACCATATCTTGTGGTTTAACGGTCATGTTATACAATATAGTGCAACTCTGCATTATTCAATGACAATCCTTAACACATTGCAGGAAGGCCAGTCCATGTCGAAAAAAAACCAGGTATATACCCTCGAGCTGTCCCCGAATGCCATCACCGTCCTTGAGCGCCGCTACCTGCGTCGCGACGAAGAAGGCAAAATTCTGGAAGGCCCGATGGATATGTTCGAGCGGGTTGCCAAAACCATTGCCGACGGCGAGAAAGAGTTCAAGACCGGCAGGGTCCCCGCCGAGCTGGCAAAAGAGTTCCTGCAGATAATGACCAGCCTGGAATTCATGCCGAACTCCCCGACCCTGATGAACGCCGGCCGTGAACTGGGGCAGCTCTCCGCATGTTTCGTGTTGCCCGTCGGCGACTCGATGGAGGAGATTTTCGAAGCGATCAAGCAAACCGCGCTGATCCACAAGAGCGGCGGCGGAACAGGATTTTCCTTCAGCCGAATCCGGCCGGCGAATGACGTGGTGCTCTCCACCAAGGGTGTTTCCTCGGGCCCGCTCTCGTTCATGAAGGTCTTCGATGCCGCGACCGAGACGATCAAGCAAGGTGGCACCCGACGTGGCGCCAACATGGGTATTCTGCGCGTCGATCACCCCGACATCATGGATTTCATCATGTGCAAGCGCGACCAGTCCGTGCTGACCAACTTCAATATTTCGGTCGGTATAACCGAGGCTTTCATGGATGCGGTTGAAAAGGACGCTGATTACGACATTATCAGTCCACGCAACGGCCAGGTTGTCGGTCAGCGCTCAGCCCGCAAGGTCTTTGATCGTATTATCGATCTGGCCTGGAGCAACGGTGAGCCAGGCATTATTTTTCTCGACCGCCTCAACCGTGACAACCCGACCCCGCACATTGGCGAGTTCGAGGCGACCAATCCCTGTGGCGAACAACCGCTGCTTCCCTATGAATCGTGTAACCTCGGCTCCATCAATCTGGCCAGGATGGTCACCGCTGATGGCAAAGTAAACTGGGATCGGCTGAATGAGGTCGTTGAATTCGGTACCCGCTTCCTCGACAATGTCATCCAGGTCAACAAGTACCCGCTCAAAGAGATCAAAGCAATGACCAGGGCCAATCGTAAAATAGGTCTCGGTGTCATGGGCTGGGCCGACATGCTGATTCTGCTCGGCATCCCCTACAACAGTGAAGCCGCCATCGAGCTGGGCAACCGGGTCATGAATTTCATCAATGACAAGTCGCACATGGCTTCCAGGGTTCTGGCAAAGGAGCGCGGCGCATTTCCCAACTTCAAGGGGAGCATCTTTGACAAGGGTGGTGAGCCGATGCGCAATGCCACCTGCACCACGATTGCCCCGACCGGGACCATTTCAATCATCTGCAACACTTCGAGCGGCATTGAACCACTTTTTGCCGTGTCATATGTCCGCCAGGTGCTCGACAAGGATATCCTGGTCGAAGTCCACCCGATCTTCGAAAAGATTGCCAGGGAACGCGGTTTCTACTCTAAAGAGTTGATGAAAACGATCGCCGAGCACGGCACCATCCAGGATATCGACGAGATCCCTGAAGATGTCCGCGATATTTTTGTCACTTCCCACGACATCACTCCGGAAGATCATATCCGTATGCAGGCGGCCTTCCAGAAACACACCGACAATGCCGTTTCGAAAACCGTCAACTTCTGCAACGATGCCACCCGTGAAGATGTCGCCGCGGTCTATCGGCTTGCCTATCAGGGCGGTTGCAAAGGCGTCACGATCTATCGTGACGGTTCACGCGACATGCAGGTGCTCTCGGTCAAGAAAGTGGACGCCAAGCCTGAGGACACTGTTCCCCATGAGTCGTCCAAAAAACGTTTCAAGCGCGACCGCCCGCGCGCACTCAAGGGCAGTACCTACCAGATGCAGACCGGCTGCGGACCACTCTATATCACCGTCAACGAGGATGATGCCGGCGTTTTCGAGCTATTTACCACCATGGGCAAGGCGGGCGGTTGCGCCTCCTCGCAGTGCGAGGCAATCGGTCGGCTGGTGTCTCTGGCCTGGCGCTCGGGCGTTCAGGCACGCCAGGCCGTCAAGCAAATGATTGGCATCACCTGTCACAAGCCATCCGGTTTTGGCGAGAACCGCGTCACCTCTTGTGCCGATGCCGTCGCCAAGGCGATCCAGATACACATGGCCGATCACGATGAGGCTGAACTCAAGCACGCCAACAATGGCGGTGCCTGCCCGGACTGTGGCGGTCCGGTAGAGCATGAGGGCGGCTGCTGTGTCTGCCATGTATGCGGCTATTCTGAATGTGCATAAGAATATCCGGAACCTGTTAATAGTCGGGACATATCCGGGGCAGGCTGATGCACAGCCGGCCCCGTTTTTATTCTCTGCGACTGACCACAGATTGCAGGGAAAGTCCTTCCCCCGGCGCTGAAAGTTTGATAAAAGAATGGCGCAGCTACCAGGCTGGCCGCTTTGACCTCTTTGAGGAGTTATTATGTATAAAACGAGACTCACACGTTTCCGGACTTGTATTTTCCTGTCTGGCCTTTTGCTGCTCCTGGCCGTCATTCCAGCCGCCGGACTGGATAACCTGTCAGGTAAAAAAGAGATTGACGAAACGGAACGCAAGGAAACCATTGAGCGGATAGACAGCATCCAGGAAAAGCTTAAATTGCTGCAGGACAAACTGCGTGTTCTGGAACGCCGCAAAGCAGAGCAAGAGGCCTCACAAAAAGCCGATGTCTCGACCGGAGCGATTTCTGCAGTTCCTGTGCAGATCAACTGGCAGCCGATTGACGAATCAACAACAAATCCCGGGGAGTTCGGTCTTTATACCTACCTGCTCTTTAAAGGCGAATTGTCGGACACCTCTTCGGTCGGCACACTCGAGGACTTCATTCTGACCATCGAAACACTGCCTGGGAATGACCTGCCTGCCAGCCTTGCCAATCGGTTCCTGGTCCCGGTAGAGAAACCTCAATCGATGGTCAGCCTGGGACGTCAACCCTACGATTTCAAGCTGAATGAGACCTATCTCCGCCGCCTGGGACTACAGGACAACCTGCCTGTTGGCCCCATCCTGGTTTCCATGAGAGAGCCACTCGACCCTTATGGCTCCGCCAGCCTGCCTGCATTCCTGGCGGTCAGTCTGGGCCGCCAGGCGCCGCAAAGAGCGCTGGAGTTGGCCAGGATCTGGCATCAGCAGGAGAAAGAGGCCTTCAGCAGCAAAGCGGATATGATCTCCGCACTTTTCTGGAAGATCATAGAAGGCGCCGGCCCGGCTCAGGTGACAAGCTATCATCAGCGCATTCTGGTTGCATTGTCTCAGCAATGACAGGCTGGGAAGAAGCCTGCAAACGCTGTGGTCTCTGCTGTTTCGAGAAATCAGTCGATCTGAAGGGGCTCTTCGTGACAACCAGAATCCCCTGTCGCCACCTGGATATCGTCAGCCGCGAGTGCCGGGTTTACCACAAGCGACTGGATGTCAGAGAAGGGTGCGTTAAACTGACCCCGGAACTTGTCCAGCAGGCTGACTGGTTGCCCGCAACTTGCGCTTATCGAACAAACGCTGGATGCGGTGCGGAACGCGTTCCGGATTCTTCAGGGGGATAGACTTTGCGCCAACTCATCAGTAATAAAGCGCAATTTGGCTGGTGCCTCTACGACTGGGCCAACTCGGCTTTCGCCACTGTGATTCTCGCCGCAGTACTGCCGGTTTACTTTGCAAGCCTGGTTCCGGTAAGCGGCGCTGAACTCTTCTGGAGTTCACAGCCCGTTCCGGCAACAGCTTTGTGGGGTTACACTATCTCACTCTCCATGGGCCTGGTCGCCATCGTCGCTCCGGGTCTCGGCAACCTGGCTGATCGCCGGGGCTGGAGGCTGCGCCTGCTGGTCTTCTCCTGCCTGCTTGGTTCTCTTGCCACCTGCGGTCTTTTCTTCGCTGGATCTGGTCAATATTTACTGGCTGCAGTCCTGTTTATTCTCGGCAATGTTGGCTTCGCCGCAGGCAATATCTTCTACAACGCCTATCTCCCGGACCTGGCATCCGGTCA
>JBPPMB010000058.1:0-2272 GCA_051305855.1 Desulfuromonadales bacterium
TTCCAGTGTGGCTGATCATCCTCTCAGACCAGCTACCCATCGAAGCCTTGGTAGGCCATTACCCTACCAACTAGCTAATGGGACGCGGACTCATCCGACAACGGCAGGCCCGAAGGTCCCCACCTTTTCCCGCATCATCCGAAGACGACGTGGGCTTATCAGGTATTAGCAGCCCTTTCGAACTGTTATCCCGGATTGTCGGGTAGATTATCCACGTGTTACTCACCCGTGCGCCACTTTACTCGCAGACCGAAGTCCACTTTCACGTACGACTTGCATGTGTTAAGCATACCGCCAGCGTTCGTTCTGAGCCAGGATCAAACTCTCCAGTTGATAACTGTATAATTTGATTCTGTTTGTTACTTTTTAATGCGACTTGCTCTAAGCAAATCTCTTCTTACAAATCATCTCAAACATCTGCTATTCAGTTTTCAAAGACCCGGTTTTAGCAAAACAGCCCCGTTGAGCATTTTGCTTTTGCGCCGCCGTTTTCCATGGCAACGAGGGGGGAATCTAACGGACTTGACGTTGATAGTCAAGGAGTTTTTTCATGTTTTTTTTAAAAACAACAGACATCGGCCAACTATCCGTTTTCAGGTGAAAAATATCCGCGCAAAACGTCGCTTGCCTGCCTGAAGATTGATTTCCCCGGCAGACTGCCAGGAAAGAAATTATAGATCGGTGGCACGCAATCACTCGAGAGAAATCACACCGCCTCAATGATATAGTAATTTTTCTTGCCCTTCTGTACCAGTAGGTATGATCCGTTGATCAGATCTGTCTTAGTCACCAGGTACTCCTGATCGGTCAACTTGGCCTTGTTCAGGCTGAGACCGTTTCCTTTTATCGTACGGCGCAGCTCACCTTTAGACGGGAAAACCGCTGTTGCAGTGGCAAGCAGTTCTACGACCGGCACACCGGCTTCGAGCTTCTCACGGTCGATTTCATAGGTCGGTACACCTTCAAACACCGAAAGGAAGGTCTTTTTATCCAGTCTTGCCAGGCTTTCTGCCGTGGCGTTGCCAAAAAGAATCTGTGAGGCTTCAACAGCCTTGCTGTATTCGTCTTTGTCATGGACCATACAGGTGACCTCTTCTGCCAGGTGCTTCTGCAACGGTCGCAGGTGCGGTGCAGCGTCCTGCTCTTTGACCAGCGCTGCCACTTCTTCCTTGCTTAAGAGGGTAAAGATCTTAATGTACTTCTCAGCATCAGCGTCAGAGACATTGAGCCAGAACTGATAGAATTTGTACGGTGTGGTCAGGTTCGGGTCGAGCCAGACGTTGCCGCTTTCAGTTTTTCCGAATTTACCGCCGTCCGCCTTGGTGATGAGTGGACAGGTCAGTGCAAAGGCTTCACCGCTTTCCTTGCGGCGGATAAGCTCTGTCCCGGTCATGATGTTCCCCCATTGGTCGGACCCTCCCATCTGCAACTTGCAGTTCTTCTCTCGGTACAGATGTAAGAAATCGGCACCCTGAACCAATTGATACGAGAACTCGGTGAAGGACAAACCCATCTTGGCCTCTTCGCCCAGACGTTTTTTGACGCTATCCTTGGCCATCATGTAATTGACCGTAATATGCTTGCCGATGTCGCGGATAAAATCGAGGAAACTGAAGTCTTTCATCCAATCGTAATTGTTGACCAGTTCAGCTGCATTGGCTGCATCCGATTCAAAATCGAGAAATTTCGCCAACTGCTTCTTCAGACATGCCTCGTTGTGACGGAGGGTCTGCTCATCGAGCAGATTACGTTCTGTCGACTTCCCCGATGGATCGCCGATCATGCCGGTCGCTCCACCGACAAGCGCAATCGGTTTATGGCCGGCGATCTGGAAATGCTTAAGCATCATCACGCTGACCAGGTGGCCGATATGCAGAGAATCAGCAGTCGGGTCGATCCCAACGTAGGCCGATGTCATTTCATTTTGAAGTTGTGCTTCCGTCCCGGGCGTGATGTCGTGGATCATGCCACGCCAGGTCAATTCTTCGATAAAGTTCATTTTCAATACCGACTATTCAGTCTGTTTGGGTTATATCTTTGCCTTGGCTGCATCCGCAGACAGGCAAACACCTCAATTGCCAGATCCATGACCCACTCTATCTACCGGGCAATTCCCTGGCAGTCTGTCGGACTATACGGGCCGAAGCGAAAATCTGGATGTTTGAGAACAGATTTTAGCTCGTTTGCAGGTTCATAGCCGTAGCTATGGACCAAAAAGGAGCTGAAATATGGGCCAAACAGCCGGATTTGCAGCCGGCTCATGGATAGTCCG
>JBPPMB010000060.1:0-4907 GCA_051305855.1 Desulfuromonadales bacterium
ACATCAATATTACTCGGGTTGAGCGCTACGCCCCAAGCCTTCAACTGCGCCAGGTTTGCGTCGGTCAAAGGCTCCCGCCCGGCGAAGCCAAGATTGATGATCGCCGAACCGCCCTTGCCGGTGCGCAGGAATTACAGGGTCACTTCCAGGGTGTGGGGGTCGTAGGGGCCATGGCTGGCGGTGATCAGGGGGTGCTGATAACGGAGGTCGACGCGCTTCTGCCTCAGCAGCAGAACTCCTCCCGCGGTGTCCGGCAGGAAACGCCCTTCGAACCAGGGCAGGGACTGGCCACAGGAGCGCCAGCCGGAATCCTCGGTAGGTACCTGGGCAAAAAAGCGCTGCAGCACTGCTTGACGCCAGGTAGCAACAAAGCGCAGGCAGCTGCCAGGCAGGCGATAGTAGATTGAATAGTGAACAGGATCGAGGTAAATGCGCGCCTGCAGGCGCTTAAGCAGCTCCCGGTTGTAGTTGTTCTGAGTGTTCTTCAGCAGGCGTTCGGTGATCTCAAGCATGGCAGCGAATGTCTGGTCGTCAGGGACTTCATCGAGCCGTTCAACACGTTTCAGCTGACTGTAGTCCTCCTGCCCGATTTCAACTTCAAGGCGATTCAGGTGACGCTGGAACGGAACGGCTTCATCGACTTCGAACTGACTGAGGAACAGTGGTGATATACCGGGGGGCTGATCTTTCATGGTTTATCCGGGTGCAATAGTGTTGAAATGCGTTTTGTTTTAATCTTCAGCTCCCTTACTCAACGGCACAGCATGTGGGCTGCAGCTGTTGCTTGCGGGAAGTTAAGTGACAACGTTGGACGCAGGCAATAGCTGCAGACCACATGCCTTCGCATATATTTTGAATAGTAACTAGCTTACAAGGTTTTGCGATTTGTCGCGACATCTGTTGTCGCTCGATGCGGTCAGACAGATCTACTGCTGTGCCGGCTGCTCGCGGATCCGGGCCATGGAAAAAAAGATGCCGATGATGCAGAGTACAGAGAAGGTTAACAGCGCAGTATGCATGCTGAAAAGAAACTTTGCTTGTGTTTGCGGGGTCACTGCCTGGCCGGCCATAAAGATTGAAAAAATAATGGTGATAATCGTCATGCTGGTCATCATGCCCAGGGTGCGCATGGTGCTGTTGAGCCCTGAAGCCACGCCGAGGTAGCGGGGGGCGACACTGCCCATGATGACGCTGACGTTTGGCGAGGAAAAAAGGGCAAAGCCAAGGCCGAGGATCACCAGCATGACCATGATCCGGGTCATCGCTGTGGCGGCAGTAATGCTGGCGGCTATAGCGAGGCCTGTCGCGCAAAGGGCCATGCCTATGGTCGCCACGCCTGCAGCGGAAAAGCGATCGGCAAGCCGGCCGCAGATCGGCGAAAACGTTGCCTGCACGAGGGGCTGGATCATCAGGACCATCCCCGCTTCGTGCGGGTCCAGGCCTTTAACGTATTGCAGGTAGAGACTGAGGAAGAAGGTGACCCCGAAGGTTGCGGCGTAATTAAGCAGGGCTGCCAGATTGGAGAAGGCAAAGACGCGGTTGCCACGTAACAGGGCGACATTGAGAATCGGATATTCAGTATGGGATTCCAGCACCAGGAAGAGGATCAACCCGCCCGTGCCGCACAATGCCATTAACCAGGCCCAAAGCCCCTGGCCAAGATTGGACGCTCCGCTTATCAGCAGTAGAACCGCCCCGGCGTAGACCAGGCTGCCACGCCAGTCGAAGGGCTCGCCCTTGGCCTCGGCCCACTCTCCACGCAGTTTGGCACAGGTTATGGCAAAAGAGATCATGCCGAGTGGGACCGCAAGGTAGAATATCGAACGCCAGCCGAAAGCTGAAATCAGGAGCCCGCCGAAAAATGGTCCGCAAGAGATGCCGGCATAAACGCTGGCGACAGCAATGCCGAGGGCTTTGCCGCGCTCTTCAGGCGGGAAGACCGAAACGACGATGGCGAAAGTGGTCGCCATGACCATGGAGCCACCCATCCCCTGCAAAAAACGCATGGCGATCATCGACTCGATTGACCATGCTTGCGAAAGCATGCCGCCGACGATGGTGAAGATGACGATGCCGTACTGGAAGATCCGGCGTCTGCCATAGATATCCCCCATGCGCCCCATGGACAGCAGGAAAATTGAGGCAGACAGCACGTAGGCGGTTTCCACCAGTCCCAGCTGCATGGCGCTGGCTGAGAAATCGCGACCGATGGCCGGCAAGGCCACACCAACCGCCGACATCATGAAGGGCATGAGGAAGTGGGCGGTGCAGACGACCATGAGCGTTGCAGAGCGGGACACCTGGCCAGTCGTCGGTGATTCCTCTGCGCGCTGCGAAATCCCTTGATCCGGATTTGACAATGAATAACCCTCCTCACCCCTCCAGCCACCAGCCTCCAGCCACCAGCCTCAAAGATAACTCCTGCCACCCATGTAGGTTCTGGTAAAAAAACTGTTCGAGAGTTTTTCAATGCGAACATTCTTGCCGGCGCGGGGTGCATGGATGAAGTTGCCATTGCCGACATACATGCCAACGTGGGTAACCCGTTTGCCGCCCTCGGTGGCAAAAAAAACCAGGTCGCCCGGGAGAAGCTTCTCCTTGGTAACCCGTTTGCCGGTCTGAAACTGGTTGCGCGAGACTCGGGGCAGATTGAGGCCGTTGAGGCGGTAGCTGACCATGGTCAGCCCACTGCAGTCGAAACCATTGTCGGCGGTAGTCCCGCCCCAACGGTAGGGGATGCCGATAAATTGCTTGGCGGTCTTGACCAGCTCGCTGCGCAAATCCCCTTTGCCGCTCTGTTGAATGCGGGCGGCGGCGTAATCCTCAGGGGAAACGATAAAGAATGAGTCGATCCGCCCCAGGGATTGAAGGTGTTCTGCTTCACTGCGTGCCGGCTGGTAGCTGGCATGGTTGCCGAAGCGAACCTTGTAGAGGCCTGACTCATCCCGGAAATAGTAGGCATCGATGCCGCGCGCCTCAAGGAACTGCACCAGGCGTACGGCGTTATCGAGGTTGACAAAAGCGCCGACCTGAGTCGAATAGCCCATCTTCTGTAGAGGGACTTCCTGCTGCTGGTCGGGCGAGCCCTCATCAAGCAGTGCGGCAATCGGGTCTTCCGTGGGGCGGGTTGTGACGTGCTGTGTTTCCTGGGGAAAAGGTGGAGAGGTTTTCTCCTGCAGGCGAGGCGCACTGCAACCGGCCAGAACGAGCAGGGCAAAGAGCAGGGAGCAGGTGATTCCTGAAAGATTATTACACAGGGAGTTTTCTGTCACCATGGCAGGAGAGGCCGTCCTTTAACAACAATATTCAGGAACTCAGACTAACACAGCCGGAAGAAAAAATAACGGTTCTATAACCCAAAAAAATAACGCAAAGACACTAAGAGTAAAGAAAGACGCAAAGAAAACCTTTCTCAGCCATTATGTTATTTATGCTTCTACTTTGCGGCTTGCCCCTTCTCTCTGCATCTTTGCGTTGGTTTGTCCATAGCCTTTATTCAGGTTATAGGTCCGAAAAATAGCGGGTTCAGGGCAGACGATAAAGGTGCAGACTCACCCCGCACTCGGCGCGTGCTTCGGGAAAGTCTTCCCCCGGAGTAAACATGCCCAGTTTTTCGGACGCAGGGAGGTTCGTGGCACAAAGCTCATCCAGATAGTCGGGTCCGAGGTCGGGTGCATTAAGGCAGGCGAGAATCTCTCCACCTGGACTGACCAGTTCCGGCAGACTGCGAACCAGCTTCGGCCAGTGGCGTTCAGCAGTAAAGCTTTTGCCCTGTAAGGCAGGTGGGTCGCAGATGACCAAGTCAAAAGGTCCCAGCTTGCGCAGCTTACTGACGCTACGGAAAAATTCCAACGGCAGGAAGCTGGCCCTACGCAGGTCGATACCATTGATGCGATGATTGAGTTTCCCGAGCTCCAAAGCGCTGCGATTCATGTCGAGATTGACAACCTGAGTCGCCCCGCCGGCCAAGGCGGCAACCGAAAAGCTGCAGCTGTAGGCAAACAGGTTGAGCACACGTTTGCCGGCAGTCCGCTCGCGAACCAGTTTCCGCCCCGCTGCCATGTCCGGAAAGAAGCCAATATTCTGTGCCTCACCAAGACGCAGCCGAAAGGACAATCCCGCTTCCCGTGCATCTAAACCAACAGGCAAGGTTCCCTGCAGCAGGCGACTCGGAGCACCGGGTAAAAAACGCTCTTGCAAGAGGATGGCTTGCGGTTTGTTCGGCAGTATCGTGTCAAGAAGCCGAGCCAGATTGTCCAGCCAGAGTTGCGGCCGCCGGCGGTAAAGGATCACCATGGCAGCAGGTGGGAAATAGTCGATCACCAGGTCATCATAACCGGCAAAGCACTGTCCCCGACCGTGAAAGAGACGGCGGGCATCACCGGAAAGTGACAGGTGCCTGATGATTTCGTTGTGTATGATCTGCATGGGAGTGTGCTGGATAAAAAAGTTGTGAACGGATTGGTCTTGCGCCCATTCAGTATCTGACTTTGAGGCGGTCCAAAGTGCGGTTAATATCCTCCAGGCTGAAGCCCTGCTTCTCGCAGCACATCTCGGACCAGGTCTCATATTGTTCCACCCGCATCACGAGTTCGGCAACCAGCTCCTCACGGCCGGTAAAATCCGTCGGGTTTTCGGCTACCTTCATCAACAGGGGCATAATGAAGTCCGGCAGTTCGCCCTCCGCATTCTCTCTGCGGGCGGTGAGCGCCAATTTGGCAAAAACATCCATATCACTTTCCTTGTACACCAAGCAGTCTGTCGGACTATCCATGAGCCGGCTGCAAATCCGGCTGTTTGGCCCATATTTCAGCTCCTTTTTGGTCCATAGCTACGGCTATGAACCTGCAAACGAGCTAAAATCTGTTCTCAAACATCCAAATTTTCGTTTCGGCCCGTATAGTCCG
>JBPPMB010000077.1:0-11933 GCA_051305855.1 Desulfuromonadales bacterium
TCACTGGTGCATCCGGGGTTACCAGAAAACCATTGCCGATGCGCCTGGTATCGCCAGCGGGTTGCAAAAACGGCTTCGCGAGCTTGCGGAAACGCAAGGGCGCTTTGAGCTTGCCGCCGCTTATCGTGCCGAAGATTTTTTTGAACGACCTTCAGAGTCTGCTTATATCGAACTGCGCGAGGTGGCGGAGAAGATCGAGGTTTGGTCCAGAGTGCGCACCGGGGTTCTCGATTTTCTCCAGACCGGTCGACGGCCTGTCGTCGGTGGCAAGGGGAGAGGGGCCTGGCCGCTGCCGGAACCGGAGGTCAAAAAGCTGGAAGTCGATGGCAAAATAAGGCTGGTCAGCTTCCCGAACCGTAAGATGCTGATTGAGATCGCTATCCTTGAACAGCGCTTTGACGATGCGGTGACAATCTATCGCGAGCATGCCAAAACCAGGCGCTGGGGCTGGGATATCGATGAGCAACTGGCCAAAGCTGTCGCCCACAGTCATCCCGAGGTGGCGCTGTCGATCTGGCAGTCTATTGCCGAAGGTTTGATTGCGCAGGTTAAACCGAAGGCCTATATCGAGGCGGCCAGATATCTGCGTCAGATGTATAAGGTTTATGAGCAGACAGATCGGCTTGCCGACTGGAAAACGCTGATCATGACATTGCGCGTTAAGCATAAAGCCAAGCGGCGGCTGATGGAGGTGTTAGATGGATTGGAGGGAGATCGTAAGCTGATTGATTGTTGAGCCGTTTTTTGCTTGCAAAAACCCAATATGGGAACCATAGTACCCTTTATGGGAACGATAAGTGGTAGGTCATATAGTTTGGGTGAGGCCCTGTTTACCAAAACTCAGCGACAGATTCTGGGGCTTTTATTTGGTCATTCTGACAAAAGTTACTACGCTAAAGAGATTGTCAGATTTGCCGGGGTAGGGGTTGGCAGCGTTCAACGTGAGCTAGAAAAACTCTCTGCTGCGGGGCTGCTGACTATTGAATATATCGGCAATCAGAAGCACTATCAGGCCAACGTTAAATCACCGATTTTCGATGAATTGAAGGGGATCGTGCAGAAGACATTTGGTCTGGCAGATATCCTTAAGGATGCTTTGTCAGATTGTCAGAACATAATCGATCTGGCGTTTATTTACGGATCGGTTGCAAAAAAAACGGATCATGCCGGAAGTGACATTGATATCTTGCTTGTCTCTGACCAGTTTTCATACTCTGCAGCGCTGGAGTTATTTGCAGCCCTAGAGTCCAGGGTTGGCCGACCGGTAAACCCGACTATCTACAATTCAAAGGAGTTTCAGCAGAAAATCGCCTCCGACAATAGCTTTGTGACCCGGGTCATTCAGCAACCAAAGATTTTCCTGATAGGAACTGAAGATGACATCCCCACAGTTTGAAAATCTGGTGAACATTGGACAGTTAAAAAAAGAGCCAGGCGATCAGGCTGAATTTGACGGGCTGGTGCATTCCGGTCGATTGCGTCTCAAGGATGCACATTTTGACTCTTTGTCACTCGAGAGTCGTTTCGATCTGGCTTATAATGCGGCTCATGCCCTCGCGCTGGCTGCCTTGCGCTGGAAAGGTTACCGTTCGGACAACCGGTATATCGTTTTTCAGTGTCTGCCTCACACCCTGGGTCTTGATTCCAAAGTCTGGCGCGTTCTGGCGCATTGTCATGGGCTAAGAAATCGCGGTGAATACGAGAGTTTCCTTGATGTCAACGAACAGTTGGTTATGGATCTCATTCAGTCAACGGAAGTTGTGCTTGCCGCGGTTGACAAATTAGAGCCGATTGCCTTGTGACTTCAGGCTCATTTCATCTTCAGTATTCTTAAGAATTACCGGATTCGCAGAATCTATGATGAAGATCTGGAAAACTGGTTCTTTTAGGTGGTGGATATCATCGCTGCGCTGATTCAGCATTCGCGCATGCAGGACATGAGAGATCCGGCGCGGTCTCAGGACTTTTGTTTGACAGCCAAGCTGAGTTGATTATTTTCATGCCACTAGACTACACCACCCTCGACTTGCTCCGCCAGAACCACCCGGCCTGGCGGCTGTTGTGCGCCAAGCATGCCCCGCTGGTCGCCAGTTTTCTGCAGCGGGTGTTTATTGCCCCCAATGTGCGGATTTTGTCGCAGGCCGATCTGGTTGAGGCTTTGGAAGATGAGCTCTTTGCTTTGCGCGAGCAGCTGGGCGCAGAGGCATATCCCGGCTCCGCGCAAAGTTACCTCAATGAATGGGCCGACAACGACAAGGGCTGGCTGCGCAAGTTCTATCCGACCGGCACCGATGAACCGCACTTTGATCTGACTCCGGCCACCGAAAAGGTTTTGGTCTGGCTGGAAGGGTTGACTGAACGTGCCTTTATCGGCACCGAGTCGCGTCTGCTGACTCTGTTTGATCTGCTCCGGCAGATGAGCGAGGGGAGTCAAACCGATCCCGAAGTGCGGATTGCCGAGTTGCAAAAACGTCGTGGCGATATTGATACTGAAATTGCCCGCATTCTCGCCGGCGATATCCCGCTGCTCGATGATACGGCGCTCAAAGATCGATTCCAGCAATTTCTGCAGCTGGCGCGGGAACTGTTGACCGATTTTCGCGAGGTGGAGCAAAACTTTCGCACCCTTGATCGGCGGGTGCGCGAGCGCATAGCCCTCTGGGAGGGAGCCAAGGGCACCCTGCTCGAACAGATTCTGGGTGAACGCGATGCCATCGCCGATTCGGACCAGGGGAAAAGCTTTCGCGCCTTCTGGGATTTTCTCATGTCGCAGACCCGTCAGGAAGAGTTGAGCCGCTTGCTGCAAGAGGTGCTGGCTCTGCCGCCGATTGTCGAGCTGCGCCCCGATAGCCGTCTGCAGCGGGTTCACTACGACTGGCTGGAGGCTGGAGAATATACCCAGCGCACCGTGGCCCGGCTCTCCGAGCAGCTGCGCCGGTTTCTCGATGATCAGGCGTGGCTGGAGAATCGCCGCATCATGGATATTCTGCACGAAATCGAGGCGCATGCCCTGGCGTTACGCGAAGACCGGCCCGGCGGTGACTTTATGCCGTTGTCCGAAACCGCCGCGAGTATCGAACTGCCACTGGAAAGGCCGCTTTATCGTCCCTCGGTCAAGCCCCTGATTGCTGCACTTGCTCTGGACGAGGGAGATGCCGAAATTGATACCGACGCGCTGTACGCGCAGATGGTGGTCGACAAGGCTGAGCTGGCGAGGAACATCCGTTTGCAGCTGCAGCAGCGCAACCAGGTCAGCCTCGGTGAGGTGGTTGCAAAACATCCGCTGCGTCACGGTCTGGCCGAACTGGTGACCTATCTGCAACTGGCCGGTGAATGGACACAAAAGGTGGTCGATGAGGAGCAGCAGGAACAGGTGAGCTGGCAGACGGAAACGGGCGTGACCCGCCGGGCCACCTTGCCGCGGATTATTTTGTTGAGGAACGGATAATGGATCATACCGATATCGGCAACCGCCCGTCTCCTGATGCGCAGCGCGAAATCTCAGCGGTGGTCGTGCCGCTGCTGAAGGGCGTGATCTATCAGGAGGAGAACCCGGGGCAGTGGAATTCTCTACTGCATATTCAGGCTGGCGTGCGCGACTACGTCGCCGTGCTTGGCTTGGAACTGATACTTGACGAGGCGGAAGGGTACGCCTTCTTGCGCTCCAGGCCTGAGACCGGGGAGGAGGGTGGCAATGCTGCCCACCGACTGGTGGCGCGGCGGCAGCTTGCTTATCCGGTCAGTCTGTTATTGGCTTTGTTGCGTAAAAAACTGGCTGAATTCGACGCCGGTGGCGGGGACACGCGCCTGATTCTTTCCCGCGATGAGGTGGTGGAGCTGATCCGGATTTTTCTTCCGGCTGGTAGTAACGAGGTCAAGTTAATCGATCAGGTTGATGCCACACTGAACAAAATCGCCGAGCTGGGGTTTATCCGCCGCTTGCGCGGGCAAGGGCAGATGATTGAGGTCCGGCGGATACTCAAGGCTTTTATCGATGCCCAATGGCTGGCGGACTTTGATGGGCGGTTGGCCGAATATCGGCAGCAACTGACGCACCCGCAGGAGGAAATTGATGGCTGAGACCCTTGAATTTGAATTTCTGGGGGATGATCAACTGGCCGGCTTCCGTCTGCAGCGGCTTGAGGTTTTCAACTGGGGAACCTTCGATGGGCGGGTCTGGACGTTGCGGCTGGATGGCAAAAACGGACTGCTCATCGGCGATATCGGTTCCGGGAAATCGACCCTGGTCGATGCCGTAACCACCTTGCTGGTGCCGAGCCAGCGCATCGCCTACAACAAGGCTGCCGGCGCCAACAGCCGGGAACGCTCATTGCGCTCCTACGTGCTCGGCTATTATAAATCGGAACGTCAGGAGACCCTTGGCAGCTCCAAGCCGGTTGCATTGCGTAATCCCAACAGCTATTCGGTGGTGCTTGGGGTGTTCTACAACGCCGGCTACCAAAAAACGGTGACCCTGGCCCAGGTCTTCTGGATGAAAGACACCACCGGTCAGCCGGCCCGCCTTTATGCCGCCTGCGAAGGCGACCTTTCCATCAGTGCGGACTTTTCCGGTTTTGGCACCGAGATCGCCGGTCTGCGCAAACGCCTGCGGGGCGCCGGGATTGAACTGTTTGACAACTTCCCGCCCTACGGTGCCTGGTTCCGCCGGCGCTTCGGTATTGACAATGAGCAGGCGCTCGACCTGTTTCACCAGACCGTTTCCCTCAAATCTGTGGGAAATCTCACCGATTTCGTGCGCAGCCACATGCTCGAACCCTTCGATGTCGCGCCACGAATCGCTGCCCTGATTCAACATTTGAAAATCTCAATCGTGCCCATGAAGCCGTCCTCAAGGCTAAACGTCAGGTGGAGATGCTGGAACCTCTGGTGGTCGACTGTGATCGTCATCAGGATCTGCTGCAAACGGTGGAAAACCTGCGGACCTGTCGCGAGACCCTGCGTCCCTGGTTCGCCGGTCTCAAACTGGAACTGTTGGAGAAACGCCTTGCCGCTCTGCATGAGGAGTTGAGGCGTCATCAGACTGCTGTCGAACGGCTGGAAGAGCAGCGCCGTGCCCAGCAGGGGCGTGAACGCGAGCTGCGCCGCACCATCGCCGAAAATGGCGGCGATCGGATTGCGAGTATCGGCGAAGAGATTTGGCAGAAGCAGGATGATCTCCAACGGCGCAGGCATAAAGCCGACCGCTACGATGAACTTGTTCGCACACTCGGGGCACCTGCGGTGACGAAAGCGGAAGATTTTCTACGCCAACGTCATGAAAGCAGAGTCTTGCGTGAAGAGACAACACAATCGGAAGATCGCATACAAAACGAGCTCAATGAGGCGGGGGTCTTTTTTGCCCAGGGGCGTCATGAGTATGAGCAGCTGACGAGCGAGATCAAGGGATTGAAAGCCCGCCGCAGCAATATCGACGAAAAACAGATCGCTATGCGGCGTATTATCTGCCAGGCCCTGAATCTGGCGGAAGATGAGATGCCTTTTGCCGGGGAACTGCTGCAGGTGCGTGAGGACGAGCGCAGCTGGGAAGGAGCGATCGAACGGTTGCTGCACAACTTCGGACTCTCGCTGCTGGTGCCGGATCAATCCTATGCCCGGGTGGCGGACTGGGTCGACCGCACCCATCTGAAGGGGCGACTGGTCTACTTCCGGGTACGCCAGCAGGGGCGCTTAGAACGATCGTCCGGGCATCCTGATTCGCTTGCGCGAAAACTGGCAATTAAAGCCGATTCCCCCTACTTTGACTGGCTGGAGCAGGAAGTCGCTCACCGTTTTGATCTGGTCTGTTGTACCAGTCAGGAAGAATTCCGTCGGGAAAAGAAAGCCATCACCCTGGCGGGACAGATCAAGGCGCCGGGCGAGCGCCATGAAAAAGACGATCGTCATCGGCTTGATGATCACAGCCGCTATGTGCTGGGTTGGAGTAACGCGGTCAAAATTGAGGCATTGGAAGAGCGGGCGCAGCAGAAGGCGGCGCAGCTTGCTGAACTTGCCGGTCACATCAGTGCCCTGCAGCAGGAGCAGACAACCCTCAAGGAACGGCTGACCATCCTTTCCAAGCTTGACGAATATGCCGACTTTCGCGATCTCGACTGGCAACCATTGGCAGTGACCATCGGCAGGCTGGAAGCGGAAAAGCGCGATCTTGAAGCCGCTTCCGATCTCTTGCAAACCCTGGCCGGGCAGCTTGGCGAGCTGGAAACTGAGCTGCAGGAGACTGAGTGTCAACTGGACGAACGGAAGGATAAGCGCTCGAAAACTGAAGGAAAAATCAGCGGTGCCAGGGAGTTGCAGCAGCAATCAGCTGTTCTGCTGGCGGAAACCGGTGTCGATTTTTCTGAGCGTTTTGCCCTGTTGGAAACCATGCGCGAGGAGGCGTTTGGCAGCCAAGTCCTGATGGTTGAGTCCTGTGACAACCGCGAGCGGGATATGCGTGACTGGCTGCAGTCGAAAATCGACGCCGAGGACCGTAAGCTCGCCCGCCTGAGCGAAAAGATCATTCGGGCGATGACCGAATACAAGCAGGAGTGGCAACTGGAAACCCGGGACGTGGATGTCAACCTTGCTGCCGGATTTGAATACCGTGTCATGCTCGATCAATTACGTGCCGACGATTTGCCCCGCTTCGAAGGGCGTTTCAAGGAGTTGCTGAACGAAAATACCATCCGTGAAGTGGCGAATTTTCAATCCCAGCTGGCCCGCGAGCGCGAGACTATTAAAGAGCGCATTGCCCGGATCAATGAGTCGCTCACCCAGATTGACTATAATCCCGGCCGTTATATCAGCCTTGAAGCGCAAACCAATTTCGATGCCGACCTCCGCGAATTCCAGACGGAGCTGCGTGCCTGCACCGAAGGGGCCCTGACCGGTTCAGACGATGCACAATATTCGGAAGCCAAATTTCTGCAGGTGCGGCGGATCATTGAGCGGTTTCGCGGGCGTGAGGAGCACTCCGATCTGGATCGGCGCTGGACTGCCAAAGTTACCGATGTGCGCAACTGGTTCATGTTTGCCGCCAGCGAACGCTGGCGCGAAGACCACAGCGAACATGAACATTATGCTGATTCCGGTGGCAAATCCGGGGGGCAGAAGGAGAAGCTCGCCTACACGGTGCTTGCTGCCAGCCTGGCCTATCAATTCGGCCTGGAATGGGGCGCGGTGCGCTCGCGATCCTTTCGCTTTGTGGTGATCGATGAGGCCTTTGGGCGCGGTTCGGACGAGTCGGCACAGTACGGTCTGCAACTCTTTGCCCAGCTTAACCTGCAATTGCTGATCGTCACCCCGTTGCAGAAAATTCATATCATTGAGCCCTTTGTTGCCAGCGTCGGTTTTGTCCACAATGAGGACGGGCGCTGCTCGGTGCTGCGCAATCTGAGCATTGAGGAATATCGCGCCGAGAAGCAGAGGTTGCATGGATGAGCTGGACAACCCCGGTTGAGCTGCGGGCTCAGGTACAGAAGCTCTGGGATCGAGGACTGCTGCTGGCCGCCCTGACCACGAGTCCTGGCGGTGAAGAGATTTTCCCTCGCCGTTTGCTGCTGAAAGGTCCGAGTTCAAGGGAGCTTGGTGAGCGTTTCGCCGAAGTGCGTGACTGGATTGCTCAGCTGACGGGTGCGGCCGGTTATTTCAGAATCGAATGGCGCAGCGTCAATCATCGTGTCCTTGGCGCCAATGCGGTTCCGGCGGAGATCTGGATCGATTCGTTGCAGGACGCTCTTGGCTTGCTCGGCAAGCGCCGCGCTGCCGAACAGTTTACCGCACTGGTTGCACTGACCCGAAAAAATCAGCCGGAGCTGCTCCCCTGGCTGACGAAACGTCCGTTACTTTCATTGGAACTGGCCGAGGACTGGCCACGCCTGCTGCAGATTGTCGCCTGGCTGCACAGCCATCCCCGCCCCGGGATCTATCTGCGGCAGATCGATCTGCCGGGGGTGCACAGTAAATTCATTGAAGGGCACCGTGGTGTGCTGGGGGAGCTGTGTGATTTGGTTCTGCCTCCAGCGTGGATTGATACAACAGCCGCCGGCGTCGGCGGGTTTTCTCGCCGCTACGGCTTTCAGGAGAAGCCTCTGCGCGTCCGGTTTCGTATCCTTGATCCAAAAAACGCTCTGGTTTCTGCAGGGACTGACCAGGATATCACCGTGACGCAGCAGGCATTTGCTCAGCTGAACTTGCCGGTGGCAAAGGTGTTCATCACCGAAAATGAGGTCAACTTTCTCGCCTTTCCGCTGGTTCCGGAGGCGCTGGTGATTTTCGGTGCCGGTTATGGATTTGGGAATCTCTCCATAGCCGCCTGGCTGCGAAATCGGGACATCCGCTACTGGGGCGACATCGATACCCACGGCTTCGCCATTCTCAATCAAGTGCGGGGTTTCTTTCCGCAAACGACGTCCTTTCTGATGGACCGCCAGACCCTGCTGTCCCATCGGGATCTCTGGGGTGATGAAACGCAACCTGAAACGCGTGAGCTGTTGCGTTTGAGCCGCGAGGAGGCCGCTTTGTACGACGACTTGCGGCTGAACCGGCTGGGCGAGCGGGTGCGGCTGGAGCAGGAGAAGATCGGTTTTGACTGGGTGGTCGAAGCGCTGGCTGGTGTCTGATAATGCAGTAGTCTGAAGCTCTTGCTTAAGTCTCACAATGTGTCATTCCGGCAGGTCTTAAGCCGGAATCCAGATCGTAACTGACTGAAACAACCGGATCCCCGATAAAGTCTCTCGGGGATGACAGGACTTTTGCAAGAGGTTCATCTGTAAATGATTCAAGAAAAAGGATGGATAATGCCAATAACAGTCACAACAAATCGCGATACTCCCTTTCTCTTTGATCGAGAAGGGCTGGAGTCCTTCGCCTCAAAGCAGGTTGTGAGCGAGGGCCTGCGTTATTTTAAAGAACAGCGGGTGATGGAGATCGACCAGGATCGGGAGCGACTCTGGGGCCAGGTTGAGGACGCAGAACTGGATGCCCCCTGTGCGGTGGAGATCACCGCCGGTGTGGATGGGGTGCTGAGGCTTGGCTGTGATTGTAGTGATATCCAGGAGACCCTCTGTCGTCACCAGGTGGCCGTTCTGTTTGCCTATGCTGATCAGCTGGAATCCGGAGGACAACTCTTCTCCGCAACGGAAACCGCCGTCAAGGATCGCGTCAAACGTGGGCGTTCGGAGGTGGTGGTTGATCATTTGAGCGGTGAGTCCTGGTTCGGAACTTGGCAAGCCGCGTCAGTGTCCTCGACGACTCATTTTCCGCGTCAGTACCGGGTGTGTATCCGCAGTTTGCATCGCCGTGCCAATGTTTGCAACTGTCCGGACTTTCTGATTAATCAGCTCGGAACCTGCAAGCATATAGAAGCGGTCCTGCACAAAATCTGCAAGCACCACGATTTCAGGACCATCAAAAACCAGCCGCCGCCGATCTCCTATATCTTTCTAGCCTGGGACATTGCCGATGCCCCACAGGTGTGTCTGCATCGTCGCGGCGACCTGGCGGCTGACCTGCAAGGAGTTCTGGCCGATTATTTTGCCACTGACGGTCGTTTCACCGGACGTTTACCTGATGATTTTTTTCGTCTGACCGAATTGGTCGAAGGGCGCAGTGATCTGGACATTGGCGTAGATGCTGGCGACTATGTCCGTCAGCTAGCCGCGGATGCCGCGCATCGGCTGCGGGCCGAACGGATTCGGGCCGAAATACTGGCCGGCGGTGGCCGCCTCGCGGGGCTTAAGGCCAGGCTCTACCCCTATCAGGTCGAAGGTGTGGCCTTTCTAGCCGGCACAGGTCGGGCGCTGCTGGCTGATGACATGGGCCTGGGGAAAACCCTGCAGGCGCTCGCGGCGGCGGGCTGGCTTCGCGAGCGGGAAGGGGTCCGCAAAATTCTAATTATCTGCCCGGCATCCCTCAAACAGCAATGGGCCAGAGAGATCGAGCGTTTCACCGATCTGGAGAGCCAGATCATCCAGGGTCCGGCCCCTGTGCGCGGCGCCCAGTATCGACGCGATGTAACCTTTTTCATCATCAACTACGAACTGGTGTTGCGCGATCTGACCCTGCTGAAAGAAAAGTACTGTCCGGATCTGATCATCATGGACGAGGCGCAGCGGATCAAGAACTGGCGCACAAAAATCGCCGCCGCCGTCAAGATGATCCCCAGCCGTTATGCCTTTATTCTCTCCGGAACTCCGTTGGAAAACCGCTTGGAAGATCTCTACAGTCTGATGCAGGTGGTCAACCCCCGGGTGCTGGGCCCGCTCTGGCGCTATCTGGTCGATTTTCATATTACCGACGTTCACGGCAAGGTGCTCGGTTACCGCAATCTATCGCTGTTAAGGCTGCGGCTGAAGCCGGTGATGCTGCGCCGGGATCGGCGCCTCGTCAAGGAGCAGCTGCCCGGCCGGATCGTCCAGCGTCTGGATGTGGCGCTGACCGCCAAGCAGCGCGATCTGCATGACGCGGCGATGAGTGCGGCCGGCAGCCTCGCGGCAATTGCCCGGAAACGACCACTCACACCGAGTGAACAGAACCGACTGCTCGCATCCCTCCAGCAGGCGCGCATGGCCTGCAACGCCGCCGGACTGGTCGACAAGGAAACGTCGGGTTCACCGAAACTTGATGAACTGGTTAATATCCTGGATGAACTCTGCCTCCAGTCAGGGCTCAAGGCGGTGGTCTTTTCCCAGTGGGAACAGATGACCCGGATGGTCGAGCTACGGTTAACGCGGCTGGGGCTTGGCTGCGTGCGGCTGCATGGCGGTGTGCCGACGGCGAAACGGGGATCTTTGCTCGATCGTTTTCGCGACGATGATTTGATCCAGGTCTTCATTTCCACTGACGCCGGCGGGGTCGGTCTCAATCTGCAGAGCGGCTCGGTGTTGATCAATCTCGATGTCCCTTGGAACCCTGCTGTGTTGGAACAGCGTAATGCTCGCATCCATCGACTCGGCCAGACACGCACGGTACAGATTATCACCATGGTGGCTTCCGATTCTTATGAAGAGCAGGTCTTTTCGCTGGTGCGGAACAAACAGCATCTGTTTGATAACGTCATCGGCGAAGATGCCAGCGAGGATGTGGTCGGCGTTTCGAAAAAGTTGCTGGAAACTCTGGTGGATGATCTGGCTGCCGAGCGGTTCCCGCAGCGCACAGAAGAGGTTGAGACGGTCGACTCGCCCGTAGCAGAACAGGCGTCCGTAGTGGTGGCTTCGCCTGGGCCGCCGCCGGACACAGCTGAAGACCCGATGGAGCAGGCAATCACTCATTGCATTGAGGAACTGCAGCGGACCTTCGGCGCGCGCATTGAGCGGATCTTCGGTTCCGGTGGAGGTCTGGTGGTGGTTCTGGACCGGGTTGACCTGGAGGCGGATCGGCTTGCCGAACGCCTTTCACAGGGAGTCCCGGTGGCGTTAATCGATCGTCTGGCCCTGAAAGGTTTGCAGCGGCTCGGCGATCATTCACCGCTGGCGCAGATCCGTTCCATTTACGATGGAACCAGCGCGCCGGGCACTGGAGGACCGTCTCTTTTGCAACGCCAGGCACGTGAAAAACTCAAGGCGGCAAGGGTGCTGATTGAGCAGCAGTTGCCGGTCGGCGCGATTGAACTGCTTGTCGCGGCCCTGCTCAGCACTGCCGCCGATCGGGCGGGCCGGGACATGCCCCTCACCCGAGAAAATGTCGGGGTCTGGGCATTCACCGAGGCGCTGCCGCAAGGGATTCTCAGCCAGCAGGAGATCACCCTGCTGATGCGGGCCATCACTTTGTCACAGGGGGCACAGGTGCCGGAACCTCTGCTGCTTGAACTGGCTTTGGATGCGGAAGGTTTTGTTACCGGTGAGGAGTGATATGAATACGCCGAGCAAAGGGATGAAAAAAGTCAAGCGGGCAATGGCTTCTGCCTTCGAACCGGATTCGGACGAAACATTTGCTTT